>JACPQF010000089.1 GCA_016190625.1 Chloroflexota bacterium | reverse complement strand
GTGCACGCCCATGGGGTCGATGTTCTCCATGTTGCAGACGGTTATGCAGTTGTCGGCGGCGTCCCGCATGACCTCGTACTCGATCTCCTTCCAGCCGAGGACGCAGCGCTCCACCAGCACCTGGCGAATGGGGCTGGCGGCGAGGCCGTTGCCCACGACCGTGGGAAGGTCCTCCGGACTGAAAGAGATGCCGCCGCCGGTTCCCCCAAGAGTATAAGCGGGTCGGACGATAATGGGGAAGCCGATCTGCTCGGCGAACTGGCGCGCCTCGGCGATGGTGGTCGCGATGATGCTTTCGGGGACCGGCTCGCCGATGTCCACCAGCATCTTCTTGAACAGTTCCCGGTCTTCCGCCTTGCGTATGGTATCGAGGGAGGTACCGAGTAGCTTCACCCCGAATCTATCGAGCACGCCGGCGTCGGCAAGATCGACTGCAAGGTTTAGGCCGGTTTGCCCGCCCAGAGTGGGCAGAAGGCCGTCCGGGCGCTCTCGCTCGATGACGCGCTCCAGCGCTTCGACCGTAAGCGGCTCGATGTAGACGATATCGGCAATGCCCTGGTCGGTCATGATGGTGGCGGGATTGGAGTTGACGAGAACGGAAGTGACCCCTTCCTCCCGCAGCGCCTTGCACGCCTGCGTGCCGGCGTAGTCGAACTCCGCCGCCTGCCCGATCACAATTGGGCCTGAACCTATTACCAATACCTTGCTGATCTTTGCCATTGTTGCTCCATGTCTTATCAAGTCGACTCGTTTCACGCGGACAGTCTCAATGGTTCCTTTATTACGTCTGTCCCTTGGAGCGTTTCCTCGCTCGATTCGCGATTCGCCTCTAAGACCATCCTAACCGCCTCTTCAAGATTAGCCCTCGCCTCTTCGAGTGTGTCACCTTGTGTATTGGCACCAGGAAGCTCTTCGACAAAGCCGATGTAGCCTTCTGGCACTTTCTTGAAAACCGCCGTTAACTGGATCCGCATTGCAACACCTCTAAGACCATCCTGAGGTCCCCACTTGGACCGCTAGAATACGGTCCGAATCAGCCCACCGAGCCAATCAATATCTCACTGCCCAGCCGATGCGCTATGGCCACGGCGAAGGCGCCGGCCAGCAGGGACAGAATCAGGGCAAAGCCCACCGGCTTGAACGTCCCTATACGCATCATCCACAGATTCGTCAGTCCCACCAGCGTGGGAACTATCAGACAGAGGGGCTGTACCCCCAAGGCCTGGACGTAGAAGCCGTTTTCGCACTGGCAGTGAGGGTAGTTCTGGACAACCGCCACTCCCAGCATCGGCCAAACCGCCTTCCGGTAGCCCATGATATAGGCAGTCGACAGAAGGGCCATGCTGCCAAGCGATCCCCACATGACCGTTTTGCAAGTGCCGTTGCACCCCACCGCCAGCGGATTCCAGTCGCCGCAGGCCAGGTTGGCCACGTAGTAGGCCGAGAACAAGGCGCCGAATATGGCTACGTGAGATAGGGTAGAGGGTAGAGGGTAGAGAGTAGAGGGGGTGGCCTCTACCCTTATCCGCGCCCAGAGGGCACTCGCCTCAACCCTCTCCCAGCGGTATGCCATCCCCGCGACTACTAATAGGCCACCGCCGAAGGCGACGAACAGGGCAGCGGGCATGTCTACCACCACCGACGACAGAGCCACGCCGAGGCCAAGAACGGCCAGAGTCGCGGCAAACTGAGCCAGCAACGTTCGCCTGCACTCGCCGCAGACCGGCTGACCTACCCCATCAGCCAGAATACTATTCCTAGCGCCATCGGCTAAGTCGCCCCGGCATCGTCCGCATGTGACTGTCGTCATCGGCTCGCCCTCGCCGGCCAAACGATACTATCTGCGAAATCCTCTAATCAATGTAATCTGCGGTTCAGACATCGCAACCCTGTCAATAGTTCAGAACGACGACTTCATTTACTCTGCCCCTGCCGTTAGCCTTCGAATTGATCGCCCTATTCGCCTCCACGACCTCGATTCTGAACTCACGATAGAGCTGCAAAACCAACGGCGTATGGGAATTGCTGAGCATGCACCAGCATCCGCGATCCGACAATTTCGCGAAGACCCTGGCAAGCTTGCGCTGATCCTCATCTCCAAAGCGCTTTGCCGTGTAGCCCGTGAAGCTGGCGGTCCTGCTCACCGGATCGTATGGCGGGTCGAAGTAGATGAAATCTCCGGCCCGGCCTACCTCGAGCAGGCGTTCGAAGCCCCTCACATCGAGGTTGGCTTTCTGCAATGCCCTGCTGGCTGTCCTAAGATGACTCTCATCGAGGATCCGAGGATTCTTGTAGCTCCCCACGGGCACGTTAAACTGTCCTTCGCTGTTGACCCTATACAGGCCGTTGTAACAGGTCTTGTTAAGGTAGATGGTCCGGGCCGCTCTCTCCACCCCGCTAGGGCGATGGTCCTGCCGGTCGGCGTCTCTGACGGCATAGTAGTAGTCGCGGTCATGTCTCTCCTTGTGCAGCCGCAGGCGTTCAATGAGCTCATCAACGCTGTCCCTGACCGCCGCATAAGTATCAACCAACTCCGGATTATTGTCAAAGAGAAGAGCGCCAGCGGGCACCCTGCCGGTATTCCACAAGTGGAAGAATACCGCTCCCCCGCCGATGAATGGCTCGACGTAACGGTCAAACGTGGCCGGAAAACAGGCCTCGTACTGTCCGAGCAACCGCTGCTTCCCGCCGGCCCATTTGAGAAACGGCCTGGCAGGAACGGCTAAGCACGAAGGCACCTGGGTTTCAAGCGTTGCAGATCGTCCAGAAGCGGAGTTACCGTCGGACCTTCTATCGTTGATTGCGGTGTCGCAACGGCGTAGGGGCGAACGGCCGTTCGCCCCTACGGTGGCTGTAGACGTGATCCGCCCCAACCCTAACCCCTCCCCAACAGGCTTTGGCTCTGGCAGAGACGTCACCACTGATGCCACAACATGTGACCTTCGTGACTTTGTGTTTGCCGCAACCCCCATTCTACGGCCGCTCCCTAACCAATGCCAGGAACTGGTCGAAGACGTAGACGTTGTCCTGCGGGCCGGGTGAGGCCTCGGAGTGGTACTGAATCGAGATGGCGTCGATCTCCCGGCAGCGCAGCCCTTCCACCGTACCGTCGTTCAAATTGACGTGGGTAACCTCTACCCGGCCGGGAAGGCCATCTGCATCCACGGCGTAGCCATGGTTTTGGCTCGTGATATGCACCCGACCGCTCAGAAGGTCCTTTACGGGATGGTTTCCCCCCCGGTGGCCGAACTTGAGCTTGAAGGTCTTGCCTCCCAACGCCCAGCCCAATAGTTGGTGGCCGAGACAGATTCCCAAGATGGGCTTTTTCCCCATGAGCCCCCTGATGGCTTCGACGATGTGTCCCAACATGGCGGGATCGCCGGGTCCGGGTGACAGCAATACGCCGTCCGGCCGCAGTGCGAGCACCTGTTCGGCGGAATAGGTGCAGGGGACCACGGTTACACGGCATCCCTTCTCCCGCAGCAAGCGCAGAATGTTGTATTTCAGGCCGAAATCCATGACCACGATGTGGCAAGTCATCTCGGGCGGTTCCTCCGGGCCATGCCTGTTCCAAGCATAAGGCTCTTCCGTGCTAACCTGCCGGACGAAATCGATGAGGTCGTACTTGGGCGACTGGCGGAGGCGTTCGAGGGTGGCGGCGGGAGACTCGTCCGTGCTCACCGCCCCCATCATGACCCCGAGGGAGCGCAGGCGCCGGGTCAAGGCCCGCGTGTCGACGCCGGCGATGCCGGCGATATTATGCTCGGCCAGATAGGCCGAGAGGGTCCCCCGGCTGCGCCAGTTGCTTGGGTCCTCACAATCCTCCCTAACCACGAAGCCGGCCACCTGAATCCGCCGTGATTCGACGTCTTCCTCATTGATCCCATAATTGCCAATTATGGGATAGGTGAGCGTGACGATCTGCCCGGCGTAGGACGGGTCCGTCAGGATCTCCTGGTACCCGGTCATGCTCGTATTGAACACGACCTCCCCATAGACCCTTTCGCTCGAGCCGAAGGAGTACCCGTTGAACACCGTTCCGTCTTCCAAAATGAGGATCGCCTTCTTCACCCCGTGCCTCCTCTACCCTCTACCCTCCACCCCAGTATCCTCCTCGGATTCCTCACCATCATCGTCTCGAACTCCTCCTTCGTGATGCCGTGGGGCTCGAGGAGCTCGACAAAGGCCTTGAGGCAGGCGCTCGGCCCGGGATTGCGAACCTGTCCGGCGTCAGAGGACAGGAAGCACTGCTCGACCCCGATCTGGTGGATCTGCCTCACCATATCTTCGGGAGGATAATCCTCCGGATGATCTCTGTCAAGGTACATCACGTAGCAAAACTCGATGAAAGCCCCCTTGCGTGCCAGTTCGACCTGCACTTCCACCGGCATGTCGATGTCCCGCTGCATGGGATGGGTCACCATGACCTTCAAGCCGAGGTTCAGCGCCTCCAGCGATAGCTTTCTCGCCTCCTCCCAGGATAGGTGGCCGGTGGCCAGTACACAATTCCCCATGTCCCTCATCATGTTTAGAACCTGCCAGGCCTTGGGAATGAGGTTCCCCGCCCAGTCGGTTACCTTGATGGCCTTCACCTCTGTCTTGAAGCGGGAAGTGAAGGCAGGGTCCTTGACCCAGTCCGGCGGAATCTCGTACATGCTGTGGTTCTTCACCAGGTGGTTTTCGGCGTGCGTGGTGGGAAACCAGACGACCACCGGATAGCCCCGCGACATAACCGCCGCGGCGTAGATGGCGCTGGGGTTGAAGCCGCCGGTGAAGTAGTTCAGGGTGACGGAGCCTACGAGGAGCATCTCGTCCTTGGTCCTTCCAGGAAAGGACCTGGCCGCCACCACGTCGGGCACTGTGGGAAAGCTATGCGATTTAACGGCTGCTCCGCCTACCTTCCCCCTCTCTTCCAAAAACAGCTCCTCCACGGTGTACTTCCGCGGCAGGATGTCCATCCCGACGTGAAGGTGGAGGTCGATGGCGTCGCGGACGAGGGCCTCGATTTCGGAATTGGTCATACTCATTGTCGATCACCTGCGATCTTCTGACTCAGCTCATTGGTCGCGACCACCCGGCCGTTCCGGATGACATAGGGCGCGACCGGCAGATGGCTCAAAGCTTTGCGTCTGGAGTCTGCCGGGAGTACGATTAGGTCGGCCTTCTTGCCCACCTCGACACCGTAATCGAGTCCCAATAAGCTCGCCCCGTTGACTGTCGCCATGTCGAAAACCTTCTCCGCCTCGCCAAATCCCGTCAGCCTGGTAGTGGTGGCGAGCACGTGCATCTCCCGCAGCATGCTGCCATTGCCAAGGGGATAGAAGATATCCCGGATGTTGTCCGTTCCCAGCGCCACTCTTATTCCGTGAGCGAGGAGGTCCTTGATCCGGGTAATGCTGTTACTTGGTCGCCGTGACACGCCGGCCGGCAGATCGAAGCGGGTGATGAGGTTGCAACTGGGAGTGATGATGAAGCTCACCTCGCCTCTGGCTGCCTTCTCGATCACTGGCAAGGCCACCGCGTCGGGAACGGCCGACAGCGAAATGCAATGGGTGGCAGTGGCGCGACCCTGAAAGCCGTCGGCGATGACCTTGTCCACGTAGTAGGGCAGGTAGAAATGGCGGGGGTCGTTAGTCTCGTCGAGCTGGACGTCGAGCCGCTTGTCGAAAGTCTTGGCGATCTCGAATAGGATATCGATGTGCCTGAGCCGCTCCTCGTGGTCCGGCTCCACGGCGGGGTTACCGCCGACGAGGTCGGCGCCCATGCGGATGGCCTCCTCCAGAAGCTCGCGATTGCCCGGCCTGACCACGCCCTCCTGAGGAAAGGCGCAGACCTCCAGAGTCATGAGGGGGGAAAGATGCTGCTTGAGCGCGAGTATCGCCTCCAGAGCCTTCAGCCCGGCGGTAGGGTCCACGTCGACCTGGGTGCGAATGGCGGTGATGCCCTGCATCAGCATTTCCAGAGCAACCCCTTTGCCTCTGGCGAGAACCTCAGCCACCGAGTAGTTTCCCTTGAGGCTCTTGAGAAGCTCCCGATTTTTCTCCAGCGTGCCGCCGAATTGATCGGGAGTCATGCGGCTAAGCAGGTCGGCTTTGTCCAAGTGAGTGTGGGCGTTTACAAACCCTGGCGTGACGAGGGAACCATGGGCATCCATGGAGGCGCGAGAATAGCCGCTAGTTGCGCCGATATAGACGATGCGACCGGCGCTTATGCCGATATCAGTGGGGCCGGATCCTTCCAATAGCTCGGCCGCGGGAAGGATGGCATTGTGAATGACTAGATCGAAATTAGGGGTCTCCTGTGTCAAGCCTCTCCTCACGCAGCCGGCAGGCTAATGAGCATCCTGGTCTTGCAGATCCGGCACTCCAGCACCTTGCTCGTCGCCCGTGGCATGGTGAAGAAGGAGACCACCTTGTGGCCGCAATCTTGGTTTGGGCACTCCGCCTCAACCATGACGATCTCTTCATTCCCATCCAACCAAACATCGCTGACGTGGGGCTTGATCGCGTTCATGTAGTTATCCTCCTCGAATAGGCTCTCGTCTGACATCGGCTCTCCTTTCACCTGCATGACCCTATTCTCCCGCAGGCTGTACGATCACAACCTCGTCCGCTCCGTCGACCTCGTGCAGGTGCACCTGGACGTCCTCGACCAGCGACGTCGGCACGTTCTTGCCCACGTAGTCAGGTCGGATGGGCAGCTCCCTGTGTCCCCGATCCACCAAGACAGCCAACTGGATGCTCTCCGGCCGGCCGCGCTCGATCAGGGCGTCTAGCGCTGCCCGGGTGGTGCGTCCGGTGTAGAGCACGTCGTCCACCAGTACCACCTTCTTGCGGTTGAGGTCCACGGGGATATCGGTATTGTGCACAGTTGGGGACTCGATGTGGCGAATGGCCAAGTCGTCTCTGTACGGTGTGATATCCAACTGGCCGATGGGCACCCTGATCTGCTCGAAATCCTCGAGATTCGTCGACAAGCGACGGGCGAGAGGGACCCCTCTGGTCCGCATGCCAACCAGCACGACGTCCTGGCAGCCCTGGTTCCTCTCGGCTATCTCGTGAGCGATGCGTGTCAGGGCCCGGCGAATGTCGGCCTCGGACATGATCACTTTTTGTCGCATAACAAAAACCCTCTTACCGAAGCTGGTAAGAGGGAAGTTGGTTGCGGCCCGTAGCTGAAGGCCATGCCGGGCCCGCCGTTGGCATCCTTCTCCGAAGGACTACGACGCTCTCTCCTTAACAGCCTCACGGGACTGATTTAAAGGTTCGTTGTTGCCGCCTCAATGTGTTGTAAGGTACTGGGGGCCTCTCCCTTTTCAGAAGGGCTCCACCTAGGGCTATTATAACACCAACGCGGTCCCCTGGCAATAGTCTACTCGAAGGACATGGCCAGGTGCTTTGATGCTTCTGAGGGCTGACAACCATCGCCTCTTTATGTATAATGGGCCTGAAAGGGGAAACGGAGTCGTGGCGGAACTGCCCAAGACAGCGGATGTGGTGGTCATTGGCGGGGGCTGCACGGGCGCGTCGGTGGCCTATCATTTGGCCAGGATGGGCGCCAAGGTGGCGCTGATCGAAAAGAATGCTTTGGCTTCGGGCTCGACGGGCCACGCCGCCGGCTTGATAACCCAGCAGTTCGCCACGGAGATGCACGTGCGGCTGGCCAAGGAAAGCCTCGCCTTCTTCGAGGATCTGGCCGGCGAGAAGTCCTTGGGCCTCAAGTTCCACCAGCACGGATATGTCCATCTCCTCTTTGCGTCGGCAGAGCTGGAAGAGGCACGGAGGCAGGTCGCCCTGCAGCGGCGCCTGGGCGTCGATTCCCAGATCCTGTCCGCAGCCGCTGTGCGCGATCTGGTCCCTTCCTTGCGCGTGGAAGATGTGCTTGGAGCTATGTACTGCGCCCGCGATGGCTACACGGACCCCCATCTCGCCACTACCATCTTCGCCGACTTGGCGAAGGAGCACGGCGCCGCCGTGGTGCAGTGGACTGAGGTCACCGCAGTGGAGGCGGCGAAGGGCCGCGTGATGGGTGTGCGAACCGACGGTGGCAGGGTGTTGGCGCCCGTGGTCGTCGACGCCGCCGGCCCCTGGGCCGCCCTGGTGGCCGAGACCGCCGGCATCGACCTGCCTGTTCGGCCCTTCCGGCGCATGCTCTGGTTCACCCGGCCTTTCGATAGGGTTCCGGACAATGCCCCCGTTCTATTCGACACTCACCACGATTTCTACTTCCGACGGGAGGGCGAGGGTCTACTCATGTGCCTTGGCAATCCAGGCGAGCCAAGCAACTTCGACACCACTCTCGATTGGAGCTTTGCCCCTCAGGTGGCCGAATATGCTACCTACCGCTTTCCCCCCTTCGAGGAAGCGGCCCTGGTATCCGGTTGGGCAGCCCCACGCGATATCACCCCCGATCACGAGCCGGTTCTGGGCGAGGTCCCCGGCCTTGAGGGATTCGTGGCCGCTGCCGGCCACAGCGGCCACGGATTCATGCTCTCCCCAGCCATCGGCCGCGCCATTGCTCAGCTCATCCTTCTACGGCGAAGTTCTATCGACATCGGCCCCCTATCGATCGAGCGGTTTCGCGGACGCGAGCTTCCCATAGATACGTATCGACCGATAGGCACCTAGATTTCCCCGTTCGAACTATTTCCTGTATATGAATATAGAAGTAGATAGTAGTGCAGTGGGATAAGTGGATAAGTGGTGAGGACAAGGGAGGAAAAGGGAAATGACCGGAAAACATGCCCTTGGATTCCTGTGGAGATCTCTGGACAAAAGGACCGTTGCGATTTCGCTGATTCCCGGTGAGCAGGAGGCAAATCGAGCATAGCGGTGGCAGAAAGCATCGACATATCCACATGAGGGTTGCTTTATCCACCGAAACATGCTCCTTATCCACATAATCTTACGATTGTTCAGCAGTTTCTTATTGACACTACAGAAACTGCTGTGCTATAGTGGGTTCTGTTACCCGGTCGGTCTTTGCTATTTCTCCAGAAAGCGGACGAGGATTTCTTGATGAACGAACCTCATGGCCTCTCGCGTGAGTTCAGGGCCATTGTGCCTTTTCTGCCCATTATGCTAATCGCGGCGCTGGTCGTCGTGTTCCTTACGAATGGCGGAGGGGCCAACGCCGGGACATGGGGGGTCGTCCCCCTAGTCGATTCACCGATGCTGACGGTCACCACCACGCCGACCACGTCGCCGACGCCGACCGCGTCGCCCACGGCGACAGGGACCAGCACGCCCACGGCCACGCCGTTGCCGGCGACCGTTTGGGGGCTGGTTCTCGCAAACCCGAATGTGGGCTGTTACCCGCCCGACGCCAGCACGCCGCTGGCCTATGCCCAGGTAACTGTCGCCGACAGAGACAAGGTTCAGTGGGCCACGACCAACGCGTCCGGTCTGTACACCGTCACGGCTGTGTCGCCTTTCAGCGCCACGGTGGGCGTGGCGAAGACCGGGTATTACGGAGATTCACGATACCTCAGCTACGTGGCGCCGGGGAGCAGCCAGCAGGCAGATTTCTGTTTGAGCGCCATACCGACCGTGACGCCGACGCCGACAGAAACGTCGACGCCGACTCAGACGCCTACGCCTTCTCCCACTTTGAGTCCTACGGCGACATCTACACCCAGCGTCACGCCCACCTGGGATACGCGAACGCCTTTGCCGACGGCAACCAGCACAGCCACGGCGACTAGCACGGCCACGGATACGGCCACCCCCACCGCTACCATAGGCAGCGCCACGGCGACCCCCACCGCCACGGGGACGGCGACCGCCACCCCTTCTGGGACGGCGACTTCCACGCCGACGGCGGTGCCCACCTTTGCCGGCGCCCAGCGCGGCACCATCTCGGCGGCGACGGGAGGCACCATCAGCACTCAGGATGGTCGGGTAAGCGTAGTCATCCCCGCCGGGGCGCTGGACGATAACGCCCTGGTGGTGGTTGCGCCGCGGCCGCCCAGCGATTCGCCTACCACACCGGGCTCGTTCAAGATCGGTAGCAATCTGTTTAGCGTCGACGTCTCCCGCAATGGCGTCCCCATAACTACGTTCAAACAGCCAATCGTAGTGCGGGCCAAGTACGGGCCCGCCGACCTATCGACGGCCGGGGGCGATCCAAATCGCCTCGGCCTAGCTTACTACAGCTCGAGTAGCCGGATCTGGCTCGGCTCGGTGAGCAGACCCTGGCCAAGCGATAGCCTGGTGGAGGCCTCGGCCACGCAGCCAGGTCTGTTCGGCCTGATGATAAGTCAGTCGGCCATCACCGTTTCGACGCCCGTCCCGACGTCGCCACGCCAGTTGCCCCGCACAGGCGACGGCGTGGATTGGCTGAGGGCGCTGCTTCTGGCTGGCCTGACATCGACGGTGGCCGGGCTTCTTCTGCGCCGGCTGGCGGCCCGGCGGGGACTGGGGGACGCAAACGAGCAGCCGCTCGAGTGAGATTCGTGATTTCTACCCACGTTGCAAGCAAGCACACCCTTGGACGGTGAGGCTTTAGCCGGTAATGTTCGATTCGCCTGGTCGCTCGACTGGCCTCACCGGCTGAAGCCTCACCGTCCAGGCTTGCGTTCTGTTGGCCTGCGAAAGAGATTCGAAGCCCCCCGGGATGTCGTACCCCACAGTTTCCCATAGTGGTGGCTGTGGGGTTCTTGTTGGGAAGGAGAAGGGAGACGGCGGATGGAGGGTTGGGAGAGAGCCTGGCGTCGGCTCGCCGATAGCCGGCGAGATGAGTGGCTGTTGCCGGCTCTTCTCGTCACGCTGGCTCTCGCCGCCTTCGGTCTGCGGGTCTACCAGTTGGAGTTTCAGAGCTTCTGGCGAGACGAGGTGGACGCCGTCCTCTTCGCCCGGGAGGGCCTGCGGTCGCTGGTAAGTAGATTCATCGCCGTCGGCGAGAACGGGCCGCTGTACTCCTTGATCCTCCACTATTGGCTGGTTTTGGCGGGCAGCTCGGAGTTCGCGGTGCGGTTCCTTTCGGTGGCCTTCGGCGTCGTGGCGATTCCCCTTACCTATGCGGCGGGGGCTCTCGTCTTGGGCCGGTGGACGGGTCTGGCGGCGGCGGCGGTTGCCACGCTGTCGCCGTACTACATCTGGTATTCCCAAGAGGCCAAGATGTACTCCCTCCTCGCCGCCCTCACTCTGCTGTCGGCTTACCTCTTCCTGAAGGCTATGCAGAGCAACGGCCCGTGGTTCTGGATTCTCTACGTGACCAGCACCAGCGTGGCGCTCTACGTTCATTTCTTCGCCGCGCTCGTTTTGGTGGGAGAGGCGGCGGTGTTTTTCGCCGGCATCTCGCGATTCAGGAATCGTCTTGGCGGCTTTTTGGCCGCTGCCGTCTGGCTCACAGTCCCGTACGTGCCGCTGGCAGTGTGGCAGTGGCCGCTGCTGCTGAACCCGCCCCCCAGCCCCTACGCGGTCCTGCCCCTGCGGGAGATGGCGACAGCACTCCTATCGGCCTTTAGCGTGGGCGCCAGCGGCGGAAACGCGCTTACCCTCACCCTGTTCATCTTTCTCCTATGTTGCGCGGTGGTCCTAGGTCGGGGGGAGGCTCAGCCCCCATCGCGCTGGCCGGTGATTGGCGCGCTGCTCTACCTGGTGGCGCCGCTGGTCGCCTTCTACGCCGTATCGCTCCGCTACCCGATGTTCACGGAGCGCTATCTGATCGTCGTCGCGCCGGGGTTCCAGATCCTCGTGGCCGCCGGTCTCATCGCCATTGGTCGCCGGTCGGCAGTGCTGCTGGTTGCCTGCGCCACTTTGGTCGCGGTGGTCTCCTGGATGGCTGCCTACCACTTGCAGCACACGACCATAAAGGCCGACTTCCGAGCGGCCGTACGATACTACGAGGCCGAGGGTCAGCGAAACGATGCGGTTGTGGCGGTAATGCCCTATATGCGGCGCTCGTTTGACTACTATCATCGGAGCCCTTACCGCTGGGTAGACCCTCCCTACGCCAATCAGGGCGTGAGCGAGGAGGAGGTGAGCAACAAGCTGAAGGCCGCCACGGGCGGCATCAAACGTCTATGGCTCTTCATCGCCGAGGAGGATTTCTGGGACGACCGCGCCCTTGTACGGGGTTGGCTGGATAGGAATGGCCGACTTCTCGACGAGCGGGAGTTCGTGGGCGTGCGGCTCCGGTACTACGAGCTGTCGGAGGAATAATGAGCGGAAGACGAGATTCGTCCTTCAGCAGAAGGACGCGACCCTGTCCTTGGCAAGGAGATGCTCTACCACTGAGCCACCTCCGCACCTTACGCTAACGATATAGGTTTCCGGACGGTTGAATGTCAAGCGGAGCAAGTCCGCGGAAAAGGAAAAGGAGGGACAAGAGATGGCGCGATTGCCTTATGTCGACCGGTTCAACGCCGAGCCGGCGGTGCAAGAGGTCTTTCGCAAGCTGGAGCGGAATGGGGCGAGGATAGTCAATATCTATCGCATGGTGGGCCATACCCCGGCGGGCATGCTGCCCTTCATGAAACTGGGGAATGCCTTGATGACGAAGGCCCAGCTCGACGGTAAGCTGCGGGAGATCGTGATCCTGAGGGTGGCAGTGCTCAGTGGCTGCCAGTACGAGTGGACGCAGCACGCGGCGATAGCCCGGGAAGTAGGGGTGACCGAGGAGCAGATAGCCGCCGTAGCCGATTGGGAAAGCAGCGGCGCCTTCGACGAGCGAGAGAAAACTGTGCTCAAGTTCGCCGACGAGGTGTTCAGGGGCGACGACGTCACGGATGAAACCTTCGCCCGCGCCGGCAGTTTCCTGAACGCCAGGGAGATCGTCGAGCTGACGCTGTCGGCCGTCTTCTGGCGGGCCGTGGCCGGCGTTTTGCTGACCCTGCGAGTCGACGTGGAAGAGGGCGGCGGCTTATTCGGGAAAACGAGATCGCCACGCCCGTAGCGGTCAGCGCCGGTGGACAGCGGAAACACGAAGGCATCAAGTAGCCGAAGAGCACCAAGTGGTCCATCCGGTGAATCCGTGGTACTAACAGAAACGGTGGTCATGGGCGGCTCCCGAGCCGCCCCTACATGTTTTGGCTACGTTGACCCACATGTAGGGGCGTCCTTCCGCTGAAGGACGCCCTGAGCGGGATGGATTGCAACTACTTACCGGATGCACCACTAAGTCTCTTTGTGTTCTTTGTGCGACTTCGTGCCTTCGTGTTTGGTCCCCGCCCGGCTAGGTGCCCAGCGACTGGTCGAGGTAGCGAGCGAGGACATCCCGGTCCAGGTCGCCGATGGCGGCGACCTTCAGGTCGTCGAAGCGGAACAGGGAGCGGGCAAGGACCTGTAACTCCTCGACGGTGGTGCTGTCTATCCTTCTCACCATGTTCTCTATGGGCTCCATCCGCCCCAGCAGCAGCTCCTGGCCGCCGAAGTGATCGGCTACCACTTCGGCCCGCTCCAGTCCGAAGAGGATCTTGGCCTTTTCCAGCTCTTTGGCCCGGGCGAGCTCCTCCTCCGTGGCGGGCTGGCTCTTGAGATGCTCCAACTCCCAGATAACGGTCTTGATCGCATCGCTCAACCGGTCGGAGCGCAGACCGGAGCGTACGACGAGGCCGCCCGTGACCACGAGGTCGACGGCGGCAGCGCCTACCGAGTAGGCGAGACCGAGACGTTCTCTGACGCTGAGAAACAGTCGGGAGCTGATCCCCCGCCCCAGCAGGGTGATTAGAACCTGATAGGGCGTGATGCGGGGGTCGAGATGGCCGAAGGCAGGGAAGCCGAGACATAGATGGGTCTGGGCTGTCGGGCGCGGCTCCACCTGCACGTCTCTGCCAGGCTGGAGGGTGGCTTCCGGCAGGGGATGGGGGTCGGATAGTGGCATCTCTCCCAAGTAGCGATTGGCAAGCTCGATCACCTCCTCGTGGGGAAGCGGGCCGGCCGCGGCGACGACGAGGTCGGCTGAGCGGTACCAGTGGCGTAGGTAGCTGGCCAGCTTGTCGCGGTCGAAGGTAGCCAGGGTCTCGGGCGTGCCCAGAGTCTCTCTCCCCATCGCCTGGCCGGGCCAGAGGAGCCTCTGGAGGATGGACCAGACGTACTCGTCGGGCCGGTCGTGGCGGCGGTTTATCTCTTCTAGCACCACCTGGCGCTCGCGGTTCACCTCGTTGGGATCCAGGCGGGGATGCAGAAGCAGGTCGCTCAGCACGTCGAAGGCGGTTTCCAGGTGGGCAGGGAGAACGTGAGAGTAATAGGAGGTTACCAGATGGCCGGTTTGGCCGTTGATGCTGCCGCCGATGGACTCGATAGCCCGCCCGATGGCGCCGAAGCTGGGGCGACGCTCGGTGCCCTGGAAGAGAAGGTGTTCGGTGAAATGGCTTATGCCCTGCTCCTCCTCCGTCTCGAAGGCGCTGCCAGCCTTGAGTAGGAACCGCAGAGAGGCGGAGGCGGATTCCGCCTGGGTGACGCTGATAACGCGCACGCCGTTGGGCAGGACTGTCTTCGCGGGCTCGAGCATTTAGGTTATCTCCCCTCTTGGTGATGATTCTGACCCTTCATGCTGCAAGGTCTGCGCCAGCCCGGCCGGGGGATTGCCCGGTTTGTGACAAACGTTGATTTCGGGAGATGTAGGGCGAATTCTTCCGCCGAAGGATTCGCCCCTACGCTGTAGGAAAGAGCGCGCTGCCTGGGGTGAAGACGCAGCTTTGTTTCCCAAATAAGCAAAGTCACACTAGCGCGGCGAGCGGCGCGAGGTGGCGACCACAAGCGGCCGCAAGGGGAGCCAGGTCATCCATGAAGCGTTGGAACTGGCCGGTGGAGAGGGATTGGGAGCCGTCACAGAGGGCCTGTTCGGGCGTGGGGTGGACCTCGATGAGGAGCCCATCGGCGCCGACGGCGATAGCGGCGCGGGCGAGTAGGCTCACGATGTCGGAGCGCCCGGCGGCGTGGCTGGGGTCGACGATGACGGGGAGGTGGGTCTCCTGCTTGGCAATGGCCACGGCGTTAAGGTCGAGGGTGTTCCGGCAGAAATCGGAGTCGAAGGAGCGAATGCCCCGCTCGCAGAGAATGATCTGGTCGTTCCCCTGGGCCATGACGTATTCGGCGGCGAGGAGCCACTCCTTGATCTTGGCCGCCATGCCCCGCTTCAGGAGAACCGGCTTCCCAGCCCGGGCCACCTCTTCGAGCAGGGCGAAACAGCTCATGTTGCGTGTCCCGATTTGGAGGACGTCGGCGTAGGCGGCAACCAGCTCGACGTGACGTTCGGACAGCACCTCGGTTACGATGGGCAATCCACTGGCCCGACCGGCGGCGGCGAGGATCTGGAGTCCTTCCTCGCCCAGGCCGCGGAAGTCGTAGGGGGAAGTGCGCGGCTTGAAAGCGCCGCCCCGCAGCAGCCTGGCGCCACTATCCCTGACCGATAGAGCGGTCGCCATCACCTGCTCCCCGTTTTCCACAGCGCAGGGGCCGGCGATCACTACGATCTCCTCCCCGCCAACGGGCACGCCTCTCACGTCGACGACGCTGGCGGGTAGGGCGGGGGAGCCGGCGACCAGCCTGTAGTCCTGTCGGGTTTTCTTGACCGGCGATAATTCCTCGATTTCTAGCTCCGGCGATTTCATCTTCTTCCTCCACTGTGTGCAAGTGTTACTTGTATGGGTCCCCGGTTCCGTGGCCGCCAGAGACGGCTACGGAGCCAAAATTGGCTGTAAGGGCGGTGTCCTTCCTAGAAGGATGCCCGCCCGCCTCCCGTGGCCGCCAGAGACGGCGGCCACTACGGAGCCACACGCGAAAAAGCCATAGGGCTTTGCCTATGGCTTCTGCGGGCCGTCCAGTCCCGGCCAAACAAAAAGCCGTAGGCGTTTTCCGGCTGCCTACGGCTTGAGCTGTCTTGGGATTGGCGCTAGTTACTGGGCCAAGCTACAGCCTCTGCCGCCGGCAGCCCGGTAAAGTAAAAGCGCCAGTAATAAGCTTGACCAATGCGGCTAGACAAGGCTGACATGACACTCCGTCCGACTAATTCTGGCCAGATAATAGCACGCATGGGGCGTGCTGTCAAGTACCCTGACCCACGTCCACGCCCGGGGACTGGTTCACCGCGACGTCAAGCCGCAGAACGTGCTCCTCACCGCCGATGGCCAGGCCAAGCTCGCCGACTTCGGCATCTCCCAAGGAGCGGTCGCGGCGACGCTGACCCAGACGGGAGAGGTGATCGGCTCGATCCACTATCTGGCGCCGGAACGGCTGGCCGGCCGGCCCGCAACCCCGGCGTCCGACCTCTATGCCGTCGGCGTCATGCTTTACCAGTTGCTGACCGGGCGATTACCTCTTGAAGGAGACCTTGCCGCTGCCGTTGCTGCCCAGCACCTGGAGCGCGAGCCTGCCACTCCTTCTACCCTGCGGCCAGATTTGCCACTCTGGCTCGATCAGGTGGTAACGCGGGCGCTAGCCAAGAATCCCGAGGAACGCTACCCTTCGGCAGCGGCCATGCTCGACGGCCTTTTGGGCCAACAATCTGCCGCTCACGACTCGCCCACGGTCCGGGTGTCAACTGCGCTGCCTTCACCTCCAAGGGGGCGGTCATCGGCGAACGGAGCGGCAATCGCAGGCAGTACTTCAAGGAGGGTCCGTTTGTCCCTAATGTACGGCCTCGCGCTCGGGATGCTTTTCCTCTGCATCCTACTCGGCCTGATCTTCTGGCCCCGGCAATGGCAGGCGAAGGCTGGTACCACAGCCCAATCGCCGTCTCCGGTCGCCACGCCCACCAGGCCCGCCGCTACCCCCACGGCTGTTCCACCGACGGCGACTTCGGTTCCGACGCCGACCGCAGTTGTCCCCAGCCCCCTGCAACGCCTCAGCCAGCTCGAGGCTCTGGCGAGGAGCATTCCGACGACGGGGAAGAACGGCAAGGCGGGGCGGGACCTCCAAAAGCAGATCGCCGAGGTCAGGGATGCGCTTATCAAAGGCGCCACGAGGGACGCTCTCCAGAAGACCCAGGAGGCCCTACAGGACGTGCGGGGAATGGCGAGCGATGGCCAGATCGATCGCCGCCTCGCCGACGAGCTCACCGCTCAACTGACGGCCCTGGCCGTCCAGTTGAGTTAGTCCTTTTTCGCCAAACGGCAAGGCCGCATCCCGCCAGCAGCGCCAGCGCGATCAGACCGATCAGACGGATCAGACGGATCGCTCCGATCTGCCTCGGGGGAGAGGGAAGCGCAAAGGCCCCCTGCCCGTAATAGTCACCCGCCCTCAGGCGCAGGAAACCCCCGTCGTCGTCCGGCAAGGTTGCCATCTCCAGATTACCGTTGATCGGCAGGGGATTGGTCACGCCGTCCTTCTTGTCGTCGGTGTAGGTGCTCGGGCCGGGGGCGCCGCGGCCGAACAGGACGCCGATCACCCCGGCGCGGGCATACTCCTCGACGGCGCCGATCGACCGGTCGAGAAAATACTCCACCCGGTTGTCCTGATAGTGGCCCTCGGTATTGTTCGAGGTCCGCATGATCGTGTTGCCCACGGGCACCTGCCAGAGGACAAGGCGCAGTCTCATCTGGGAGGAGAGGGCGTCGAGGTAGCGGGCAAAACGGCTGAAGTTGGGATAGGTCTGGTTGCTCTTGTCCCACCAATGGGATCCGCCGTCCTTCTGCACCAGCTCGAGATAGCCGGCGTCCCGGTCGGCCAGGTCGACGAAGACGAGGTCCCACTTGCCGGTGGAGGCGAGAAACTTCCCCGTCTTTCGCCCGATGGCCTCCACGTCGAGGTTGACGTCCTTGCTGGTCGACACGTCCAGGTTGGTGGCCCAGGGCGAGGCGTGGACGGCGAGGATGACGTTCCTGGCGTAGCGGTCCCGCAGGTGGAGTAGGGCCTTGCCGAAACCCGATAGGTCGTTGGCAAACCCCTTCACGTCCTTGAAGCCGGAGGAGGCCACTGACACCGGTATCTTCGCCGGATTCTCGCCGCCGCCGATCCGCTGCTGCATGAAGCCCCACAGGTCGGGCTCGACGTGGACCAGCACCGGCTTGCCGAAGGCGCGCGCCTTCTCCATTAGCAGCTTGAACTCGGCGTAGTAGGCGGCCATGGTGTCCAGGTTGTTCAGGTTGCTGAAGGCAATCTCGACCTCGCTGTTCCCGAGGCCGGGGGCCGACTTTTGGATTTGGTAGTAGCTGAACACCGGCAGGTAGCCGTTGCGGGCGCTATCGGCCATGTAGATTGAGGCGAAGCCACCATCCGGCAACCAGTCGGTCCAGCTTTGCCCTGTGTTGACACCGCCAGAGAGGTAATAATAGCGTGCGTCCCAGGGCACGCCGCTGCCGACCATCCATTTTAGCTCGTCGGGGTGATTGGCCAGGCCGAGGAAGAAATGATCCGGAAGCCCCCTGGGCAAGCTGCCGCCGAAGGCCGCCGCCGGCGCCGGCGGAAGAGCCAGAAAAGCGGCCAGCGCGACCAGGCAGAGCCAGCGGTCCAATTTCATCCTGCGAGAACTCATCGTATTCCTCACAATGCCTCATGTGCAGATTGGATGCCAAATTGTAACCTCATTCCGGAATTCTGGCAATTGCGCTAGGTTGCCGCTTCGCACGACGATATATACGACGAATTTTGGGATTTACCCGCCAGCGGTTTGGTGCTATACTTGCCTCAGTGCAACACTCGCCGGACTCCCTCAGGACCGAGTTGGTCCATGCAGGAACTCTCATGCACAGACGAAACGCCGACGCAGCTCGCGCCGAAGTCGCCAAGCTTGTCGACAAGTTCGACGGAGAGCGAAACCGCGCCCAGTCGGAAGCCGACGTCCGGGCGGGGTATGTTGATTTGCTCTTTCAGGCTCTTGGCTGGAACGTCTTTAACGACCCGGGTCAGATTACCAACTACCGGCGAGAGGGCTATGTCCGTGGCGCCGGGTTTGTCGACGTCGGCCTCGAGTTGCGTGGCCAGCCCGTTCTCTTCCTTGAAGCCAAGCGCTTCGGGAGGATACCGGCCTCGGCGCAGCGCTCCGGCGACCGCACCGTCGAGGAGAAGCAAGCCTTCCGCTACGCTCGCGGCAAGAGCATCACCTACGCCATTCTCACCAACTTCGAGCGGCTCCACGTTTTCAACGCCGACCACGAGCGCTTGATCTACGCCTTCGATCATCCCCAAGATTACCTCAGAAACTTCGAGGCCCTCTGGCGCCTTTCGCCGGCCGAGGTGGAGCGGGGAAGCCTGCCGTGGTGGGAGGGTCAGTTTGAGAAGAAGGACGTAGATCTCGAGTTTCTCGCCGCCCTCCGCCGCTGGCGCCTGCAACTGGCGAATGCGATCCACGAGCACAACGTCAGCAACCCGATCCTTCTTCGTGGTGACGGCAGCTTCGACTTCGACCGGCTCATGGCGGGGGTGCAGCGCATTCTCGACCGCCTGATATTGATTCGCTACGGCGACGATAAAGAGGTCCTCCTGGCGCACGACCTACTGGACACAACTCTGGCGGAATATCGCAACCGGGGCGCATATGCGCGCTCTGACCATCTGATGCGGGCCTTCGCCGACCTGTCTCATATGATGGACCAGCACCACAACACAACTCTTTTCGCGCCTGGCCACATCTGCGAGCTGCTTGCCATTCCCAACCAGACCCTGGCTCAGGTTATCGAGGAGATGAACGGCATTTCCTTCCGCAAGTTCACTTCGGATATCCTCGGCAGCACCCATGAAAGCTACCTGGGCACCAAGCTGGCCTTGCGTAATGGGCGGGTGGAGGACGAAGAGCGGCGGGACGTGCGAAAGGGCCGGGGCATCTACTACACTCCCCGCTGGGTGGTGCAGTACATCGTGGACAACACCTTGGGCCGCCGCCTGAAGGAGTTGGAGGAGGAACACGGGCTGCACGCCATACAGAAGGTCCGGGGCCTGGCCGTTCTGGACCCCGCTTGTGGCTCCGGCTCCTTCCTCATCTACGCCTACCAGGTGCTGGCGGAGTTCTACCGTCGCCTCAATGATGACATCGCTCAGGAGCAGGCCCGCCTGGTGCGCAAGGCCACTCAGTTGAGCTTGATGGAGCATCTTGAAGAAATCAGGCATCTGCCCGCGCCCGTGGCTGACTATCCGGATGTCATCCTCCGGGAGCATCTGTTTGGCGTGGACCTCGATCCCGAGGCGGCCGAGATCGCCGCCGTCAACCTGACCATGCAGGCTTTCGCCGACTCACGGAACAAGAAGCTCCCCGTCATTTTGAACGAGAACATCAAGGTCGGCAATTCCCTGATTTCCGGTGGCGAGGCAGAGCTAAGCCCGTACTTCGGCGATCGCTGGCGGGAGAAGCGCCCCTTCAATTGGGCCGGCGAGTTCCCCGCAGTCATGGCGTGTGGCGGCTTCGACGTGGTGCTGGGGAATCCGCCGTACGTTCGCATCCAGAGTTTGCAGGAACAAGAGCGAGACTACTTCCGCGACCATTTCGAGACCTCCTTTGGCTCTTTCGACCTCTACATCCTATTCATCGAGCAGGCCATCCGACTCCTTAAGCAGGGCGGGCGCCTTGGCTTCATTACCTCGGGGAAGTTCCTTAGATCCACGTCCGGAAGTAAGGTGCGCGCTCTTATTCGTCAACAATCCGCAGTCGACATGATAATCGACCTATCGGCTCTTCAAGTCTTTGGTGGCACCACCACCTATCCGACCATGCTTATCCTGCGCAAAGGGCGGGAAGAAAGGCTCCTTTACTATGCCGTCCTCCACGAAACTCCCCAGCCGGAAGCGGGAGGGCTAGGCAATCCTGCCGATCGAGTCGAGCGGCGTGTTGCCCAGGACGCGATCCACAACGGCGCGTGGCCTCCCGCCCGTGGCGAGCCTTTGATGGAGAAGCTCTCCGTTCGTGGAGTTCCCCTGAAAGACGTAGCCAGGAGGATATTTCAGGGTTTGGTCACAGGTGCTGACAAAGTGTTCGTCGTGGAAAAGAGGGCACTGAAGCAAGATGGAACATGGACGGTGTTTTCCCGCACGACTCAATCCGAGCATGAACTGGAACCTGGCCTGCTCAAGCCCGTGGTTATCGGGTCACGCCACGTTCATCGGTACTCTGCTGACGAAAGCGGGTTGTTGCTGTTGTTCCCGTACCGACGTCACGGCGAGGAGATGGAGATCTTGGATGAGGACCTCCTGCAAGTCGAGTTTCCCCGAACTTGGGAGTACCTTTCTGCCAATCGGGCAAGGCTTGAGCAAAGGGAAATGGGCAAGCACAAGGGCCCAAAGTGGTATCGCTATGGTCGCACCCAGAATCTGGCGCAATTCGATCAGCCTAAGCTCATGCTCCCTTACATGACCAGGCGCATTGCGGCGCACTTCGATTCTCAAGGTATCCTGTATACAGTAAATGTCACCACTGGAGGTTACTGCATTACGTTGAAGGAGGAACGCCCAAACCAGTACCGCTACTTGATGGGCATCCTCAACAGCGCCCTTGCGCACTATTGGATGCGTACGAGGGCAACTACCCACCAAGGCGGACACTACGGTGTGATGCCTCAGCACCTCTCGAAACTCCCAATCCGGGTTGTCGACTTCGACAATCCAGAGGGTAAAGGCATGCACAGCGGACTGTTAGCCCTTGTGGACCGAATGCTGGAGCTGCATAGGCGCAAAGCCGAACCTTCGCTGCCGCAGAGCGAGCAGGAGGACCTAGGCCAGCTTATCGCGAGCGCTGACCGGGAGATCGATGGCCTGGTCTACGACCTTTATGGCTTGGCGGAGGAAGAGCGGCGCTTGGTGGAAGAAGCTGTGAACTGACACCATGCGGGCGAAGGGGGTGCTCGAAAAGGGCCTTTTCGGGTACCGAGGTCTTCCCCACAAATTCTTACCCTCGTCGGAGCTGACTGAAGAAATGTGCCCGAGGCGACGGCAAGAACTGAGCCCGCTGGAGAGCCAGCGGGCTGACAGCGAGCTTTAGCCGGCAGCGCAGCTCAGCGCGTGAAGGGTAGGTCGCCATTGAAAGCCCCAACCTATTCCCGTTCCGGCTCAAGCCGATTCGCGCCGAGAGCCTTGCGACTGCCTCATCCAGACTCGACATTTGGCGCCACGGGTTGGACCATGACTTGGTCATGCTGCGGAAGCCATTCACAAATCGGCGATTCTGATCATAATTCTGATCATAACCTTGACGTTAAGGGAAGATCGTGATATTATTGCCCTCGCCAGTCTGCAGTTCAGGGGGTGCTAGTTGGAGTCCGAAAAGCGTTTCATGCAGATCGGGGAAGTGGCGGAGATCACGGGGCTGACCCATCGCACGTTGCGCTATTACGAAGAGAAGGGGCTCCTCAAGCCGCCAAGTCGAATGGAGGGCGGCTTCCGGCTGTACACCGAGGAGGACGTCCAGCGTATCCGGCACATCCGAGAGTTGATAGGCCTGCTCGGTTTCTCCCTGGCCGAAATCAAGGAGATGGTCGTGGCCGAGGAGACGCTGGAACAGCTCAGGGCGGAGCGCCGGCAGGGTGGGCTGACTTCAGAGGAGAGAATGGGCAAGCTGAGGCGGTCCATCAAGGTGACCGAGATGCAAGCAAGTCTGATCAATCAGAAGGTAGAACAGCTCAACCAAATGAAAGAGCGGCTAGAGGAAAAGCAGGCGCGTCTACGTGCTGTCTTGAGCGAACTGCAGCAGGTGAGGACAGACTCCTGATCGGTCTGCTCGTCTCTCTTGCCGGTCGAGACATCCGCTCTACGGATTGAGACTCCAATCAAGGTGGAAGCGACGAAACCCGATACGGTGGGAGAACTAGAGGTCCGGCGGCCGGAACGAGCCAGCATGTTCCAGTCTCTGCAACATCGGGACTTCCGTCTGCTGATGTTCGGCATACTGCTGGCCAATGGTGGCATACATTTAAGGAGCGTGGCCACGGGCTGGCTGGTCTACGACCTTACCAAGAGCGCTTTCCTCCTCGGCTTGGTCGGCACTGCTACAGCGCTGCCGATGCTCTTTCTCGCCCCGCTCACAGGCGTGGTCGTCGACCGCATGGACCGAAAGAAGCTTCTCACATATTCCCATTCTCTCGGCCTGATCGCGATGGTGAGCCTGGCAACTCTAATACTAGCAGGCCGGGTCGAAGTATGGCACGTCTTCGTTTTCGTCCTGGTCTACGGCACCCTGCAAGCCTTCTATGTTCCCGCTCGCCAGGTGTTGGTAACCGAACTCGTCGACAAAGACAACTTCATGAATGCCATTGCCCTCACCTCTGCCACCAACCAGATCAGCCGCATACTCGGCCCGACCATCGCCGGTGGCCTGCTTCTCGTTGGTGGCATTGCCGCATGCTTTTACTTTGCCGGTTTCACCTACGGTGCCATTATCGTTCCCCTGTTCCTGATCAGCGTCAGGAGCTTGCCGGCCGCCGATACCAGTGCGACCATATGGCAGAACCTCAAAGAAGGGCTTAGGTACGTTGCCGGGAATAGGACGATGCTGATCCTGCTGGCCATGGAGGCCGTTCCCGCCATTTTCGGCTGGCAATACGTGACGCTCATGCCCGTTTTCGCCGGCGAGGAGGTTCTCAACGTGGGCGCATCAGGTTACGCCTGGTTGATGGCGGCTTCAGGCGCCGGGTCCCTCGCCGGCGCCCTGACCCTAGCCGCCCTCGGCAATTTCCGGCGAAAGGGACTTCTGCTCCTGCTCTCAGCTATCGCTTTCGGCCTGTTACTGATCGTCTTTGCCCTCAGCCCCTGGTTTCCAACTTCGCTGCTTATCCTCGTCTTCGTGGGCTGGGCCTCCGCCATGTACGCTTCTCTGACCAATACTCTTATCCAGCTCCTGGTCCCCAACGAGCTTCGCGGCCGGATGATGAGCTTCTACATGCTCGCCCTAAACGGCATGACGCCGCTTGGCAGCTTACAGGCAGGAACGCTGGCAAGCACCCTGGGTGCGCCTGCTAGCTTGATGATCGGCGGAACAATCGTAGCGACCTTCTCACTGGCGATAATGGTCTTCGTTCCTAGATTGAGGCAGCTGTGAAGGAATGGCATGGCCCTTGCATGTCCACCGGGATAACCTAATCTCCGATGGCAGGGGTGCAGCATGAAACCCAAAGTGGCGGTCGACATCGCCTTCTTCGAAGTGGAAGCGTGGGAGAAAGAGTACCTTGCAAAGGCGCTGCCGGACAAGAAACTGACCTTCTTCCCGGGCGTCTTGAGCAACCGTAAGGTCAATCAGGTCACGGAAGCGCCTATCCTCTCCGTCTTCATAAACTCCCGTCTCGACCGGGACATGCTGGATAGGCTGCCGAATCTAAGAATGATTGCCACGCGCTCGACCGGCTACGACCACATCGACCTGGCGGCCTGCGGCGAGAGAGGGATTACAGTCTGCAACGTTCCCCGCTATGGCGAGACTAGCGTGGCGGAGCATACATTTGGCCTGATATTGGCGTTGACGCGGCACATACTCAAATCTCATCTGCGCTCGACCACCGGCCACTTCACGATCGAGGAGCTGAGAGGATCCGACCTCAAGGGTAAGACCATCGGCGTAGTCGGCGCCGGTAGCATCGGGCTGCACGTGATCAGGATCGCCAAAGGGTTCGGCATGAACGCCCTTGCCTTCGACCCTCATCGGGATGAACTCATCGCCGAAGTGCTCGGCTTCACCTACGTTCCCTTTGAAGAATTGCTGACGCGGTCTGACATCGTTTCGCTCCACGCACCCTATTCGCCTCGCACCCACCATTTGATCAGCCGCGAGTCGCTTAAGCTGATGAAAAAGGGGGCTATATTGATCAATACGGCCCGCGGCGGCCTGGTGGACACCGAGGACTTGCTTTGGGCCCTGGACGCGGGTATCATTGGGGGGGCCGGACTCGACGTCATCGAGGGCGAGGAGCTCATCAAAGAGGAACGGCAACTGCTCACCGCTCCGGCAGCGGAGGACCAGTTGAGAATGGTGCTGCGTCGACACATCCTTATGCGGCGAGAGGACGTGGTTATCACACCCCACATCGCCTTCAATACGAAGGAAGCCCTTCAGAGAATTCTGGAGACCACCGTCGACAATATCCGGGGTTTTCTGGCAGACAGTCCCCAGAATATGGTCAACCCATCTGCCCCGAGCGCAGCTCGCAAAGCCGCCTAGTAAGAGAGGGCGATGGTCCGAGGTCGCAGCATGAAGGTCTGCGTTATAGTCAACCCGACGGCGGGCCAGGCGTCGCGACGGCCCGACATAGACAGGGCCATTGGCTTTCTCCGGGCACCCGCCTGGGACGTGTCCGTCTTTCATACCGATGGCGGGCATAGGGGCACCGAGCTGGCGCGCCTGGCCGTGGCGGAGGGTTGCCAGTTGGTGGTCGCCTGCGGCGGCGACGGAACGATCAACGAGGTAATTCAGGCACTGCCGGGGACGGAGGTCGCCCTAGGAGTCATCCCTACCGGCACTGCCAACGTGTTCGCCCGGGAAATGGGCATCCCCCTGGACCCGGTCGAGGCGGCGAAGTCCATCGTGGCTGGTCAAAACCGGTATCTCGACGTGGGCATGTCCGAGGACCGCTGCTTTCTGCTCTGGGCTGGCGCCGGCTTTGACGCCCAGGTCCTGCTCAACGTCAAGCCGGAGGCCAAACGCCGCTGGGGCATTCCCGCCTTCGCCGTCTCCGCTCTGGTCACTCTGTTCCGGTTCGAGGGAACGCGCGCGGAAGTGGTTTTGGACGGTAAGAAGCTGAGCCGCAGGGTTCTGCTCGTCGTCGTGTCGAATATCAAGCGCTACGCCATCTTCGAGCTTTCGCGCCAGGCCGAGCCCGATGACGGCCTCTTCGAAGTGTTCATTTTTCAGGGAAGCGGGACCATGACCAAGGTTCGCCACCTGCTGTCCCTCGCTCTCCGTCGCCACCACGGCTCTCCCGACGTCGAGTCCTACAGGGCCAGCTCGGTGGCCTTGCAATCCGAAAAGCCTCTGATAGTGCAGACCGACGGCGATGTGATTGGCAAGACCCCCATGCGCTTTCAGGTGGCTCCTCGCGCTCTCAAGGTAATTGTGCCTGAATTGGAGGCCACGAGGCGAGCTGCCTCGCCCCATGATCAACGATAGCGGGCGAGATCGCTTTATCGCTCAACCATTCTCCTGAAATTCTGGAGGTCCTCCTCCACGTTCCTCTCTGTCGCCCGGGCGAATTGGTCGAGCGTCGCACCGACGGCGCCAGCCGGTGGGGTATACTCCAGAATCACATGCACGTCCGTGCCCGTGTCAGCGCGGGCAAACGTTACCTCACCGCTATTGCCGGTCCCTGTGGTTGAGCGCCAGGCAACCTTCTCACTCGGCTTCAGCTCGGTGATCTCGGCGTCCCACTCCACCGGCGTCCCCGCAATATGGGCCTTCCAATGCAGCGTCTTCGGCCCGGTCATCTTGACCTGGTCCACATTCTCCATGAAGCGAGGAAAACTCTCGAAGTTGGTCCAGAACCGGTACACCTGATCGATAGGCGCGTCGACGTGAATTCTCTCCTCTATTCTCGGCATGAGTTACCCTCCCGACGGTATTGATTCACGGCCCGGGCTTACGCCAATCAGGCCCGGCAAGTAACATACCAGTTTCGGGGCACCGAGGAACGGTTCATAGACGGGGCTACAGTTGAGCAACAGTCTGCGACGGTGGTTCAAACCGTAGGGACGAATCCTTCCGCCAAAGGATTCGTCCCTACGGTTTGAACCACGGCGAACGTCAGCCTGAACCATCCCGGCATCGATCTTGCGCGCAATCAAGATAAGCAGGAGCAAATGGCCGTTCGCCCCCACTTGAAAGGAGGATCGGTCAATGGTGCAGAGAATGCCTCTCGAAGAAGTGCCGCGCATCTCTGTAAGCGAGGCCAAGCAGATGCACGACCGCAACGAAGCAGTCTTGGTGGACGTCCGAAGCAAGGAGGCCTACGACGAGGCCCACGTCGAGGGCGCTATTCACATGCCAGCGGCAGAATTCCCCCGACGCTATAGTGACCTTGCTCACGATAAACTGATCATAACCTACTGAACCTGACCGGAGGAAGGCAGCAGTGCCCGTGCGGCACGCTTCTTAATCGACAGGGGATACGCCAGAGCCGAGGCGCTACGAGGCGGATTCCACGCTTGGGAGGCGGCAGGTTATCCAGTGGCGGCATCTAGGTAACGGTTAGCAATCAGCCTTCAGCTATGAGCTTGAAGAAGATAGGCGATGATCAGCTCGATAGGATGGCCGCCGATCGCTACTGTGTGAGATTCGCGTGGAAGCTAATTAGCACTTTAAGAGTGCCATGTTGAGCGGCATGCTCGAAGGCTCGCAGGCCATCGCTGATCGGGTAAATGCCGGCGATGAGGGGCCGGACGCCGACCGTTTTCTTGTCCAGCGCGTCCAGAGCAGGGCGAAAAGGCCCGCAGCGGGAGCCGACCACAGTGATCTCGTCCACCACGAGGGGAGCGAGGTTCAGGCTGGCGCCTGTAGCCACCGTGCTCTTCAGGACGATGGTGCCCTTTGGCTTGGTCAGGCGCATGGCCGCTTCGAGCCCGGATGGCGAGCCAGTGCAATCTACCACTATGTCTGCCCGTTCCGGAGGAGAATCCCCGGCGAGACAAGTCTCGATTCCTCGCTGGGAGAGAATGGCGAGGCTGCTGCGGTGCTTGCCTACCACCCTCAGTTTCCGGCTTAGCGGCGCCAGAACTTGCGCTACGAGAAGGCCCAGCTTGCCGTCGCCCAGGACTAGGACAGAATCGGATGGGCTGATGTTCACCTGCTCCCGAATCTCCAGAGCCGCGGCGAGGGGCTCGGCGAAGACGGCTTCTTCGTCAGGCAACGATTTTGGAACAGGGTGCAGATTCTCGATGGGCAACGTTACGTACTCGGCCAGAGCGCCATCACGACCGAGGATGCCGAGGACGGAGCGGTCGGGACAATGTCGGGATAGGCCCCGGGAGCAGTACGGGCAGGCGCCACAGCCAACGTTGATCTCGCCGACCACGCGCTGGCCCACCAAGTCGGGGTCTCGACACTCCTCTACGACTCCCACGAACTCGTGCCCCAGCACTCCCTTGAAACCCATATAGCCTTTGACGATTTCCAAATCCGTGTTGCAGATTCCCGCCAGCCCGACCCTGATCGATGCCTCGTTATGGCCCGGTGAGGGCCGGGGGTAATCTGCCGCCAATCGCAGGGCTCCGTCGAAAACCATAGCTCTCATGCCTCGATGGCCTCGGCCCGGCGAGCGATCGAGCGGATGAGTCCGGAGAAGATTACCTTGTGCACGGGGTAGAGACCGTACCAATAGAGGGGCCCGGCTAGACCTCTGGGGAAGAAGAAGGCGGTCTGAGTTAACAAGGTCTTGCCATCTTGAAGTGCCTGCGCCTCGAACTGCAACCAGGCCCTGCCGGGCGCCCTCATCTCGGCGCGCAGGCGGAACAGGCGTCCAGGCTCTACGGCCTCCACTCGCCAGAAGTCCAATGCCTCCCCTACCTGTATCTCGTCGGGATGCCGCCGACCTCGCCGGAAGCCCACGCCCCCGAGCATTCTGTCGATTCTGCCTCGCCAATGCCACATCCAGTCGGCATATAGCCAGCCGCGCTGGCCGCCGAGACCGGTGAAGACCTGATAAACCGCCGCCGGACTGGCGGCGACGACCATCTGCCGGCTCTCCAGGTTAATACCCTCACGATCGGTGAAGGCGACAGGCGGCTTATCGCCCTGGCTCGTGGCCAACGCCGTGCTCCAAATCGTCTCCACCTTGCCGGTCTCCTGACGGATGAAAGCCAGTTGCACGGCGGTCAGATAATGAATCGGTACGATATTCGGGAAGAGCCGATGGGCGGTATGATCGCGAACGAGCACCTCGTTGCGCAGTCCCTCGATGAGAGGCAAGGCGATGTTTTCGGGGATCGGCGTCAGGGCATGCAGCAGGCGCGCCGAGAGTTTCGGCGTGAGCGCGGGAACGGGAATCAAGATCCTGTAGAGCTTCCGCGCGTGGGCATAGCCAAGGATCATTTCCTTGTAGGACAACACACCCGCTCCACCGATCTCCAGAGTTCTCCCGGTGCTCTCCGGCACTTCCAACGCAGCTTTCAGATAAGCAAGCACGTCGCGAATGGCGATGGGCTGCGCCGGGGTGAACACCCAGCCGGGGGCAAGGATGATCGGTAGGCGCTCGGTGAGATAACGGATGATCTCGTAAGACACGCTGCCGGAGCCGATAATGATGCCAGCCCGGAACTCGGTGACAGGAACGCCGGCCTCCCTTAGGATCGTCCCGGTCTCCTGACGGGAGCGCAGATGCTTCGATAGGGTAGTTTGCGAATCGCCCAGCCCGCCAAGGTAGATAATCCGCTCTACCCCGGCCGCTTTCGCCGCGGCGCCGAAATTGCGAGCGGCTATCAGATCGCGCTGGGGAAAATCTCCCGCGATGGCCATGCTATGGACCAGGTAATAGGCCGCGGACACGCCTGCGAGAGCGGCAGAAAGGGTCTCAGGCTGTAGGACATCGGCCTGTTCTACCTCCACCTGGCCGGCCCAGGGGCGTCCCTGGAGGCGGCTGGGGTCACGCACGAGAACTCGCACCCGGTACCCCGCATCGAGGAGGCGTGGCACGAGTCTGCCCCCCACGTAGCCCGTGGCGCCGGTGACGAGGATCGGAGCCTGTTTACGCATGGGCATATTATCCCATAGGAGAACGTCTTTGTGCAACACGAAGGCCTGGGTCGAGCAATCGCGTATAAGTGCGACTGGGAGGCTGCCGGGCGAACCAGAGTTTTACGTTTAGTGCTCAGACTGCTATAATCCATTGAAACAGCGGCTCGAACCTACAGGTGGTGCGAGTCACTGCCTTGTATCGAGATACGGCGGAGTCGAACCCTTGGGACAATCCTTCAAGGTTGCCTAGCGCCAAGCGTCGAAGACAGTAATCAAAGCGGTCGGAGGAGGAACATGAAACAAGCGGAACGCGACTTGACACGGATGACCGACCTGCAGGCCTTTCTCGTGGACGCCATCAAGACCTTCGTGGCTGAATCGCCAGCCAATCGCCTGAGAGACATCGACGGCTCGCCCATCTTCGAGGAGCCGCTGGTGGGATTTGCCGACGGGGACGATCCCCTATTCGAGCTGTACAAAACGGTGGCGGGAGAGCGACACATGACGCCGCGAGAGGTCCTCGCGGCCCAGTCCCCGACCTCTGCCGGGGGAGAGCCGCCGGAGCTTTCTCGCGTCGGCGTGGTCTCCTGGATTCTGCCCATTGCCAAAGAGACGAGGCTGAGCAACCGCAAGATGGCCGACGGGCCGTCGCTGCGCTGGAACCACACACGCTTTCAGGGCGAGGAGTTCAACGGCGCCCTGTGCCGCCACGTGGTCTCCCTCTTCGAGGAGAAGGGCTACGTCGCGGTGCCGCCGATGTTCGCTCCGACATTCAAGTCTTTTCGCTCTGCCACCGCAGGTTGGACATCGACCTGGTCCGAGCGCCACGCTGCCTACGCTGCCGGATTGGGAACCTTCAGCCTCACCGATGGGCTGATAACCGCCAGGGGTATCGCCCATCGCTGCGGCAGTGTCGTGGCCAACGCTGCGTTTATTCCCAGTTCCCGACCCTACAGCCACCATCTCGCTAATTGCCCCTATCCAGAGGATGGCACCTGCGGCGCTTGCATCAAACGCTGCCCGGGTGGCGCCATCGGAGCCACCGGCCACGACAAGGAGAAGTGCTACCAGACGCTGGCCAAGACCCTGAGGCCTTTTCTCGAAAGGCCTGGTTACATCGGCTACTATGCCGCCTGTGGCCTCTGCCAAACGAAGGTTCCCTGCGAATCGAGGATTCCCCGACGCGCCACGCCGAAACGCGTTTCTACCGCGAGTGTGGTAGAATAGGTCCGTTTCGGAGGACGGTAAGGGGGCGAAGTAATGTTTGCGCTGCAGGGCGTGAAGATTGTAGACCTGACCAACTACATCGCCGGCTCCTATTGCTGCATGCTGCTGGCCGACATGGGCGCCGACGTCATCAAGGTAGAGACGCCAGAGGGAGACCCCTTCCGCGAGATATTCGGCTTCTATGGCTGGAACCGGGGGAAACGGGCCATGGTCCTGGACCTGAAGCAGCCCGAAGGAAAAGCGGTCCTGCTCGAGCTGGTGAAGCAATCGGACGTCGTGGTGGAGAATTACCGTCCGGGGGTCGCCGACAGGCTGGGGATAGGTCACGAAAACTTGAAGCAGGTAAATCCGCGGATCATCTATACCGCCCTCTCCGCCTGGGGCCAGACCGGGCCCTATCGCGATAGGCCGGGATTTGACCCCTTGATGCAGGCGTTGGGCGGCGTCATGGCGGCGCAGGGCGGGCCGGCCGGCCCGCCGGTGTTCAACCGGGTGGCGGTATCCGATTACACTGCAGCCTTTCTAGGAGCCTATGGCACGGCCGTCGCTCTCTATGTTCGAGAGAAGACCGGCATAGGGCAGCGGGTAGATAGCAGCCTTCTGAACGCCGTCATCGCTATCCAGTCCGGCTGGTTCGTGAGAGGCGCTGAGCCGAAAAACCTGGTGACGGGCGTGCCAATACCCTACCAGTTATTCCAAACTGCCGACGATTGGATGTTCGTCGCCTGCGGAAACCAGACTTTCTGGGTTAACTTCTGTAAGGCGCTCCGGATCGAATCTCTTATTGATGATCCTCGATTTGCCTTGCTGACTGCCCGCCTTGAGCACCGTGAGGAGTTGCTGGGCATTCTGCAGGAGATACTGTTGACCAATTCGACCGACGAATGGGTTAGTCTCTTGCTGGCAAATGACGTGCCGTGCGCTCCCGTGAAACAGCTCGACGAGTTATTTGATGATCCCCAGGTGCGCCACAATGAGATGGTGGTGGAGTACGAACACCCCGACGCTGGCAAGATGTGGCAGATGGGCGTTCCCATTAAGCTCTCGGAGACGCCCGGCAGGGTCTTCGGCCCGCCGCCGGTGCTGGGCCAGCACACTGTCGAGGTTCTGGCGGAATTAGGCTACTCGCCAGACAGAATCGAGGTGCTCAGGCGGAAAAAGGTCGTGTAGCATTAGGAATACTTTGCCAGCCATGATTTCTCACGGTGTGTTCCTTCGGCTTGCTTGGAATTGCCCTTGCTAAACGTGGCCTGTGCTGATATACTACGGGACGTGCAACAGCTTGGCTTGCCCTGCCCGACTATACCCAATTCTGGCATGCAAAATGCGTACTTCCCCCGAACAGGCGGAAGACCCATTCTTGGGGCCAGAGCCTTTGACGCCATGCCGATCCAGCAGAAACTTGGAGAATAGTGCAGATACTGGGGGGATCCGGGATAGATGGAATATGAGACGGTAATCGGGCTCGAGGTTCATGCCCAATTACTGACGAAAAGCAAGATGTTCTGCTCCGACAGCGCCGAATATGCCAACGCGGCGCCAAACACCCATGTCTGCCCGATCTGTTTGGGTATGCCGGGGGTGCTGCCGGTAATCAACCAGACTGCAGTCGAGTACTCGGTGATGACCGCGCTGGCGCTCAATTGCACCATCCCCGGCTTCACCAAGTTCGACCGCAAGAACTATCATTATCCCGATTTGATGAAAGGGTACCAGATTTCTCAGTACGACCTGCCTCTCTCCCGCAATGGCTGGCTCTACATAGAGGCGGCGGGCCACCGCAAGCGCATAGGCGTAACCAGGGTTCACCTCGAAGAAGATACTGCCAGGCTCCTCCATCGCGCCGAAGCCTGGGATGAGACCTACAGTCTTGTGGACGTCAACCGATCGGGTGTTCCCCTCATGGAGATCGTCGGCGAGCCAGACCTTCGCTCGCCGGAGGAGGCCCGCCAGTATCTCGTCAAGCTGCGTTGCATTCTCCAGTACCTCGGCGTGTCTACGGGAAGCATGGAGGAGGGGAGCTTTCGCTGCGATGCCAATATCAGCATCCGACCGGTTGGGAGCGAGGAATTCGGCGCCAAGGTTGAAGTGAAGAACATGAACAGCTTCCGCGCTGTGTACCGGGCCATGGAATACGAGGCGAGGCGGCAAAGGGAAGCGGTAGAAAGCGGCGGGCGCATCGTCCAGGAGACGAGAGGCTGGGTCGAGGAGAAGGGTGTCACGGTCAGCCAGCGCACGAAAGAATACGCCCACGACTACCGCTATTTCCCCGAGCCGGACCTCCCTCCGATGAAAATGGCGCCAGCTTGGGTAGAGAGCATCAGAGTCCGGCTTCCTGAGCTGCCGGATGCCAGGCGAGATAGATTCATGTCTCAGTTTGGACTGACACTGTACGACGCCAGTCTACTCACCACCTCCAGGAGTATGGCCGACTTCTTCGAGGCCTGTGTGCAGGAGGCTGCGGCCGGAGAGAAGGGCAAACAGGCGGAAAAGAAGGCGAAATCGGTGAGCAATTGGCTGCTCGGCGAGTTCACCAGGCTGCTCAACGAGACCGACACGGAGGAAAGCCAGTCGAAGGTGACACCCGTGCATCTGGCGAGCATGCTCGATTTGATGGAAAAGGGAGCCATCAGCAGCAAGATCGCCAAGACGGTTTTCGAGGAGGTTTTCCACACCGGCAAGCTGCCCGATCAGATCGTCGCCGAGAAAGGCCTGGTGCAGATCAGCGCCGTCGGCGAGCTCGAATCCGTCATCGATCGGGTGTTGGCCGAAAGCGCTCCAGCGGTGGCCGATTTTCGGGCGGGCAAGGCGCAGGCGCTGACTTATCTGGTGGGGCAGGTCATGAAGGCGACACGAGGGAAAGCGGACCCGGCAGTGACGAATCGCTTGTTGAGGGAGAAACTTGAAGGCTAGAGATATCGCTCGTGTCGAGGGGACCGACGAATGAGGCTGGAATTCAACTGGGAAAACGCCCTGAAATGGCTGATCCCAGGCATGCGGGTCAAACGGTGGCTGTTGCTCCTTATCATCGGCATCGTGATCATCAGCCTAGGCTTTGCCTACTTCTTGCGGGAGGTCTACGAGTCGTACACGTTCCCCAACACGGTATACTACGTCACGTTGCAGTTTCTCAATAGGTACGTTCGCGGTGCTATTTTCTTGCTCGGCGGCGTGGGTTTGGTGGCGATGGCGATTCTCCGGCTAAACCGCTCCGTACTTTCGGCCTTTGTTCCCGAGGGACGGGAGGACGACCTTGTCGACGTTATCTACTACCAGCGGCATCTGCGTCGGGGTCCGAAAGTGGTCGCCATTGGCGGGGGAACCGGCCTATCCATCCTCTTGCGCGGCCTGAAGGAGTATACCGGCAACTTGACCGCTGTCGTCACCGTCGCGGACGATGGGGGTAGCTCGGGGCGGCTCAGGCGAGAACTGGGCGTATTGCCACCGGGCGATTTTCGCAACTGCATCGCTGCCCTCGCCGACGCGGAGCCCCTCATGACCAACCTGCTCCAATACCGCTTCAACGGCGGCTCTGGCCTGGACGGCCATAGCTTCGGGAACCTGTTCATCGTGGCCATGTCCGGGGTTACCGGCAACTTCGAGCAGGCACTGCGGGAATCCAGCCGCGTTCTGGCAGTGCGCGGGCAGATTCTTCCTTCGACGCTGGCTAACGTGATGCTCTGCGCCAAGATGGAGGACGAAGACGTGGTTCAAGGCGAGTCCAATATCACTCGCAGCCCCCAAAAAATAAAGCAGGCCTACCTCGACCCATCCAACGTGCAGGCTCATCCCGACGCCATAAGGGCCATTCTCGACGCCGACCTTGTCGTTCTCGGTCCCGGTAGCCTATTCACCAGCATCTTGCCCAACCTCCTCGTCGACGGCATCCAGAAAGCCATCAAGGCCTCGTCGGCTGTCAAAGTCTACGTCTGCAACGTCGCTACCCAACCGGGCGAGACCGATGAGTTCACCGTCGGCGACCACGTGGATGCGCTGGAATCGCACGTTGGCCCGGGCCTCTTCCAGTACGTGATCGTAAACAGCAACGACAGCTTCCGGACGCCAGCGGGCACAGAGGTGGCGCCCGTTACGCTTGGCAGCTTTGACAAGTCCAACGTCAGGCTAGTGGCAGCCGACGTCATAAATGCAGAGAATCCCCTTCGTCACGATTCCAAGAAGCTCGCCGCGGCGATCATGAAGGTTTACTACCGTCGAGCCAAGGTGTAGGCTACGCCGCCTCGGCTTCCTTCTTCTGCACCCTGACTTTGGTTACCCTCAAGCCATTGATGGCCATAACGGTGATTCGCGCCTCTGGCAGCTCGACGACCTCTCCCGGCTGCGGAATTCGTCCCAGTTGGCTGAGCACCAATCCCCCCAGCGTGTCGAAGTCCTTGCCGGCGAGGTGCAGATCCAGAGCTTCGTTTATCTCGCTAAGCGTTGTGACGCCGCTGGCGACGGCCTCACGAGAATCATTCAGCTCTATTATCGGCTGCTCAGCCTCGTGCTCGTCCCGGATGTCGCCAACTATCTCCTCGAGAATGTCCTCCAGCGTCACCAGCCCGGCAGTGCCGCCAAACTCGTCGACCACGACAGCCAGGTGATTGCGAGTGCGCTGCAGCTCCTTGAGGAGATCGCCCACTCGCTTTGTCTCAGGAACGAACAGGGCAGGGCGAACCAAGAGAGCGATGTCGGCCGGCCTCTCGCCCTTGGCCAGGACGCGCAGCAGGTCCTTGGCGTAGAGGATGCCGACGATGCTGTCGAAGGATCCGTCGAAGACGGGAAAACGCGAGTAGCCGGATTTGACGTAGAGGTCGAGGGCCTCGTCGATTTGAGCGTCCTTGCGGATCGCCAGAATATCCACCCTCGGGACCATTATTCCGTGGGCCCTCGTCTCTCCGAGGTCGAACACCCGCTCGATCATCTCGGCCTCCGACGACTCGATGACTCCCTCCTCCTCGCCAGCCTCGACCATCGACACTATCTCCGAGGGGCTAACGGCGGGAATGCTGGCGCGCTCCTCGATTCTGAACACGGCAAGTATGGCGTTGGTGGTGGCCGTTAGGACGATCACCATCGGCGCCGCCAGCGTGGAGAGGAGCTCGATGGGCGGAGCGATGAGCCGGGAGATCGCTTCGGCGTAGTGAATGCCCAGGTTCTTTGGCGCTAGCTCGCCTAGCACCAGGGTGGCGAAGGATATGCCCATTGTTACCGCCACGAAGGATATCGGTCCGCTGTAGTTGGCGATGAAGGGAATGGGAACCGCCGAGAGAAGGTCCCGCACGAGCACCACCAAGCTGATGGCGCCGAGGGCCGAGGCGAAGAAGCCGGCCAAGGTCACCCCGACCTGAATCGTGGCGAGAAACCGGCTGGGGTTGCCGATCAACCGGAGAGCAGCGCGAGCGCCCGCATCTCCGCGCTCGGCCAGCTCCATTAGGCGAGTCCGCCGCATGGATACAATGGCGATCTCCGCCGCGGCGAAGAAGGCGTTCATCATGATCAGGGCAACAATGAATACTAGCTCAAGGATAAAGCTCAGTTCCACTCCACACTCTTTGCCCAGAGTGAGGATCGTCGTTGCACGAACGATACCACATGAGCTTCGAGGCCACCGGCGTCTATGTGGCGGGCAGCAACCGCCTTCTCAAGGTCGAGTTCGAGGGCACGGCGGGCGTGGCGCCGGTGGGCGACTCCGAACCAGGCCGACCCATCCTTCCGGGCGAAGGACGAGTCGAAATAGGGGGCGCTGCCCCCTTGGGCAAGGTGACCTATCCCGACCCCTGACCGGGCATCAACCCCATCAATCCTCAGGCCTCCACCCTCGACCCTAACGCGCGGCCCCCGGGCGGAATCATCGCCTGGGCGATCTGCTTGTACTGCCTCACAGACTCGAACGGGTCTACCACCGCATGGACCTGCACATCTGAGAAAGGTCCGAACGGGAATTGGAGGACTATGCTGTTGGCTTCCTCGGCGGATTCCACATTCAAAATGCAGCCGCCACCGGGCACGCCGGTGTAGCCGAATAGAGTTTCCACCTTTCCACTCTCCTTGATCCTGGTCAGCCATCCGAGCATTGCGTCAGATAGGACAATCGCCAGCTCAGGCGGAACCGGATGCTTGGGATTCACGATCACCAGAAACCTCATTTCTTGCTCTCCTTCTTTCTCTTGGTTTAAAATCGACGCTCTCTTTGCGTGGCAATCCTATACGAATCGCGCTACGGCCATTGACACCACCACGATGATGAGCAACGCCGAGTTGGCACGTGCCAGGCTAGTAATGCGGGCGGTCAGGCTCTGAAGGGCGCTGTCCTCCGCTCTAGTGGGAGATCGCCTATCGAAACCGCGGGCCAGCTTGTCCATGCGCATGGTAAGCGGGGGAATAACGCCAAAGCCCACGATGAGCGCGATGACCGTTCCCACGATCCCTACGGCTGTCGCCCCACCCCAGCCGTTCGCCCAAATCCAGTTTAGATTCCAGCCACGCATGAGGCCAATCAGCCAGGTCCCGGAGGCCACAGTGATGAGGGAGCTAGCCATTAGCACGGGCGGCACAACCCGCATGAGAGATGTCATTACGGGCTGTTCGATGTCGCGGCCCAAAGAGCGGAGACGCGGCAGCAGCAGAAATACAAGGAACGCGTCAGTCCCCACCCAGAAGGCGCCGAAGACGATGTGCAATGAACGCAATAGCAACAGTTGTGGATCCATTCAACCCCTCTCCCTCTCTAATAATTGACTTACGCGGTCAAGGCCGACGGCGAGCGCGCGGAAGCAACCTTAATTCGCAGAAGGAAAACGCCACTGATGAATATCCAGACGAAATTCAGGAAGAAGCTGACGAAGATGATCGTCGGACCGGCTTGATTGAAGGGTGAAAACACCCCGCCGACGACCATCAGCGCGCCTCCAATCACGCCCAGCCAGCCCAGCCATCGTGGAAAATGCCGCGAGGACAGCATGGCCAAGCCGAACAGTCCATACCCCGTGCCGCCGAGAATGCCTCCCACGAAGAAGGTACCCACGCCTAGAAGCGCAGCCGAAAAGCCCCTTTTGAAAAAGCGGTGGGGAATCGCATCCGCTTTTTGGCACTAGGTGGGGGGCAACAGCAGGTCTGGCAAACAATTCAGACCTCCTAGTGGGGACAGAATTCGCGGGTCTCTGCATATTGCCAGTTTTCGGCTGCATTTCTAGCCACATCTCGACCGATCCCATTACCACCAAGGATGCTGCTTGGCTGGCAGCATTCCCTGTTGCGTACAGTTTCGCCAGTTCCCAGGATATCGAGGAAAACCGGGCGTCGTTGAGAGTGATAAACACGTGCCCGAACATCAAGCTCCCCAGTGCCAGCACGGCGTAGGCGGGTTCCCTGTCTCGTAGGGCAAAGTAAAGGGCCAACGCTACAGGCAACATGAGTATGTCGAGCACGACACCTTCCCAGCCGAACCACTGGGCTAACTGCGGCGCCTTGGCGAGGCTGGCGAGGACCTTCTCCGTGGCAGCCCCCGGCGCCGGCATGAACGGCCCGACGGCGATGAAGTAAACCACCGCGCCAAGGATCTGCACGATAGCGGAAATACCCCCGATCCTCAAAAGTTTCGCGTCCAGCCACCTTCTCCTTTCATTTCATTCGACTAGTTAGCTATCAGCCTTCGGCGTTCAACTTTTGGCCTTCAGCGGCTTCGGAATTGCCATGCCGGTCGCTGGAACATGCGGTCTGGGCGCCCATCCCGGTTGCAGTGCTACACCCCTTTCATTCAGAAATCCAACGTCTCTCTGGCGCCCCAGCCCCGGCCTTCGTCCAACAGGTCTATCCGCTTCGGTCTTACGTTGACGACCAGGTACAGATCGCCCGCCAAGGCTTGGGGTGTCCCGTCAGGCAACAAGCCGCCCCAGATCGGGACAGCAACTGGCTGGGCCGTACCGCGATACTCCAGCCAGCACAGCGGCCTTCCCGGGCGGGGAATCGGGGACTCCAGGATCACCAGCTGCACGCCAGAGTTCTGCTCCAGGTGGTAGGCCACGTCGGCCCAACGAGGCACGAGACAATCCAACTCTAGGCCCTCGACGCGATACCGCACGGGCGTCGCCCAAGCCCCTTGGCCGCCGGAGACGCTCAGCACGCCGACATCCTGCGCCATGAGGTGCGCCCTCATCCGCTCGCGAACAACATTCAGCAAGAAGAGTCTCCTCCTCTTTGGTCCTCGTGTGGCTACGCCGGGCGATCGAACTCTGGTCATCATTATGGCGCACCGCTGAGCAAGGTGTCATCGTACGAAGGTACGATCTCGCCGGTGAGACGGTACGGATTTTGGGAGGTGGAGGTACGACCAATAGATCTCAGAGAGTGGTTAGCAGGCAATCAGCAGTTCGGGCTAATTGCAGCCTGTGCTCCCAGAGTTGAAGGCTGAAAGCTGATTGCTGACAGCTACTTAGTGGTTCATCCGGCAAGTTCATTGACGTTATCGGTGTAGGGGCGAATCCGCCGGCGGAAGGATTCGCCCCTACGACGGTAGGTCGACGGCGTGCAATGGATTTACCGGATGCACTACTTAGCTGGCTCAGACGATGCGCAGCTCGCGGGCGCGAGCAGCTGCCTGTGTACGGGAAGTGACGTCAAGCTTGCGGAGAATGCTCGTCACGTGGGTCTTTGCAGTGCGTTCTGAGATAAACAGTTGCTCGGTAATCGCCTTGTTACTGGCTCCGGCGGCGACCAGCCGTAGGACTTCGACCTCGCGCGGGGATAATGTCTCATCGGTTTCCGGCAGATCGATCCGGCGAGGGTCTACCTTGACGCCGAAGAGACTCAGCAGGTGGGCCGCAAGCGTGGCGTGGACGCCGCGCTCAACCGCCAGGCGCAGCAAAGGCACCACGATCGGCCCTTCCTGAAGGATCAAGCCCGGCGTTCCCTCCCGCTCGCACTCGGCTAGCACCGGTGCAAGTTCCGATAGCGCGTCCTTGGGGCGTCGCCACTGCTCGTAAACGTGTGCCAATAGCAAGCGAGCGCTGCCAAAGACGAACCAGGGGCGCATTTCGTGTTCAAGCGCAATCACCCCACGCAGAATCCGCTCCGCCTGGGCATACCGGTGGCTACCCACCTCCGACATTGCCTGCATTAACGCGCGGGATATCTTCACCTCTGACAATTCCTGTGGACTTACGATGGAAGGCATTCGAGCGTAGGTCTGCCGGAGCTGGTCGAGACGACCCGCCCCCCACTGCGCCCGTCCGATAAGGTGAAGTATTGAGACAGCGTAGAACTTGAGGGCCGGCGTGTCCTCGATCCAGGGCAGTCGCCCCTCCCAGTAGCGTTCCGCCGCCGCGCAGTCGCCGCGAATGAGAGAGGCCGAAGTGAGCACGAAGTCCACTTCCACATCCAAGAAGGTGAATCCGCCTAACTGCTGACTCAGGACGCGGGCGCGTTCCGCCTCCTGCACTGCCTCATCCAGACGACCACACAGGAGGCAGAGATATCCCAGCAGGGAGTGAGCACTGGCCTGCACCGGACCTACTCCTTCACCGAACCGCGCTAGCGCCTGGTGGCAGTAAGCTTGGATGCGTTCAGCGCGGCCCGGGAGGAGCGCGAGGTGCATGCGAAGGATTGGCGCCAGTACGGTGAACGGGCGCGGGTCTTCGGACTTCAGGGTGACTTCAAGGGCGCGATCGAGATCCTCGCCTACTTGACTCAAGTCGCCCTGATGGAAGAATTGCCAGACCCGAGTCATGAGCAGTAGCGCTTGACCGTGGGGTGGAAGAGAATGAGTCAGCGCCTGGCGGATCAGGGCGGCTTGACGCTCGTAGTCGTGCTGCTGGCTGGCCACACCCACCAGTCCTAGCAGAGCCTCCCCCATTCCCGCTCGATCGCCGCTGGCTTCGAAGCCGCTCCGGGCGCGTTCCAGCAGAGACCAGGCGTCTGCCAGAGCGCCCTGATGGAGGGCGCACACGCCGAGCAAATGGAGGAGCCGGAGACGCGCCTCACGCACTGGGACGGGTAGCGCTTCGATGGAGTTGCGCAGTGTCTGGCACAGACCGTCCTGCACGAGTTTGTCGCCAATCTTCTCGATGGCCTCTGCCGCTCGCTCCCAAAGCTCGGCGGCGAGGTAGTGGGCGATGGCCCGTGCCGGAACGTTCTCCGCCTCGGCAGCACGGCAGTGTAGCTCGGCAACCCGCTCCGGCGTCTCCTGCGCCAGTCGGCGCTGCAAGAACTCGGCAAACAGAGGATGGTAGCGATAGCTGCTGCTGCCCTCCCCCAAAGCCTGCATGAGGAGGTTGCGTTTGGCCGTTTGTTCCAGAAGGGTCTCGGCGTCGGTCCGACCGGTTACCGCCCGACAAAGATCTGGTGTGAGCTCGGGCAAGATGGACGTTTCCAGCAGGAATGCCCTGACGGCAGCCGGTTGCTGGCCTAGCACCTCGTCGGCCAGAAAGTCGAAGACGGAGCGGTCTCTTCTCGCCATTTGGGCGAGAAACGCGCCGCGGGCCGCGGAAGAAGGGAGGTGCTCCAGCGATAACGCTAGCAACCGCAACCCGGCCGCCCACCCCTCGGCAATAGCATCGAGGGTCTTCAACTGCTCGGGCGCGAGAGACAAGCGCAGTCGCTCTTGAAGCCAGTCTGCTGACTCCGCGGGGGTAAAGCGAAGGTCTCCCAAACGAAGCTCGGCCAACTGGCCCCGGGCCCGCAGGCGAGCCAAGGCCAACGGCGGATCGTGACGCGCCGACATCATCAGGCGCATCTGCGATGGCTGGCGCTCCAGCAGATAATCCAGGGCCACGTACACCGCAGGTTCTGTGATACGGTGGAGGTCATCTAGCACGAGAGCAAAAGGTTCGGGCAGGGTCGTCAGAATCTCATTGATCAGCACGCCCACGATGTGACGTACGTAGTCACCAACGGCGGGCCGGCTCGTCGGCGCCAGGGACTCTGCGAGGAGGGACTGGACGGTGGCCCCGCAACCCGGGTCCAGACTTTGGAGTGACGCCACGAGCGCGGCCAGGAAGCGGATTGGATCGTTGTCCTCCTCGTCCAGAGAGAGCCAGGCCATCGGCAAGTGGGCGCAGGCCCGCGGCAGGGCCGCAAGGAGCGTGGTCTTGCCATAACCGGCGGGTGCGGAGACGAGGACCAGTCGCCGGGATTTCAGCGCCGCCGCGATAGCGTCGAATAGGCGCTGCCGCGCCAGCACGTCCGGCGGCAGCGCCGGAACCTGAAACTTGGTTCGGGCCAGGTGAAGAGACGAGTTGGTCGCCATAGTCACCATCGGGCTGCACCCCCTGCCGTTCTTGCCATCGATCGCGAAAAGGACAAGATCGAAACAGCCTGTCGGCAGCGATGCCCCTCTTCTGTGCCCTCCAACAGCGCAAGGCAGCTTCGGCTCGCCCTATTATACGTCCCACCAGTGGCATGGTCAATCAAGTCACACCCGATGGTTCCCTAAGCCGCCAAACTCTTGACACGGAAACTGGGTTCTGGTTATACTTCCGTGGACGTGCTCCTCACCCCGTGTTTATACGAAAGGTCGATTAGGCTAATAGGTGGGAGACTCTAGCAACTATTGGAAGGACGTTTTCTCTCGGCGGCTGTCGCGACGCGGATTCCTTCGCGCTGGCGCTCTGGGCGGCGCTAGCCTGGCATGGATGTACGCGTTGGGCTGCCAGCCGGGGCAGCCGCGATCAGAGCCGTCGCCTGGAGCCAAGAGAGAACCCAAGCCCGGCGGCATCCTGCGCATCGGACGCGTCCAAGACCCGCCACACCTTGACCCTACCCTCTCCACCTCCCCGGAGGCCGCCGTAATCCACGGGCACACCTATAGCCGGCTGATTCGACCCGACAGCGGGCCGGGACGCCGCTTTGGCTCCACCAAGTTCGTTTCCGATTTGGCTGAGGTATGGGAGTTGGCTGACGAAATCACCTACGTTTTCTACCTGCGCAAGGGCGTCAAGTTCCACGACAAGCCTCCGGTTAACGGGCGGGAGCTGACGGCTGAAGACGTGAAATACACCTTCGAGAGGCTCCTAGACAAGACTACGGATAGTCCCAATGCCAAGCTCTACTCTCTGCTCGACAAGATCGAGCTTCCGGACCGGTACACCGTCAAGATGAGGATCAAGGAGCCTTACGCCCCGTTTCTCCACTATCTGAGTCATCACAACTCGTCATGGATCATCCCGAGAGAGGCGGTAGAGAAGTTCGGTAGCCTGAAGCAGACCGTGATCGGCACCGGGCCATTTATTCTCGACAGTTGGGAACGCAACGTCAGGGCCGTTTTCAAGCGAAACCCGGACTACTTCTTGAGGGGACTTCCGTTTCTCGATGGCTTCGAGTTCATCTACGTACCTGACCACTCAGCCCGCATGGCCGCCTTCCAGTCCGGAGAGCTCGACATCGGGTCGCCACTCCTGTCCGAGATTAAGTCGGTGAAGTCAGCCATTCCCGGCGTAAGGATCGACAAGGAACTGCCAAGCCTGCAGGCTTCCCTCATCCTCCAGGCGCAAAAGCCCCCATATACGAGCAAACGGGTAAGGCAGGCCGTGAAATACGCCCTCGATTTGCAGGCCCTAATCGATGCCGTGTATTCGGGCGAGGCCATATGGGGGTCGCCGGTTCCGCCGGCATTTGACAGTTGGTCTCTGCCGCAGGGAGAGATCAAGCAGTTGTGGCGACCGGACGTCTATCTGGCCAAGCAACTACTAGCGGAGTCGGGCTTGGCCGATGGCTTCAAGGCCACCCTCTACACCACCCCCGCCTATGGACAGGCCTATGTGGATATGGCCGAGATAATCGCCCGGCAACTGCGGGCGATCAACGTCGACGTTTCCTTGCAGAGCAAGGAGTACGCCGCTCATCTCGCCGCCCTCAAGGCGGGCACATTCGAGATGTTCGTCGGTCCCAAGACCATTTCCACGGATATAGACGAGTACCTGTTCGCTGGCTATCACACCAAGGGCGCTCGGAACTGGCCGCGCGGCAGCGAGCCCGCCCTCGACGTTCTCCTGGAGAAACAACGCAAGAGCTTCAAAGAGGAGGAGAGGGTGAAGATAGTCCGAGACATCCAACGGATGCTAGCGAGCCTCGCGTTTGACATTCCCATGCCTGCGCCTTATTCTTTCACCGCCGTTCCACCCTACTTGAATGATTACCAGGGAAGCGCTGACGCCGGAACGCCCGCCTTGATGTACGTTTGGCGGGATAAGTAGATATCTGAACCCGGAGCGGAGTTGAAGATGCCAACAGAACCCTCAACCGAGTCGGTCTATAGCGATCTTCGTGTGCTCGATCTCGCAGGCGAGATGGGCATCTACTGTGGGAAGATACTGGCGGATCTCGGCGCCGAGGTCATCAAGGTCGAGCCACCGGGCGGCGATTCCTGTCGGCGAATCGGTCCGTTTGTGGGAGACGAGCCGCATCCCGAGAAGAGCCTCTACTGGTTTCAGTTCAATACGAGTAAGAAGAGCATAACCCTCGACATCACTACCGCCGACGGCAAAGACCTTTTCCGGAAGCTGGCGGCCACGGCGGACGTAATAATCGAGACCTTTGCCCCCGGCTATTTGGATGGCCTTGGTCTGGGGTATGAGGCCCTCGGCCGGGAGAACCCCGGCCTCATCATGACCTCGATCACCCCTTTCGGGCAGACGGGACCGTACCGGGACTATAAGGCCTCAGACCTCGTCGGCATTGCCATGGGAGGCCAGTTGTATCTCGCGGGCACGCCCGGCGAGCCGCCCGTGCAAGCCGGAGGATCTCAGGGCTACAATCAAGCCAGCCTGCACGCGGTGGTGGGGACCCTTATAGCCCTGCATTGCCGGGATATCGGCGGCGAGGGTCAGCAGATCGACGTCTCCATGCAAGATGCCGTCACCCCGTCCATGGAGACGGCCGCGCCCTTCTGGGTAATGAACAAGCACATAAGGAAGCGCACCGGCCACGAGCATCGCGCTGCCGGTTACGGCCTGTATCCCTGTCGGGATGGCTTCGTCTCCCTGATGTCCGGGGCAAGGGCATGGGAGCCATTGATCGCTTGGATGAATGAAGAAGGATACGGGCTCGATCTGGCCGGAGAGGAATGGCTAAGCCGCGCTTTTCGCGGCGAGCACGTCGACGAAGGGGATGCCCACATCATCCCTTGGTGCCTCGATCATACCATGCGTGAGCTCATCGAGGGGCTACAAGCCCGGCACACCATCGCCATGCCAATCAACACCCCCAAGGACCTGGTGGAGAGCCCCCAGCTCAACGCCAGGAACTTCTTCGTCGAAGTGGACCATCCCGAGCTGGGCGCCAAGTACAGGTATCCCGGGTCTCCCTATCGTTTCAGCCACATCGAGTGGCGCATCGCCCATCGCGCTCCCCTCATCGGCGAGCACAATCTGGAGATCTTTGGCCAGTTGGGACTATCGAGACAAGAAATCATCGCGCTGAAGGGCGCGGGCGTGATCTAGGGGGGAAGATGATACCAGGACGACCTTTCGCCGGCATCCGCATTGCCGATTTCTCTTGGTACGCCGCCGGGCCTATTATCACCCGATTTTTTGCCCAATTCGGGGCCGAGGTAATCAAGCTGGAGTCACACGCCAAGCCTGATGGCCTTCGCCAGAATGGCCCTTTTGCCGGTGGCACGCCGGGAATCAGCCTGCCAGCCTCCACCACCATTAACAGCCTCGATCTGAGCGGCTACTTCGCCAACTACAATTACAACAAGCTGAGCCTGCAAGTCGACCTCAATTTGCCTCGGGGCCGGGAGATAGCCAAACGATTGGTTAGAATCAGCGATATCGTGATCGACAATTTCACGCCGAGAGTCATGGAGAAGTGGAAGCTTACCTATGAGGATCTCGCACAGATAAAGCCGGACATAATCATGGCCGACCTGCCCATGCTGGGCCTGGTCGGGCCCCAACGGGACTATATGGGCTTTGGCTACGCTTTGTCGTCGCTCGCCGGCATCGACCACCTGACGGGCATGCCTGACGATCTGCCTACCAGCACCGGCACCAACTTCCCCGACTATAGCTGCAATCCCTGCCATACTACCGTCGCCCTGCTCGCCGCCCTTCGCTACCGCCAGAGAACCGGCAAGGGACAACATATCGAGGTCTCCCAGTTGGAATCGACCGCGCAGATCCTCGGCACCGCCATCATCGACTACACCGTCAACGGCCGCGTTCAGGGTCGCCGCGGTAACACGCATCCCAGCGCCTGCCCTCATGGTGTCTATCGCTGCAAGGGAAATGACCGCTGGTGCGCCGTCACCGTGTTTACCGACGCCGAATGGGTGAGCCTATGTCGGGCCATGGGTCGCGAGCTTCTGGCGACTGACTCAGATTTCGGCAGCTTCCAGAGCAGACGCGCCCGGGAAGCCGACGTTAACCGTTTGGTTGAAGAATGGACCACTTCTCTGTCCCCCGAGGAGGTTATGGAGACCCTCCAGAGGGTAGGCGTAGCCGCCGGAGTCGTCCAGACGGCGGAGGATGCGCTGGATAGGGATCCCCAGTTGGCTGCCCGCAAGCACTGGGTCTATCTGGATCATCCCGAGGCCGGACGTATGGTCCACGACGGCGACACCTTCAAGCTCTCCCGGACCCCAAGCCAGTTCCACTCCCCTGCCCCCTGCCTCGGCCAGCACACCAACTGGGTTTGTCAGGAGTTGCTGGGCATAAACGCGGACGAGGTGAGCGCCCTTAGAGAAGAAAAGGTGCTGTACTAACGTTTGAAGTTGCGTTGCTATTGACACGTGGCCCTGCCTTGTGCTATGATCACGCCGATGAGGAAAGGAGGTGATGTGGATGGCAAGTGATAATTGCCCAAGTTCGAAGCCAGTCCACGAGCACCGCGATACCTCTGAGGTAGGCGCGGGCTGAGCCTTCGGGCTTGGCAAGGAAAGCCAGTCCTTCTTTTTGAGGGACTGGCTTTTTTCATCTCCGCCGACAGGGGGGACCTGCTGAGACGGTGACCGGCGACGATCTAACTTTTAGCTCCATTACCAGCGGACTGGCGACCAGATTCATGGGCCGCCAAGTGGCATGCTACCCTTGCATCGGCTCGACGATGGAGGTCGCCAAGCAGCTCGCCCGCGAGGGCGCTCCCGAGGGAGCCATCGTGGTGGCGGACGAGCAGATCGCCGGCAGGGGCCGGCTGCAAAGATCGTGGATCGCCCCGCCCGGTTCCAGCATCCTGCTGGCGGTTCTCCTGCGACCCCGATTGTCCGATCTGCCGAAGCTTACCATCGCCGCCTCTCTGGCCGTGGTGCGCGCCGTCGAGGAAACCACCAATCTGACGGCCAAGATAAAATGGCCCAACGACGTCCTCGTCGCCGGGCGGAAGGTGTGCGGCATCCTTCTCGAGAGCGACGTGCGAGGGGAAACGGTGGAGTACACTACCGTCGGCATAGGCTTGAACGTCAATTTCGACGTCAGCCCCTTTTCGGAGATCGCCTCGATGGCGACTAGCCTCATGACGGAGGTCGGCCTGCCGGTATCCCGCCTGTCAGTTCTTCGCAGTCTTCTCCAGCACTTCGAGGCCTATTACCTGGCCGTCAGACGGGGAGAACCCATCCAGCGCGAGTGGCAGGAGAGGCTGGAAACCATCGGTCGCTGGATTAGAGTGACTGGTGTGGACCGGATCGAGGAGGGCTACGCCGAGGCCGTGGACAAGGATGGCCGGCTGCTGCTCCGGCGCGCCGACGGCACCACGGCGCAGATTCTCGCCGGCGACGTCACCTTGCGCGCTTAGCGGGCGGGGGTACGAAAACACAAAGGCACAAAGGGAATGAGAGTTTTGTGCCGTCGCGTCTTTTTACGACGCCAATAAGATCCATTTCTGGCACTGCCTCGGCCCAAACGCCTTCGCAGTCCTCTAGCGGCACGGCTCCATCGTTCCTCAGCCTGCTCGACGCAGGCTGAGGAGGCGAAGCAACTGCCAGGAGTTTGTCGTTTGTTGGATCGCTACAGCTTTCTGGCCCCTAGTCCTTCCCAATGCCCTTTATGAAAGGTGTCATGAGATCGATCGGCACGGGGAAGATTATGGTGGAGTTCTTCTCCGCCGAAATCTCGGTGAGGGTCTGCAGGAACCTGAGTTGGAGGGCTGAGGTCTCAGTCGCCAGAACATGTGCCGCCTCGGCCAGTTTCTCGGACGCCTGGAGCTCGCCCTCGGCGTGGATGATCTTGGCCCGCTTCTCCCGTTCGGCTTCAGCCTGACGAGCCATTGCCCTCTGCATGGATTGAGGCAACTCCACGTCCTTGACCTCGACCACGCTGACCTTTACCCCCCAAGGCTCCGTCTGTTCGTCGATGATCTTCTGGAGCTTCTGGTTGATCTCCTCCCGATGAGACAACAGCTCGTCGAGGTCCGACTGGCCGAGGACGCTCCGGAGGGTGGTCTGGGCGATCTGGGATGTAGCTCTGATGTAGTCGAGAACCCTCACCACGGCCCGCTCGGGGTCGACTACCCGGAAGTACACCACGGCATTCACCTTGACGGTCACGTTGTCCTTGGTAATCACCTCCTGAGGGGGCACCTCCATGGTGATGGTCCGCAGATCCACCTTCATCATGCGCTCCATGATCGGTATGATCAGAAAGAGCCCCGGTCCCCGCGCTCCCACCAGCCGACCCAGGCGAAAGATCACGCCCCGCTCGTATTCCTGAACAATCTTGACCGCCGATGCCAGAAACAGGATGGCCAGCAGGACTATTACGCCGACCACGCATGCCACGGTGTTAAGCGCCTCAGACATTTGAATCTCCTTCCTGCCGTATTCCCACGACCTCTAAAGTGAGGCCGTTTACAGCCACGACCTTGACCTTGTCGCCCGGAGAAACCGGCTCTCCGCTTGTGCTGGCCGTCCAAAGCTCGCCGTCGAGAAACACCATTCCCGTCGGGTTCACGGCGGTGCGAGCCACCCCGATTTTCCCTCCGATGGCCTCCATCCCCGTGCTAGCCTTGCGGTGGCGCAACTGGGCGGCTGCTCTGACGGCGATACCGAAGAAGGCCGTAATGGTCACTACCACGGCGACGATCACCGGACGAGAGATGGATATGCCAGAGGCGCTGCTGGTATCGATTAGCATAAATGAGCCGACGGCCAGAGCGATCACCCCGCCCAGCGTGAGCACGCCGTGGCTCACCACTTTGATTTCGGCGATGAAGAGTACGAAGGCAAGGACAATTAGAAGAACGCCCGTCAGGTTGATGGGCAGCATGCCCAGGGAGAACAGCGCTAGCACGAAGGCCAGGCCGCCCGCGACTCCCGGCACGATTGTGCCGGGGCTAGCCAGCTCGAGGAGCAGGCCGAGAAGGGCAACCGCCATGAGCAGGTAGGCAATAGTGGGGTCGCTGATAAGGTACATGAAACGCTCGACGAGATTCTGATCGACGTACACCACCTCGAGGCCCTTGGTGTGGAGCACCGTGGGGCCGGTCATTAGCTGGATCATCTTCCCGTCGACGTTGGCAATTAGGGTGTCGAGGTCGGGAGCCACGAAGTCGATTACGTTGAGACGCTGCGCCTCTCTTTCGGTGGACGACACGCTTCCGCGCACGGCCGCCTCGGCCCACTCGGCGTTGCGGTCTCTTTGGCTCGCCAGGCTCTTGATGTAGGCCACGGCGTCGTTCAACACCTTATCGCCCATGCTGCCCTGGATGTCCTCGCCCTTGCTGTTTACCGGGTGGGCGGCGCCGATGGCCGTGTTGGGCGCCATGACGGCGATGTGACCTGCCATGACGATGAAAGTGCCAGCCGAGGCTGCTCTGCCACCGGCAGGAGAGACGTATACCGCCACGGGAACGCGGGAGTTCACGATCTTCTGGACTATCTCCCGCATCGAGGAATCCATGCCGCCGGGAGTATCGAGACGGATGACCACTAGACTCGCATCGTTGGCCGCCGCGGTGCTAAGACCGCGGTCGACGTAGCGGGCAGCCACTGGATTGATCACACCCTGAATCGTCAGGACATAGATTCGCGGATCACTCTCCGCCCGGGCCGGCGCAGCCAGGACCGAGATTAGAGCGAGCACGACGATGCCTAACAGCCCCCAAGGCACCATGCCCGCCCGTACCCTTGCAGCTAGTCGCGGTTTCGTGTGGGAGAACAACGGATGAGACTGATCCTTTCTTGGCTCGCGAGCGATGTCAAGCGGCGAATGCGAGTTTATTATAGCCGATAAGCCTGGCATTTACAAACGTTGAAGGAAGTGGGGGCATTAGTGTAGAATAGCGCTAACTTAAGGTCAGGAAGACGCAGATGAGCGCAAGAGGCGCGGTGGAGCGGATCAAGGGCACGAATGATATCGCAGGTGAGCAGCACCGGCTTAGGCGATTTCTCCGGGATACGCTGGCCCGCTGCTATGAATCCTACGGCTATGAAGGCGTCGAGGTTCCCGTGCTCGAGCACACCGAGCTTTTCTCACGTAAGTCGGGCAGCGACGTGGTGGCCAAGCTCTACTCGTTTACCGACCAGAGCGGTCGCCAGGTAAGCCTGAGACCCGAGTTTACCGCTTCGGTAATCAGACTCTTTGTCGAGCGGGGCCAGAGCCTGCCCCTGCCCCTTCGCTGGTACTACGAGGGGCCGGTCTTCCGCTACGAGCGACCCCAGCGATCGCGCTACCGCCAGTTCACCCAGCAGGGCGTCGAGCTCATCGGCGGCTCGGGTCCGCCGGCGGACGCCGAGGTTCTGCTGCTCGCCTGTCGTGCCCTTCAGGCGCTGGGGCTGGAAAGGTTCCGGGTCGTGGTCGGCCACGTGGGAGTGATCCTCCAGTTTCTCGAGCATCTTCGCCTGTCGGAAAGGGTGAGGACGTTCTTGCTGTCGAGCCTCGAAGATCTGAGCAAGAGAAGCAAGGGCACGGAAAACGTCAAGCTCCGCCTAAGCGAGCTCGGGCTGCTGGGCTCCGAAGAGTTAGACCCCGAGCTGAAGTCTCTCCTCGGCCTCCTCGACGAGGGCCAGGCGAGGCTGGTCGTGCGCGGCCTGCTCTCCAGCATGAACCTCGAGTTCGGCGGCAGTCGCGACCCTGAGGAGATCGTCGATAGATTCATGAAGAAGCTGCGGGGAAGCGACCAGGCTGAGCGGATCGGCACCGCCCTCGACTTCATCGCCCGGCTGGCGCGCATAAAGGGCTCGCCGGCCAGCGCCTTCGCCAAAGCGCGAGCGCTCACGGCGCAGTTCGACCTCGATCCCTCCAGTCTGGAAGCTCTCAGGACGGCCGTAGATCTTGTGGTCGAGTGCCTGGGCGACGAGTCGAAGGTCGAGGTCGATTTCGGCTTGGCCCGGGGTCTGGCCTACTACACCGGCATGGTGTTCGAGATACACCACGCCGATTTGCCGGCGGGGTTGCAGGTCTGCGGCGGCGGTCGCTACGACGGTCTGGCGCGGGCTACGGGGGCCAGAGAGGACGTTCCCGCCCTGGGCTTCGCCTTTGGTCTCGAGCGCCTGGCCGAAGCGCTGGCGGCGGAAAAGAGAACTCCGTTCCAGGGCAGGACGCCGGCGACCGATACCCTCGTCATCGCGGCCGATGCCAGCCTTCAGGGAAGAGCGTTGCAGGTGGCAGAGTCGCTCCGCCGGGACGGCAAGGTGGTGGAAGTGGACGCGCGGGGGCGGTCGGTGAAGTCGAATCTGGGCTACGCCAACCGCCGGGGGATACGGAGGGTGGTCATAGTATCCGATAACGGTAGCGAACCCGGCCTTTACCTCGTGAAAGACATGGCCACGGGAGAGGAAAAGCATGTTGCGATTTGCCCTGCCTAGCAAGGGGAACATGGAGGAGCCCACGCTGGGCTTTCTTGCCGCCTGCGGCTTGCAGGTCGAGCGGCCAAACGCCAGGCAGTACGTGGCGACGATGCCGGCTCTCCCCGATACTGTCGTGCTGTTCCAAAGGGCGGCGGACATCGCCGACAAAGTCGCAGAGGGCAGCGCCGACGTCGGGATCACGGGCCTGGACACGGTTCACGAGTACAGCCGCGAGGGCAGCGACATCATGGTGGTCCTTGGCGACCTCGGCTACGCTCGTTGCGACCTCGTGGTTGCCGTGCCCGATGGCTGGATCGACGTCTCGTCCATCGCCGATGTGGCCGACCTTTCCCTCAGCTTCAAGGAAAAGGGCAGGGAGCTGCGCCTGGCCACCAAGTATCCGCGCCTGGTCCAGTCTTTCCTCTACGCGAAAGGCATCAATCACTTCACTCTCGTCCACGCCCAGGGCGCCTTTGAGGCTGCCCCTTCCATGGGGTACGCCGAGATCATCGCCGACCTGACCGAGACCGGGACCACGTTAAGGGAGAACCACCTGAAGACGATAATCGGGGGAACCATATTTCGCACTCAGGCCTGCCTGATAGGCAATTCTCGCCTGCTGCGGGGCGATTCCGCCAAGCTCGCCGCCATGAGCGTTCTGCTGGAGCAGATCGAAGCGAAAATGCGGGCCAGCGCCTACCTCAGCGTCACCGCCAACCTGCGCGGCATCTCGCCCGAGGCAGTGGCGGGCCACGTGCTCACCTGTCCCGAGCTGGCGGGCATACAGGGTCCCACCATCGCCAAAGTCTACAGCAAGTTCGAGGGCCAGGACGATTGGTATGCGGTGACTATCGTGGTGAAGATCGGCCAGTTGCTCTCGACCATCGGCCACCTCCGCCAGATCGGCGGCAGTGGCATCACGGTCGTGCCAGCGCGCTACATTTTCGAGACCGAGTGCGGCGCCTACAGGAAGCTCCTTGCCGCCCTCAAGCCACCCCAGCTCGTTCAAGATGCCGTGGAGGCAAGCGGTGGAAGAGGTTAATGCCGGTGCGACCCAGGTGGAGGATTTGACGATCCGTCCTGTAGGGGCGAGCGGCGCTCGCCCAATGTCGCGACCTGAACAACGCGATTGGATTGAGAAATGAGGATTATCGACGACGTAAACGCCGCCCGGTCCACCGTTCTCCGCCGCAAGCCGTTCGAGGAGGCAGAGCTCAGCCCGATGGGCAAGCAGCGGGTGAGGGAGACCTTCGGCGAGGACCTAACCGCCGATCAAGTAGTAGATAGGATCATCGCCTACGTCCGCCAGTCTGGCGACGAAGCCCTGAGAGACCTCAGCCTCCGCATCGACGGCGCCAGAATAGGCAGCTTCGAGGTTTCTCGCGACGAGATCGCCGCCGCCTCTGCCGAGGTCGACGAGGCATTGCTCTCGGCCCTGAAAACGGCGGCCGGGCGGATACGCGATTTCCACCTAAAGCAGCGGGTCCAGGGCTGGGTCGATTTCTCTGAGGGCGCCCTGGGACAGATCGTGCGGCCCCTGGCGCGCGTCGGGCTTTACGTTCCCGGCGGCACGGCCGCCTACCCTTCCACGGTGCTCATGACGGCCATTCCGGCGAAGGTGGCCGGCGTCGAGGAGGTGGTCCTGACCACGCCGCCAAAGGCGGACGGGAAGGTGCCGGCGTCTATTCTCGTGGCGGCGGACCTGGCCGGCGTGGACCGGGTCTTTCGCCTCGGCGGCGCCCAGGCGGTGGCCGCCCTGGCCTACGGCACGGAATCGGTGCCGCGGGTCGACAAGATCCTCGGGCCGGGGAACATCTTCGTGGTTCTGGCCAAGCGGAAGGTTTTCGGCGTGGTAGGCATCGACGCTCTGCCGGGGCCGACCGAGACGCTGATAATCGCCGACGACAGCGCCGATCCCGCGCTCTGCGCCGCCGACATGCTGGCCCAGGCGGAGCATGACCCCCTGGCCTCCGCCCTCCTGATCACCACGTCCCGCGACTTCGCCCGACTGGTGGACGAAGAAGTGGAGCGGCAACTGGTGGACCTGCCCCGGCGGGAGATTGCTCGTCAATCGCTCGATCGCCAGGGCGCCATTGTGGTGGCTGCCAGCATCGACGAGGCGATCCAGTTGGCCAACGAATACGGGCCCGAGCATCTTTGCCTCACGGTGCGGGAAGGCCCATCCTACCTCGGCAAGGTCCGGAACGCCGGCGGCATTTTCCTCGGCGAGTCGTCGTCGGAGGCGCTGGGCGATTACGCGGCCGGCCCGAGCCACGTGATGCCCACCGGTGGGACGGCGCGGTTTAGCTCGCCCCTCAATCTGGCCGATTTCGTCAAGGTGATCAGTCTGGTGGCGGTGAACGAGGAGATAATGCGGCGAGCCGGTCCGGCTGCCGCCGCCATTGCGAAGGCCGAGGGCCTGACGGCGCACGCCCGGGCGCTGGAGATGCGGCTGGCCAAGGCTGTTTCCGGGAAGGAGACCCAGTCATGAAAGCTACGGGCGTTTCCGCGCTGCTGCGACAGGATCTGCTGGAAGCGGAGGAGTATGTCCCCATCGTTCCCCTCGAGGTTCTGAGCGAGCAGGTGGGGATACCGATGGAGCGGCTCATCAAGCTGGACGGCAACGAGAACCCCTACGGCTGCTCACCGCGGGTGAACCGGGCATTGCAGGCCTTCGCCTGGCTCCACATCTATCCCGACCCCGGCCACAGCGAATTGCGCCGGCGCTTGGCGTCCTACGTCGGCCTCGACGCTGGGCACATCATCGCCGGCAACGGCAGCGACGAGTTAATCGATCTCGTCCTCCGCCTCGTCCTCGCGCCGGGCGACGGCGTCGTCAACTGCGTTCCCACCTTTGGCATGTACAGCTTCAACACGGCGATCTGCGGTGGCAGGGTTATCGAAGTGCCGCGCACGGCGGACTTCGCCATCGACGCCCGGGCGGTGAAGCAGGCCATCGACGCCAGGTCCAAGCTCATTTTCGTGGCCTCGCCCAACAACCCCACGGCCAACCTGACCCCGCGGGAAACGATAATCGAACTGCTCGACACCGGCCTGATCGTCTTCGTCGACGAAGCCTATTACGAGTTCGCCGGCGGCGCCACGGTGGCCGACCTCGTGCCCCACTATGACAACCTGATCGTCGCCCGCACCTTCAGCAAGTGGGCGGGTCTGGCCGGACTAAGAGTGGGCTACGGCATCGTGCCGAAGCCGATAGTCAAGCATTTGTGGAAGATCAAGCCGCCCTACAACGTGAACGCGGCGGCGCAGGTGGCCGCCGTCGAGGCCCTGGCCGATCTGGAGTTTCGGGATCGCACCGTCAAGGCCATCCTCGCCGAGCGAGACAATCTCATGGCCGGCCTGACGGCGCTGGACTTCTTGCAGCCGTGTCCGACCGACGCCAATTTCATCTTCTGCTACGTGCGGCGAGGCAGCGCTCGCGCCATCAAGGAGGAGCTGGACAAACAGGGCATTTTCATTCGCTATTTCGACAAGCCGTTGCTGCGCAACGCCCTCCGCATCAGCGTGGGCAAGCCGGAGCACACGGCGGCGTTATTGGACGCCTTAACCAAGATAGGGAGGGAGCTGGAGTGATGAACAGAGCCGCTGAGGTGAGTCGGAAAACCGGAGAAACCGATATCAACGTGCAAATCGACCTCGATGGGTCGGGCGAATCTTCAGTCAGGACCGGCGTCGGCATGCTGGACCATCTGATCACCCTCCTCGCCAGACACAGCCGCTTCGACATCACGGTAGCCGCGGCCGGCGACCTCGACATCGACGCTCACCACACGGTAGAGGACGTGGCTATCACTCTAGGTCGGGCTCTAAGCCAGTCTCTCGGCGAGCGCAAGGGCATCGTGCGGATGGGCCACGCCATCGTCCCGATGGACGAGGCGCTGGCGCTGGTGGCGGTAGACATCGGCGGCCGGGGCTACGCCATCGTAGACGCCGAGTTCGAGCGGCCCAAGGTTGGCAGGCTACCCACCGAGCTGATAGGCCACTTTCTCCACTCGCTGGCCGACGAATCGCGCATAAACATTCACGCCCGCCTGATGTCGGGAAAGAACGACCACCACAAAGCCGAGGCCATCTTCAAAGCCCTGGCCCGCGCCCTCGACGTAGCCACCCGCCCCGACGGCCGTCTCCAAGGCCAGGTCCCCAGCACGAAGGGCAGCATCGAAACGTAGGTCATTCCAGTCTTGACGAATTGCTGCGCCTGGGTTATACTGATTGGCGTTACGCCAAATAGCGTAACGCCAGTTCAGATAGAGGGCGTGAGCGATGACGAACCCGTTCCGCTATGGCAAGGTAGTCTCGGGAGAGTACTTCACCGACCGGGAGGGCGAGCTAACAGAGATAGAATCGGACGTCCTCAATGGACAGGATCTGGTTGTTATCTCGCCGCGGCGCTATGGCAAGACATCGCTCGTCCTTCAGGCTGCCGAACACCTGAGGAAGCGGGATGTCCTGGTAGCCTACATCGACCTTTTCCGCTCCCCCGCAAAGGACAAACTCGCGGAGCGCCTGGCGGCGGCCATCCACGAGGGGCTTATTCCTACCCACGAACGGATGCTGCAGCGGGCTGCAGACTTCTTCTCCTCTCTGCCAGTGCGGCCCAAGATCGTTCTGAAACCCGATGGCAGTTACTCTTTCGAATTCGACGCGAGCCCGGTGACGCGAGACATAGATCGAACTATCGAGGGCCTGCTAGAGATCCTGGCGAAGGTCGCTTCAGATCGAAAGCGCCGAGTGGCGCTGATTCTGGACGAGTTCCAGGAAGTAATGTCGATTGACCCCGCGCTTCCCGGGGTGATGCGGTCCATTTTCCAGAACCAGAACGACGTGTCCCACGTCTTCTTGGGCAGCAAGCGGCATCTCATGGAGAGCCTTTTCTCGCACAAAAGCGAGGCGCTGTATCGAATGGCCAAGCCCGTTCGTTTACGCGAGATAGCAGAAGAAGACTTCAGTGCGTTTATTGGCGAACGTTTCCGAGCATCGGGACGGCGAATTGTCCCGGAGGCTATCGGGCGCATCCTCGCAATCACGGAGCGTCATCCTCACGATACGCAGGAGCTATGCTATTTCGCCTGGGCGATTGCCGACGCCGAAGGGGTAGCAGTCACGCCCGAGGTTGTGGAGCAGGCCCTGAGCCAGGTCCTCGATGCGGAAGACGCCCGCTGCAAGGAGCTATGGGACAAGCTGTCCCCCCATCGGCGTCTCGTTCTCATCGCTTTGGCTATCGGGAACGGGGAAGGTGTGTTCTCCCAGGCGTACCGCTTGAAGAACGGCCTCGGGCCGGCGTCGACGGTGCAGAAATCGCTGAAATACCTGATCCAGGAAGATATCGTGGAGGCCTCTCCCAAGGGCAAGTACCGCCTATCGGACACCTTCTTGCGCAAGTGGGTTGCCCAGTTGGCCAGCAGCTAGGACAAGCCGCATTGGTCAGCCGAGAACATCGCTTACCGCAATAGGTCTATCCGAAAATGCCAATGGGGCAATGTGTTCGCCTCGGCGTGCCACGCGAGCAGTGCGATAACCATCGGGAGAGGGATCGCGGTAGACGGTGATAGTCTCTTGCTCGACATCTACCAGCCATACCTCGGTGACGTGACTCTTAGCGTATAGCGGCACCTTAACCCGGCGGTCTGCTTCGACCGTTTTGTCGCTGATCTCCACGAGCAAATACACGTCCGCGGGGGTCGGAAGGCGCGACGCATAGAAGTCCGGCTGGCGGCGAAGAAGGGCGAAATCAGGCTGAGGCTCGGTATATTGGTCGAGCACCACGGGGTTTTGGACGGAAATCGCGGCGACGTCGTTGAACGCCTTCACGAAGGTTTCGTTGGTGCGAATGACGCATGAGGCATGACGGCGACCGATAGGAGTCATCTTTACGACCTCGCCTTCGATGAGCTCGACGCGATCGTCTTCGCCCAGGATACCAGCCTGCGCCATGCGGTGATAATCGTCCACCGTGAACTGCCATCTCACCAGATGAGCTACCACCGTGAGCCTCCTCGCGTCTTTCCCATGTTCATTTTAGGGCAGATATGTTGTGTCTGTCAATTGCAGAGAGCATGGTGTCGACGGTCAACACGTTTTCCTATTGACAAAATGTTTTGTTTCACCTATTCTATTATTGTCTCACAAATGCTTAGGGTTAAACCAAGTATTGTCTGAATATCAGGCGATGCGATTGTATGGGAGGGCAATGCTATGGCCGAGGAACAGGAATCGTCACAGGCGCTGATCGAGCGGGTTGTACGGCTGTTTGGGGAAGTGCTTATGCACTCCCTTCCGCAGGACATGGAGGCGATGCTCAAGCTTGACCTTACCATGCCCCAGTTGAAGGTGCTGATGGTTCTCTTGCATGGCGGGCCAGCTTCGGTAGGGGCGCTGGCCTCCGCCCTCAGAGTGACCTTGCCTACCATGACGGGGATCCTCGATCGGTTGGTGGAGCACGGCATGGTCCAGCGATACGAGAGTCCGGAGGACCGCCGACTGGTGATGAACAGGCTCACCGACGAGGGCGCGGCCGCCGCTGGCAAGCTGCGGCAGGTGAGGCTGACCCAGGCATCGAACATTCTTCGCCGCCTGCCAATAGAGGACCTCGAGAAGCTGGCAAACTCCTTGGAGAAGCTGCGCTCTGCCGCCGAGTTGGAGGGTTGAGGGGAGACCCCCTCCCTCAAGTGGCTCTTGGGGTTGAGATGTTGTTCTTTAGCCCGTGGTCGGAGACTTCTCGCAAGAAACAAACATCCGAGTCTATTCGCGTTCATCCTTCCGAAGAAGGATTCATCTGTGGTTTCACAAATACCTGAGGGGAGAACTTTCTTGAGCAAGAAGCGACTATATTTGGCCGTCGCCGGCATTGTTTGTGGCTTGCTCCTTGGTGCGCTCGACCAGACGATCGTCGGTACGGCCATGCCGCGGGTGATCGCCAGCCTTGGCGGCATGAGCCTCTACACCTGGGTTGCCACCACCTACATGCTCACCGCCACGACGAGCATGCCGATCTACGGAAAGATCGCCGACATCTACGGACACAAGCGGATCTACATCCTCGGCCTCTTCATCTTTATGCTAGGGTCGGCGTTGAGCGGCATGTCGCAGTCGATGGGCCAGTTGATTCTGTTCCGCGGCATCCAGGGGCTGGGCGCCGGGGCGACAATGCCAGTGGCCATGGCCATCATCGGCGACTTGTTCCCGCCCACCCAGAGGGCGAAGCTGCAAGGCGTGATGGGGGGCGTGTTTGGCATCGCCAGCGTCATCGGCCCCACTGCTGGCGGCTACATCACGGACAACCTTGACTGGCGCTGGGTCTTCTACGTTAACCTACCCCTCGGCCTGGTTGCCGCCGCCATCCTACTCATCGCCCTACCGGCTCTGAATAGCAAGGAGCGTCGCAGCATCGATTACGCCGGGGCGATTACTATGGTGGTTGCCATCGTGTCGATGCTGCTGTCCACGGCCTGGGGTGGCCGAGACTATGCCTGGCTGTCGCCTCAGATTTTGGGGCTGCTGATCTTGTCGGGCGTCGCCTGGATCGCCTTCATCGCCATCGAGCGCCGGGCCACCGAGCCGATCCTGCCCCTGTGGCTGTTCCGCAATTCGGTCTTTTCAGTCTCGGCCATCGTGGTCTTCCTCTCTGGTATGGGCATGTTCGCCGGGATCATGTTCGTGCCGCTGTTTGTGCAGGGCGTAATCGGGGAATCAGCCACCAACTCGGGCATGATCACCACGCCGATGATGCTGAGCGTGGTCGTGGGCAGTATAGTCGGCGGGCAGCTCATCGCTCGCGTCGGCCGGTATGGGCTCATCGGCACGCTGGGCATGGTGATAGTCAGCGGCGGCATGTTCCTGCTGGCGGGAATGAACGTCGCCACTTCGGGCGATGTCGTGGTGCGAAACATGATCGTCACCGGCTTCGGTCTGGGAATAACCATGCCCCTGTTCATGATCGCCGTGCAGAACTCCTTCGAGCGCCGGTTTATGGGTGTGGTGACCTCGTCGGTTCAGTTCTTCCGGAGCATCGGGGGCACCATCGGCATTACTATTCTCGGCAGCCTGATGACCGGCGTTTTCAGCAGCGAGTTGCAGAGCCGCCTCAGCGCGGCGCTTCCGCCGCAGTTGGCTCAGGGCCTGTCGTCGGGAGTCATGGGCCAGTTGGCCAATCCCCAGTCGATGATGACGCCGGGCGGATCCGGCGGATTCGGCCAGCTTCCGGCGCCGCTCGCGCCCTTCAAGGACGGGATCGAAGCGGCAGTCAAGGGCGCCCTGAGCTTGTCCATCCAGGAGGTATTCATTGCCGGGTTCTTCGTCTGCGTCCTGAGCGTCATCGCCTGCTTCTTCCTGCACACGGCGCCGTCGCTCGCCACCAGTCCTGCCCAGGGAAGGATGGGAGCGCCCTTCGGCGAGGGGCTGGCCGAGGAGTGCGCGGACAGCGGCCAGAGGCATCCCTCGACTGCCGTCGATGGTTAGCTAGCCAGCAGCACCGCTGCGCCCGCGTGCGGGTCGGCGTAAGCAGTTCTCACCGTGAGCTCCCTGCTTATGATATAATACGGTATAGATTTATAAGTTACGAATTATAAATCTATACCGTAATAAGTTGGTGCAATGACATGGGAGAGATGGCAGGCCTGATAAATCGCGAACGGGAGCTTGAGCGGTTGGAAGAGCTCTGGCGCAAGACTGGCCCCGCCTTGGGACTGCTCTATGGCCGGCGTAGGGTGGGGAAGACCTATCTGCTTCAGCACTTCTTGCGACGCCACCATGGCATCTACTTCCTTTGCGCCGAGTCCTCCTCCCGGGAGAATCTCGAAGAGTTGCTGGACCAGGTGCGAAGCGCTTTTCCGGCGCGGCAGGACGCTACGCTGCAGAACTATCCCGGTTGGCGGCCAGCCCTAAGACTGCTTTGCGATCTGGCGGTGGAGAAATCCCTGCTGGTCGTGTTCGATGAGTTCAGCTACCTCTGCCATGTCGAGACGGCCATCCCCTCTTTGATTCAAGCGGTGTGGGACAAAGAGGCGAAAGGCACCCTGCTGAAGCTCATTCTCTGTGGCTCCGAGATCGGGATGCTGGCAGCCCTGGACGAATACGGGAGGCCCCTGCACGGACGTTTTGACTGGGCAGAACGATACACGCCTCTGGATTATTACGATTCGGCCCGGTTCCTGATTGCGGGATCGCCTCCCGGAGCCGGCTATGGGGCGCGCGATCTGCTGCGGGCCTATGGTCTGTTCGGCGGCGGTGGTCGCTACCTCGACGCCATCGATCCCACCCAACCGCTGTCGAAAAACGCGTTTCGCCTCCTGCTAGCCCCTTCGGGTATGCTTCATCGCGAGGGCGAAAACCTGATTCGCCAGGAACGGGACATCCGTGATTACTCCAGCTACAATGCCATCCTCGGCGCGATCGCCAGCGGCGCCACCGAGTTGGGCGAGATCACCAACCAATCCCACGTCGATAAGCCTACCGTGCTGCGGTGTCTGGAACGACTCCAACAGCTACGCTGGGTCGAGCATGAAAAGCCGTTCGAGGAGCCAGACCGGCGGGGCGTATACCGGCTAAGGGATAATCTTCTGAAGAGCTGGTACCGTTTTGTCTTCAAGAACAGGAGCGCGCTTCAGATGGCGCCGCCGGAGGCCGCCTGGGCCGAGCTACTGGCGCCAGGCCTCGATGATTACATGGGTAGCCAGATCTTCGAAGCCGTGTGCGCCCAGCATCTGGCACGTTTCGCTTCGGCCTATTCCCTGCCGTTGGTAATGGAAATGGGGCGCTGGTGGAGCCGGAACAGTGAGGTCGAGTTGGACCTGGTAGCGCGGCTATCCGATGACAGCTATCTGTTCGGCGAATGCAAGTGGGCCGTCTCAGCCGTCGACGCCGATGAGTTAGGCAGACTTAAGCACAAGGTGCAGCGGGTTCCCCACGGCCGCTGGCAGGCGGCTCCGCGCTACGTCCTGTTCTCGGCGGGAGGCTTTACCCAACGGCTGATCGAACTGGCCGAAGAGCAAGGAGCCATGCTGGTTGGGCCGGGCGATCTGTTCCGTGGCTTGCCCGTACCGGCCTAGAAATGCAGCCGAAAACTGGCAATATGCAGAGACCCGCGAATTCTGTCCCCACTAGGAGGTCTGAATTGTTTGCCAGACCTGCTGTTGCCCCCCACATAGTGCCAAAAAGCGGATGCGATTCCCCACCGCTTTTT
>JACPQF010000018.1 GCA_016190625.1 Chloroflexota bacterium | reverse complement strand
GGCGTCTGCCTATGGGTTATACTACGTCAGCCTCCGCCTGCTTAGGGGGGGTTGGAGGCCGGTCGGCTTTGCGCTGTTAGGTCTGGTGGGCGTCTTGTTGGTGGGAGCCCTGGTTTATCCCGTGGCGTCGGTGTTCAGCAAGACCAATGGCTTCGCCGGTCCGCCCACTCTCGACGGCACGGCCTACGTGAAGAGGGAGAACCCCGGCGAGCACCAGGCGATCCAGTGGCTGATGGACAACGCGCCCGCCGGCAGCGTGGTCGTCGAAGCCACGGGCGGACAATATTCCGAGTATGCGAGGGTGGCCACCCGCACCGGCCTGCCGACCATCCTTGGCTGGGCCGGGCACGAATGGCAGTGGCGAGGTTCCGACAAAGCCTACGTGGGCCGGGCCGAGGATCTGGATACGATATACCGCAGCGTCGACCGGGCTCAGGTCCTGACGCTGCTGGCCAAGTATAAGGCGACGTACGTTTACGCTGGCCATCTGGAACGCAGCAAGTATGGGCAGCCAGCCCTCGACCGGTTTGCCGCCTTTATGGATACGGTGTTCAGGAACGAGACTACCGCCATATACAAGGTGAGGCGCTAGAACAGGCAGCGATGTCCACACCCGAAAACGGAAGGGTCAACGCGGATAGGCGCAGGCGGGCCCGCCTGGCCAGGCGGAACGTGCCGGCGGTTGCGGCTCCGGTCCAGTCTGCGGCGCTTCGCACCTCATCGACCCTGCGCGGTGTCCTCACAGCCGAGATGGCGGCCTTTGGCGCTATCTTCGTCGTCGGACTGGCCATTCGCCTCGCCCACCTCGGCGGCGCTCCCCTCGACCCGGGGGAGGCGACGCGAGCGCTGGGGGCCTGGCAATTAATCCGGGGAGAAATCCCGCCGGTCTCGCCAGAGCCTCTCGTCACTCTCGCCGCTGCCCTTTCCTTTTTCGGCCTGGGCGACAACGACGCGATTGCGCGGCTGGCGCCCACGGCCATCGGATCGGCGATGGTCTTGCTGCCGTGGCTCCTACGGGACCGGCTTGGCCGGCTCGGCGCCGTAATGGCATCGCTGTTCCTGGCAGTGTCGCCGACTTTCGTATCTTACTCGCGGACGCTTTCGGGCGACATCTTCGCCGCTGCCCTGAGCCTCGGCCTTCTCATTTGCCTCCTCCGCTACGTCGACGAGAAGAAGCCCCGGTGGGCGGTGGCTGGCGCCGGCCTCGTCGCCCTGTTTCTAAACTCCGGCGCTCCCGGCCTGTCCACTCTCCTTGTTCTGGCCGTGTTCTTCGCCTTGTTGGCAGCTCTAGGCAAGAAATCAAACGAGTACGCCCAGGCCTGGCGCGGCTTCAGGGAAGATCGGGAGACCGCCAAGCTAACGGCCATCGTCCTGATCGGTGGGTTCGTCCTCGTGGCTACCGGTTTTCTCGGCGATCTTTTCGGGTTGAGACTGCCGGCGTTGTCGGCTTGGATCGCCCAGTTCAACCTCGTGCCGGATGGCAGACCCTGGTACTATCATCTGCAACTGCTGTTTGGCATCGAGCCGCTGGTCACCATGTTTGGCCTGGCGGCCGCTGTCTACTACGTTCGGCTGTGGCTGAAGCCTTCGAGCCGGCGATCGCCTGGTTTGGCGGGCCTTCTGGTGTTTTGGTCCCTAGCTGGCGTCCTCGTCGGCGCCTTTGCTGCCGACAAATATGGCGGCCAATTGATCGCCTCTGTGCTGCCATTGACCCTTCTCGCCGGCGCGCTCGTCGGCGAACTGCGCTGGGGCGATGCCCGTCTCACCTGCGCAGCAACCGGCGAGCGGCAAACGGGCGTTGGCGATTGGCTCCTCCTGGGCGCGGCGCCCTTGCTGGTTTACGCCTTCCTCGCGTTTGACGACCTGACGCGGAAAGGTCAGGTGGCCATGTGGTACCAGTGGACACTTGCGCTCTTGGCATTGACTATTGCCGCCACTCTCGTCCTGGCCTCGCTAGTCTATGGAGGTAAGCGGGTGAGCCGCAGGGCGGTGCTCGTCGGCCTGGTCTTGCTACTGGGCTACTCCGTTCACTCGACCTGGCGGACCGCCTTCGCCGGGACTGAAGATCGGGGTCTGGCTGGCCTGCCGGGAAGGACGACGTCCCGGTCTCTGGTGGACGCCGTTAGTGAAGTGGATGACGTGGCGACTGCCAAATTCTTGGGGAAGAGCATCAGTATTGCCGTGGAGCCGGGCCTGAGGCTGCCTATTCAGTGGTACCTGAGGAACTACCTATCGGTGGAGTACACGGCGAAGCCTAAGCCGGGCACACAGGCCATTTTCTGGCCGGTGGAACCGCCGCCGGATGTCAAGCTCGAGGACTACTACGCCCGAAAAGCCGCGCTCGGCAGCATTTGGAATGGCGACGCGGGCAATCTGCGAGGACTGTGGCGCTGGCTGATGTTCGGAGACGCGCCCGAAACACGGCAGGCCGAGCCGATGATGCTGTATCTGCAAAAGTGAAAGGCGACTGCGCATGTCTCAGACAATGGAACGACCCGCAATAATCGACGAAGGGGCGACTGCCAGAGGCTCGGCCCTCGGTCTGCCCGTCTTTGGTGCTATCTCGCTCAACTGGGAGATCGCCGCCTATGCGGCGCTGGTGCTGGTCGCCGCGACCCTGCGGTTCTGGGACCTCGGGACGAGGGCGCTCCATCATGATGAGAGTCTCCACGCGCTCTACTCCTACTACCTGTTTTCGGGACGGGGCTACCAGCACGACCCGATGATGCACGGGCCGTTCCAGTTCCATGCCATTGCCCTTGGTTACTTCTTGTTTGGCGTCAGCGACTACACGGCGCGCATCGTCCCCGCCCTGTTTGGCACCGTCCTCGTAGCTTTGCCCTATTTCCTGCGCGGTTTCCTCGGACGCACCGGGGCCATTCTGGCGGCAGTCATGCTCACTTTCTCGCCCGACATGCTCTACTACAGCCGTTTCGCCAGAAACGACATCTACATCGCCGTTTGGACCATGCTACTGGTCATCGCCCTGTGGCGTTATGTGGCGGAGCGCAGGAACAGCTACCTATACATCGCCGCGGCCGTCGTGAGCCTGAGCTTCGCCACCAAAGAGGTTGCCTTCATCACCCTTGCGATTTTCATCCCATTTATGCTGGTTCTTGGCATCGGGCGGATCCTGCGTCTTAACTTGACCGCCAAGGAGATTACCTCGGTCACTCTTTATCTCTTCGTCTATTATCTCGTGGGCCTCGGCCTTGGGCGGCTCCTGCGACTTGACTTGACGTTTCATATTATCATCCTCTCTCTTGGCCCGGTGGCTGGTGGCATTTGGCTGCTCGTGCGGCTTTCACGGAAACACGTTCAGCTTGCAGTCGATTCCCTGCCGCTGCTCCTGGCCCTGTTTTTGGGCACCTTCTATGTTCCCCAGCTCTCGGCTGGGGTGACGATAATCCAGCAACGCCTGAACCTGAACTTCCTCGGTCAAACATCACTACTGTCCATCACGGTGCCGGCCAGCATTCTGGGGTTGTTTCTCTTCAATCTAGCCGCTATTTTGATCGGGGCGCTGATCGCTTATGGGGTGGGCAGGCTATTGGGGCGGATCTGGGCGCAGGTATTCATGGCGTGCTTCTACGCCCTGAGCGTAGTCCTCGGTTTGAGCGCCATTCTTGCAAGGCAGCCCTTGAAGATAGATATTAATGTATCCAATAACGGCCTAGCTGGGGGACTGGTCGTGACCGCTGCTTTGGCGATCACGGGGGTGATCGGTTACTGGGTCTTCAGACGAGCCTGGGTGATCTCGGCGGGCATCTTCTATGCCATCTACGTGCTTCTGTACACTACCTTTTTCACCAACATCCCCGGGTTTGGCACCGGGATCTGGGGCTCTCTGGGTTACTGGCTTCTTCAACACGGGGTGAAGCGGGGAGACCAGCCCCAGTATTACTATCTTATCCTTCTGGCCGTCTATGAGTTCCTGCCGGTGGCGCTGGCGCTAGTAGCGATGGTCTATTACGCGCGAAAACGAAACATTTTCGCGCTGTTTCTGATCTACTGGTCAATTCTCGCCGCTATCGCCTATGCCGTGGCTGGAGAGAAGATGCCCTGGCTGCTTCTCCACATGTCGCTGCCACTCATCCTGCTTGCCGCCGATTTCCTGGGAGAGATGATCGACAAGGTCCGCTGGCGAACGCTGTTGAACCGACACAGCCTGACTCTTGCCCTGCTTATCCCCGCTCTGCTAATCGGAATGCTGGCAGTGTTTCGGGTGATTGGACCGGCCAACGCTTCGGCAGCCGTGGGGATGAACCCGTCGGGCATCGGGCTGGTGCTACTCGTGGCGATTGGTCTGGCCGTGGCGGCGCAGGCCGGGTCGAAGCTGGGCCTCGCTCGCAGCCTGCAAGTGCTTGGCTTCGTGGCCATCGCCGTCATGTTCCTTCTCACTGTGCGCTCTGCCTTTTTGGTTACCTACAAGAACGGGGATATACCGGTAGAGATGCTCGTCTACACTCAGACCTCACCCGAGGTTCCCAAGATCAAGGAGGAAATAGACCGGATCGCCCTGCGGTCCGGGCAGGGCAAGGACCTCAAGATCACCGTGGATGCCAACGGCGGCTTCTCCTGGCCCTGGGCCTGGTACCTGCGGGACTACAAGAACGTCGACTATCCTGTCCTGTCCAACATCGGCGGCCCACCGATTGGCTCCATACTCCTGTTGCACGACGGCAACGCAGACAAAGCGAAGCCCTTCCTGACCAAGTACGGCTTGCCGCAGAAGTACCACCACCGGTGGTGGTTTCCCGAGGACTACCGCGGTCTGACTCCCGGCGGCTTCTGGAATAGCCTTTTCGATGGCGCCAACTGGGGGCGATGGTGGAGGTATCTCCTCTATCGCGACATTCCCAACCAGCTCGGCTCGGAAAATGGCCAGTTCTACGTGCAAAAGGATCTGGTGGGGACGACCATCACGCGGGCGGCGCCGCCAGAGCCACCACGGGAATACACCGAGCGGCAGCTTAATGTAAGAAGCGTGATCACCATCGGGACCAAGGGCAGCGCTACCGGGCAATTGAGCGAACCAAAGGCGGTGGCGGTCGACAAACAGGGCAACGTCTACGTGATGGATAGCCTCAACCGCCGCGTCGAGAAGTTCGACGCCACGGGCAAGTTCCTGGCTCAGGTCGGACGAGAGGGCACCGGCGAGGGCGAGTTCATGCCCAACACCGGCGGCGCCTGGGGCATCGCCGTCGACGCCGAGGGCTTCGTCTACGTAGCGGATACCTGGAACCACCGGGTCCAGAAGTTCGACTCCGAGCTGCGGTTTGTCGCCAAGTGGGGCGAGAACGTCGATACCAAGGGTGTGGCGCCGGGCAACGGCGGCAAGTTCTACGGTCCGCGGGGTATCGCCGTAGATGGCGAGGGAAATCTTTACGTGACAGATACGGGCAACCACCGGGTGCAGAAGTTCAACTCCCGGGGGGAGTTTCTCGGCGCCTTCGGCGGCATAGGCAGTCGTGAGGGCCAGTTCCTCGAGCCGGTGGGAATAGGCGTCGACGTCGAAGGCACTATCTATGTGGCCGACACCTGGAATCACCGCATCCAGAAGTTTGATAAGGACTTCCGGTTCGTCGCCCAGATACCCGTTAACGGCTGGGAGAGCACGGGAGTGATGAACAAGCCTCACCTGGCGGTCGAGCCAGCGGGGAACGTGTTAGTGGCTGACCCGGAAAACCATAGGCTGCTTCGTTTCTCGCCGGGAGGAACCCTGCTGGCCGTTATCAACAAGCCGGGCACGGACAGCAGCTCGTTCAACCTGCCCATCGGCGTGACGACGGACGCCGCGGGCAACATCTACGTGGCGGACTCGGGAAACCATCGGATTCAGAAGTTTGAAGCATTGAAGTAGGGTCTAGTGCCTTACCGACGCAAATCCAGCAAAAGCCTTCTGCTTGGCCTGCTCGCGATTGGCGCAGGCGCCCTGGGTCAGAACTTCATGGCGAGCAGGCCGTTCATCTCCGACGCCCTGTTCGTCTTCGGAGTCGGCTGCGCTCTGCTCCTGGTTGCGTTTCCGCGGGGCGGGACGGTTTCGGGTGGCGTTGCCCCTGCGGGGAAGAGCCTATCCCTGAGCGCTCTCTGGTCGGCGATGACCTGCGGCCTTTTCGCCATTGCACTCGGCATTTACGCTCTGTCCACCCTCAAGGGCAATCTGATACCCCTCCATGGCTGGCTCGCTTTCCTCGGCGGTGTTGTCTTCTTTGTCGTAGCCGTGCGGGCCTGGGATTCTGCGGCCGGCCTGTCGGGTCGAAGGGCGTTTCCGGCTAAAGCCTCAACGTCCGGGGCAACAGGCAAGTATGTCGAGGTTATAGCCAGAACTTCAACTCAGGACGTCGAGGCTTCAGCCGGACGTGGACCCGCCGAAGCACGTAGGGATTGGACTCCCAACTGGGAGCTCGTGGCGATCGTCGTCATCACCCTTGTGGCGGCCTACATGCGCTTCCCTTCTCTGGACAGCATGCCCTTCGGCGTTTGGTTCGACGAGGCGGTGAACGGGCTGGACTCCATGACGGTGGCGGCAGGAAAGGCTTTCCCCGTCTACTTCGAGGCCAATTTCGGCCGCGCCGCTCTATCGTTCTACGTCAACGCCCTCTTCTTCAAACTGTTGGGAGCGGATCTATTCGCGCTGCGGCTGACCGCGGCGGTGGTGGGGGTGCTGACCATTCCGGTATTCTACCGGCTCCTGCGCCAGTTCTTCGGACCCCACGCGGCTCTGGTAGGAGCCTTTCTGCTGGCGGTATCCCGCTGGCACGTCAACTTCAGCCGGATCGCCTTCGACGCCGCCTTTCTGCCATTACTCGCCTGCGCCAGCCTCTACTTTCTCGAGCGGGGCTTTCGCACTAAGAAAGCCACCGACTTCGCTCTGGGAGGGCTTGCCCTCGGTCTGGGAGCGCATTCCTACATGGCTTTTCGCCTCTTTCCGGTGGTCATAGTCCTGTTCTTGGCCAGCAAGCTCATCTTCGAGCTTCGTAGCTTCCGGACCGCGCTTCCCGGCCTCGTGGCCTTCGTCTTCGCCGCCGTGCTAGTGGCCTCGCCACTGCTGAAATACGCCTACGACAATCCCAAGGCCTTCGCCGCCCGCACGGACACGGCCTCGGTGTTCGCCGGCAAGACCGAAGAGCAGGGGAAAGCGGCGCTCTGGAGCAATATCCAGAAGCATCTGCTCATGTTCAACGTGAGGGGCGACCCCAACGGCCGCCATAACATTCCAGGGGAGCCCATGCTCGACCAGCTCACCGCCGCCCTGTTCGTCCTCGGCTTCGGTTACAGCCTTTGGAACTGGCGAAAGCCCGCCCATTTTGCCTTCGTCGCTATGTTCGGCGTCATGATCTTCGGCGGGGTCTATTCGGTAGACTTCGAGGCGCCCCAGGCTCTGCGCTCGATCGGCGTCATTCCGGCTGTTTTCGCCTTCGCTGCGGTGCCCCTGGGCCTGCTCTGGCAGGCGCTCGATATGCAGCGCCGGTTGAAACCGCAGATGAGTCCTTCTTTAGGAAGGATGAACACAGATGGACACGCATGGGAATGGCTATCACATGCGCTTGGAAGGAGGCCGTTGTGGGTTGGGGTGGGGTCGTTGGGGGTGGTGGTGGCTCTGGCCTGGGTTGGCCGGGTGAACCACTACGACTATTTCCACCGGCAGGCGGCTAGCTTCGCCTCGTGGAATGCGTTCTCTACGGCGGAAACGGCCATCGCCTACCGGCTGCGGGATCTGAGGTCCGCGGACTATGACGTCTACGTTTCCTCGCTCTACAACGGCCATCCGACGGTTCGCTTTCTCACGCCGGATGCGCCGTCCTACCAGGTGTTCGACGTGGCCAATGGCATCCCGCTCCGTACCCAGAAGAAGGGAGTGGCCATCTTTCTCGAGCCGCAGCAACTATCCTCCTACTATCAATTGAAGCGATACTATCCGGGCGGCAGGTTCGAGGAGGTCACCAATCAGCCATATGGGAGCCCGCCGTCGATATTCGACGCATACATCAGCCGCGAGGAGATCCAGCGAATCCAGGGAGTGAATGGTGCCTACTATCCCGGCGAGGAGAAAGAAGGCGATCCGGCGACCACGGTAAAGATCGATCGCCCGGAGTTCGACTGGGGCAAGGTCACGCCGTTGCCGCCGCCCTTCGTAGGCGAATGGCAGGGCACCCTCTACGCGCCGCAATACGGCGCCTACCAATTCGCCATCGAGGGAAAAACCGAAGCGACCCTTTATCTCGACGAAACAGCTCTGGTAACAGCGCCGGAAAACCCCGTGGCCCAGGTCACTCTGGCCAAAGGAAACCACGCCTTTCGCCTTACGGCCGGAGTGAGGGAGGGAGACGATGGTCTTGTGGTCAAATGGCAGATGCCGGGGAGCCAGATGGCCGTCATCAGCCCTGACTATCTATTCGTGCCGCCGGTTACCAACAACGGCCTCCTGGGCAAGTACTACCGGACGCCGGACTGGCAGGGGGCGCCAGCCCTCGCCCAAATCGACCCGTCCGTGGCGTTCTACTTTCATGTCATTCCCCTTCCCCGGCCCTATAGCGTGGAATGGACGGGGAAGGTATACGCGCCCACGGCCGGACGCTACACCTTCGGCACCGAGTCCATTAGCTCCTCTCAACTTTTCATCGATGGGAAAGTGGCAGTGGACAACAAGGTGAACAACCGCTATCTCGAGGCTCCAGTTAACCTTCAAGCCGGGCTGCATGACATAACTTTGCGCTTTCAGGATAGAGATTCGTTCTCCCATGTCTACCTCTACTGGACAATGCCGGGGAAGAACCGGGAGCTCATACCGTCGGAGTATCTCTTCCCACCCCAAGGATCCTACCCTCCCCCCTCTGCCATACCGACGCCGGTTGTCCAGCAGCCCGCTCCCGTGGTGGCCAAGCCGCCGCCGGTTGCCACTCCTACCCCCAGTCCGGCGCCTGTGGTGCCATCCCGGCGCGTCCAGCCCATGTTGGAGATAGGTCGGAAGGGCAATGGCGATGGCGAGTTCAACGAGCCGAGAGACGTGGCAGTTGACAGAGATGGTAATATCTTTGTCGTAGACACGGCGAACGCCCGCGTCCAGAAGTTCGATGCCAGCGGCAAGTTCCTCGGAAAGTTCGGCAAGAAGGGTAATGGCGACGGCGAGTTTCAGGAGCCGCTGGCCATCGTTATCGACAGCCAGAACCAGGTGCTGGTTCTCGACTCGACGACCGGCTGGGTCCACCGGTTCGACAACAATGGCAGGTTCAAGGGGAAGTTCGCCGGACCGCAGGGTCAGTTCTTCCATCCGCGGGGAATGGGTATCGACGGGAAGGATAACATCTACGTGGCCGACACCGGGGGCTGCCGCATCGTGATCTATCGCAGCTCGGGCGAATACGTCGGGGCCTTCGGCGTGAAGGGCAGCGGAGACGGGCAGTTGCTGGAGCCCGTGGACGTCGTGGTCCTCGAAGACGGGAGTCTTCTGGTGGCCGACGCGGGAAACAAGCGCATTCAGAAGTTCGACGCCAGCTACAGCTACGTGGCCCAATGGCGGGTGCCGGAAGCGGTGGCTGCCAATGGCGGACATCTGGCTGTGTCGCCCGACGGCTCGATCTACGCCACGGAGCCCGAACGGCACCTGGTGGTGAGGTACGACCGGGACATGAAGCCGCAGGGCGCCCTGGGCGAGGCCGGCGTCGCGTCTGGGCAGTTCCGCCAGCCCGTGGGCCTCTACGTCGACAAGGCGGGCAATCTCTACGTCGCCGACACCTACAACCACCGCCTGCAAAAATTTGGCCCGGGGCAGTGATAAATGCAGGACAAGAAAAGAAGGTTCTCGATTTCCACCGCCGTTTTCTCCTTCGCCCTGCTCGTGTCCGCCGTAGGCGCGGGTTCGGGTCAGTACCTCCTGAGCGAAGACATCGTCCGCGAGTACTTTCATTCCAAGCCGCTGGTCCCGGTCGGCCCGGCATTGTGGAGCGTGCTCCCCGGCATATCGCTGCTGGCGGTGAGCGGTGTCTTGTTTGCGCTGGCGTCACGACGCTGCCTAAGAAAGAAGGCGGTATCTCCTAGTAGCCGGCCCGCGAGTCAGCGCAGCGACGGGGGCGTGATGGCGGCGGATGAGGGCGGCGGCGCGGCTTCTCCCGCCTGGCTGGCCGGCGAAATCGTGTTCGCTCTGGCGGGACTGGCGACGGCCGGCTACATGGCAAGATACCTGCTGGCCGGGAAGTATAGTCCCGAGCTGCCTTACTACGCTCTCGGTTGTCTTTTGGCTTTCTTCCTCGCCCTGCTCTGCCACGACGTTCGCCGCGGTCTCATCGGGTCCAGAAAGAGGGGAGCCTCACCCTCGCCCTTATCCGCAAGGGAGAGGGTAGAAGAGGTCTCAGCTGGCGCGTCTAGTCCGGAACGGAAAAGCGTAGAGGAACCACCGGCTCTTGTGCTGTCTCCGGTCGGCGGAACCGTGGCAGAGAAGATAGCCAGTCCACCGGTTGGGCCTCCGCCGGTAAGCGAACCGGGTGAGGTCGTCCACCCTGTTGGAATCAGTGGCAAGTGGTTCCCTCTTCGCCCGAAGCACGAGGATGAGGCGGTCGCCCTCAATGTCGAAGCGGATGGAGGCCAGTTCCAACTCCTGCTCCGCCGGGACGATGCTGCGAATGCTCCTCGGACCACAGAGGACGAGCCCGTGCCGTCCGCTCCGCATCAGCGGCAGATGGGAAGCGTCACGCTTACTGGCCGCATGACCGATGGGCCACTTGGTACCCCGTCGGAGCCAGCGGCCGTAACTCCCCCCGCCGATGTGGTGGGGAGCGGGGACCCTCTCCCGCCCGGGTGCCCTTTGGACTCGGGAAGGACCAGGGCGCGGGCACCCGGGCGGCACGGCTTCAACGTCACCGCCGCCATCAAAACGGCGCTCAGGCCGAAGATACTGGCGGAGGGCGTCTTCGTCGTCCTGCTGATCGCCCTGTTCATCTATCTGAACGTGCGGGACCTGACCAGCACGGCTTACGCCGCTCTGGGCGACGAGTACTCCTTCTTTAGCGTCGCCAGATCCATCGCCCTGGGGGGACCGGCCAACCTGTTCAGTCAGAAGGGCGTGTTTGGCTACCATCCAGTGGTCGATTCGGCCTACCAGGCGCTGGTGATGGACTACTTCGGAATCAATCAGTTCGGCTGGAAGTTGTCCGGCGTTCTGGTTGTAGCTATCACCCTGGTTCCCCTCTATCTGTTCGCCCGGCACATGTTTGGCTCTCTCACGGCGGTTTTGGCGGCCGCCTTCGCCGCTTCTTCTCATTACCTGTTCGCCTACGCTCATACGGGCTACAACAACATTCATTCTGTCCTGCCGCCCGTGCTGGCCGCCTGCGCTGCTGCGGCGGGAATCAGCCGTCGGAGCTCGGCGCTGATCTTCCTCGCCGGAGTCTTCGCCGGCCTCGGCTTCTACACCTTCTTCTCGGCGCGCTTCGCCATTGCCGCCCTGCTGCTGGCCGTGCTGTTTTCCGGCTGGAGGCTGGCGACGATCAAGCTACTGTTCTTCGCTGCGGCGGGCTTTGCCGTGGTCACTTTCCCCATTTTCGCCGTCGACAAACTGGACGTGATCAACGCCATGCTATCCAACTCGGTGGCGAGGGGAAGCGGGGACTGGTTGGCTGTGGCGGACGTGGCCTCCAAGCGCGCCCTCCAGGGGTTGTTGGGGTTCAACTACAACCCCGCCGCCGTCCACTACGTCTCCGGCTCCCTGCTGGAGCCCGTCAGCGCCGCCCTGGCTGCCGTCGGCATGGTTACTGCGCTCGTGCGGCTGGCCGACTGGCGTTTTCGCTTTCTCCTCATCTGGCTAATCGTGGGCTTGGTTGTCGCCGGCGGGTTCTACCAGGGATTCAACATTGCCATGTCCAGGCTGATGATACTAGTTCCCTTCGTGGCGGTTCTGGCGGCGGTGGTGGCGGGCGAGTTCGTGCGATGTCTGTTCTGGCCGGCGGGCCGCCGTTTCTTGCGGGTGGCGCTGCCGTCCGTCGCCGTCGGACTGTTGCTGGCCGTGGTGCTCGCCGCTAATCTCCAGCGCTTCTGGTCCATAGCGCCGGCGCGACTGCCACTGCGTCCGGAGACTCTAGCGGTAGAGACAGTTCTGGCGGCCGAAATCGACCGCGCCACCTACGCCTCGCCGGTGGTGATCGCCCCGGCGCCGGACGCTCTGGCCAGGCTCGTGTTCGATTCCTACGAGATGGGTGCACGAAATCCCGTGTTCTTGAGCGGCGACGAGAAGGCCGCCGCCGAGCGCTATGCCGATTCCCCCGTGATCGTGTTTATTGAAACCGGCGATGCCGACGAAAAGGCCATCTTCAGCCGCCTCAAGGCGAGAGCGCCCGAGGCGACCTTCGCCGAGAAATGGGACCGGGCGCACAAGCAGCGGGTGGGAATGATCACCAATCCTAGGCCTTTGGCCAGCGCCAGTCTGCTGCCGGCCGGCACGGCCTCCGGCCTGAGAGCGGTCATGCGGCTGGGAGGCCAGGGCAAGGACGGAGGCCAGTTCAACGCGCCGCGGGACGTGGCGACCGACCGGCAGAGCAACATCTTCGTGGCGGACACCGGGAACCACCGCGTCCAGAAGTTCGACGCCGGCGGCAACCTCGTTCTGGTTTTCGGGGCTGCTGCCGGCTCGGAGGGCTACTTGAGCGCGCCGGGGTCGGTGGCGGTAGATGGCGCGGGGGGAATAGCGGTGATCGACGGTGTAGACCGCAGCATCAAGCGATTCTCCGCCGGCGGGGACTATCTGGGCAAGGTGGGACGCGATCTGAGTCTGGCCCGCCCCCGGGCGCTCGCCTTCGACCCGCAGGGGAATCTCTACGTCGCCGACGCCGACCACGTCTTGAAACTAGCGAGCGATGGGCAGGTCGTCGCCACCATGACGGGCGGGACCGCCGGGACGCAGTTCCGCGATCCGACCGGGTTGGTCGTGGATGCCTCTGGCCGCCTCTACGTCGTGGACGGCGTAACCGGCGCCGTCAGCAAGTGGGATCCTCAGGGACGCCTCGAGCTGCGCTGGGATACTCCGGCGCGGGGTGGCGAGGCCCAACCCAAGATCGGGATAGGGCCGGACGGGACGCTGGTGGTCTCCGCTCCCAATAGCCGGGCGGTGTTGAGGTTCAACTCAAACGGCCAGCCACAGGGAAACTTCTCCGGAAAGTCCCTGGTGGGGCAGCGCCTGGAGGTGCTGGCCGGTCTGGCGGTGGATGGCAGGGGCAATGTGTACCTCGCCGACGCAGTCAGACATGAGGTTTCGCGTCTCGCGTTCTATTGAGGGGAAAAAATGGGAACATTCTTTTCCTGGAAAAGTCGGGATGGCCGCCCTCTGGCGCTGTACGCGGCGCTGCTTGCCCTGGCGGGGGGGAGCATTGCCGCCGCCTTTTACGCCCAGTCGCTGATCACGCCCAACCTGGCGACTTTGGCGCGGTCGGCCCTCATATATGTCGCCGCCGCCGCCGTGTTTGCCGTCGTATTCCGCCTGCCGCCTCTGGCGAAGGTGGAGCAACCGCCAAAATCCGAGCATGTGATCGCCAGGGGCGTCGTCGTATTGATCGCGATCGGCCTGTTTGCGGTCAGTTGGCGACAAGCCTCCGCTACTCCTACGGGATTTCTCGCTCTGTTCCTTTGGCTGGCCAGCCTGGTCCTTTTCGTCGCGGGCGTAGCCAACTGGCCGCGCTCTGTCTCGCTGCAAGGGCTGAAGGAGAAGGCGCTGCCGAAGTCGACGTGGGTCGCCTTGGTTCCTCCCGCACTCGTGCTGGCGGCAGCTCTCGCAATCCGGCTTTATCGGCTTGGCGATCTGCCAAGCTTCTTCATTGACGAGGCCATCGGGGGATTCTACACGCTGAAATCCAGCATGGAGGGCAGCCTCCCGCTTTTCACCCCGGTTTGGGAGGGCGTATCCAACGTGGGGTTTGGCCTCCAGGGATTCATCTACTCGTGGTTCGGCCAGAGCGTGGCCGCCTTGCGCCTTCCCTACGCCCTGCTCGGCGCGGTCGAAGTGTTCTTCGTCTATCTCCTTGGCAAGGAGATCGGTGGGAAGAAAGCCGGGTTGGTTGCGGCTTTCCTGCTCGCCGTGCTAGAGGTCCACGTTCATTTCAGTCGCACCACGATGTTCATGAGCAGCTCGATTTCCTGGACAGGCACCGCCGCCTTTCTGGTTCGCGGCGTTCGGAGGGGCAGTTGGTTCGACTGGGCCCTGGCGGGTGTCATCGGTGGGCTCGGCCTGAACGCTGGCTTTCCGCCTCGCCTCCTGCCCGCCCTGATCGCTCTTGTCCTGTTCGGTTTGCTCGTCCTCCGCCCTCAACCGTGGCGATGGCTGCTGCCCGGCGTTCTGTTTGTCGCCGCCGGCTACGTCATCGGGACCGGGCCATACCTTGCCTATCTCTTGGCGCATTCCGATCAAATGGCCGGGCGGGCGGGAGAGAGCTGGCTCCCCGCCGCCTTGGCTAGCATAACCGATCCGTCGTCGGTCAAGACGCCGGTGAACATCGGGGACTTACTGTGGAAGAATCTGCAAAGGGAGGCCCTGGGCATCAACCTTTTTGGCGATGCCCATACCTGGTATCGGGAGGGGCGGCCGATGTTCGGTCCCCTCATTTCGCCGCTGCTGTTTCTGGGAGTGGCGGCGCTGACGCTGAGGCTGCGAGATTGGCGCTGTCTGCTGTGGGGCATCTGGTTGTGGTCGGCGTTTCTGCTCCTCGGCGTAGGCTCCAACATGACGCCGGTGTTTCACCGGCCCGTGCCTTTCCTGGCGATGGCGAGCCTGGCGATCGGCGTCGCCCTTGCCGGTCTGGGTTTCGGCGCTGAGAGACTCTTTCGCCAGCGTCCGATCCGGTGGGTGTACTGGCTGGGGGTGGCCGTTTTCGTGGGATTCTTTGCCTGGCAGCAGCTTTCGGACTACTTCCTGAACTACGCTCCCCGGGACAATTGGCCGACGGACGATCTGGTGGCCAGGTATCTGCACGACCTCGGTCCGGGGAATGACGTAGTCATGCTCGGCGACTTCGACCACGGCACCCAGTCGAGGCTGGTGCAATTCGGCATCGCGCTGGGGAAGAAGAACACCGCGGTCGACTGGAAGGACGCCAAGACTCCGATTTCTGCCCCTCAAGCGGGCCGCTCGGTAGTTTTCGTCGCGCATCCGAGCCGGCTGAAGGACCTGGCGACGGTTAAGGGACTGTATCCCGGGGGCACGGAAGCCGAGCTAACGGCGCTGGGGAAGGCCTGGTGGGTCGTCTATAGGTATGGTCCCTAGTTGGATAGCGGCCGGTTGCGGGCCTGCGAGCGGAGCCGGTATAGGCGCTCGGTGAAGCCGCCCTCGTTGAGGAACTGCTGTTCGAGCTGACGCAACTGCTGGTCTAAGAGGTAGTTAGTCTGGTGGATCAGGCAGACGAGGGTGTTGGCGGCTATCTCCGGCGGACTGTCGGCGATATAGGGCGAATAGGTCTTATAGGACCTATCCTGCGCGTATGCCAGCTTTCGTATGGTTTGGGCCTGCGGGTGGTTCTTGTCCCATAGGGGCAGGTCGCGCTGGCGGAGGAAATCCTTGAAATCGAGCAGGAGCTCCTCCAAACTGGCGCGGGCTACGCCCACCAGCTTCAGCTCCATCTTCCTCGACGTCCCCGACGCCTGGCTACCTTCGGCGATGTTCTGCCGGCCACTGCGCGCCGCCTGGACCATCTGATCGTGGGTGCGTGAACGCCGGTCGACGAAGCGGTCGCAGAACACGACCGTACCGTCGTAGACGATCTCGGCCATCTGGAAGGACTTCAAATTCGCGTACCCGCCGTGCGGGGGAACAAGGCGGTCTTCCTTCATGACAGCGCCTCCGTCTCTCTGCCAGGATAATATACCAAACACGCGGAGAGCGCAAGCTGGCATGGCAGACCCAAACCGACCGACAGTTCTGGAATAGCGGCATTCGTCGAGATGTGGTAGAATCAAAAGGCAAAACCAGACGTAGGAAGAGCTATTGTCGAAGACGATCAGGATCGGACTGGGCTTCGCTCTCACGGCGCTGTTTCTTTATCTGGCGGTTAGGAACGAGGCCTGGTCGGCGGTGGGCGAGGCGCTGGTGTCCGCCAACTACCTCTACGTCGTTCCCGCTGCCCTGTTCACTCTCTGCGGCTATTTGTTCCGCACCCTCAGATGGCGGAAGATCCTCGAACCCACAGCCGTCGTCTCCTTTCCTAGCCTGTTTTCCTCCCTGATCATCGGCTTCGCCGCCAACAACGTGCTGCCGGCGCGCGTGGGCGAGTTCGTGCGGGCATACGATATCGCAAGGAAAGAGGGGATCAGCAAGACCCTGAGCTTCGCCACCATCGTTCTCGAGCGAGTTTTCGACGGCTGGACTCTCATAGCCTTCATGGTCGTGGTCATCTTAGTCTTCCCCAAAGCCGGGATGAGAGATGAAGTCAGGCTGGTCGAGATCCTCAGCGTCGCCATCTTCCTTGCCGCCACGCTGGGCCTTGCCTTTTTGATCTTGAAGGAGAAGCTGGCTTTGCGGGCCATCGGTTACTGTCTCCGGCCTCTGCTGGGCTCTCTCTCGACGGCGGTGAGAAGCCTCGTCGACCGGTTCGTCCTCGGCCTGCATGCCCTGCGGGACCGGCGGCGGATACTGGTCATGCTGGCGATCTCGGTTCTGATTTGGGCCTGCGAGGGCATGAGCTACTACCTGGTCATAAAGGCCTTCAGCCACCTGGCCACCGGGCCAAACGGCACGAGTTTGGGCGGGCTGGAGACCCTCTTTGCGTCCGCCTTTCTTGTGGTTTTCGTGAACCTTGGTATAATGTTACCGTCGGCGCCGGGCTACGTGGGGACGTTCCAGTTCTTCGCCAAGATGGCCCTTAGCGCCTTTGGCGTCGGCAGCGCGGTCGCCTTCTCCATCGCCGTGGTGTCTCACGCCATGCAGTATGTTCTCATCACATCACTCGGCGGCTTCCTGTTCCTGCGAGAGAACGTCTCGTTTGCGAAGGTCGGCGAGCTGCCGGATGGCTAGAAACGGACTGAGTTCTTGACAAGAAAACGCATATGGCTGCCCATCCTCGTCAGCGCCTTCTTCTTGGTCTGGCTCTTCCGCGGCACCAACCTCCAGCAGATGGCCGCGGCCTTTGCCGGCGCCGATTACAAATGGATCGTTCCCGCTGTCGGCATCTACTTTGTGGGAGTCTGGTTCAGGGCCTGGCGCTGGCAGGTTCTCCTCTCGCCGTTCAAGGCCATCCCCGCCGCCCGGCTCTTCTCCGTGACGGTCATCGGCTACATGGCGAACGACGTGCTGCCGGCGCGCCTGGGTGAGCTCGTGAAGACCTACATTCTCGGCGAGAAGGAGGGCATCAGCAAGTCTTCTATACTCGCCACCGTGGCAATCGAGCGTATGTTCGATGGCCTGGCTCTGGTCTCCTTCATGGCGGTCATAATGCTGTTTGTTCCGCTGTCCGATCAGCTTCGCTGGCTGCAAAGTGTGCTCCAACTGTCTGCCGCTTTCTTCGGCGGGTTCCTCGTCGTACTGCTGATGGTAGCCTCCTCCAAGCGCCTCACGCTGGGCCTCGTTAGAGTCGTGCTGCGTTTTCTGCCGGCTCGTGTGAGCGGCAAGGCTGAGACGATTCTCGGTCTTTTCATCGAAGGCCTGGCGGCGCTGCAAAGCCCGCGGCGGCTAGCGCTCGTCTTTCTGACCTCTTTGCTGGCCTGGCTTGCCGAGGCCGCTATGTATTACATGGTGATGTTCGCCTTCGAGTTCCGCCAGGATTTCCACGTGCTCGTGCTGGCGACCTCCACGGCGAACATTGGCATCACGATTCCTTCCCTGCCCGGTGGCATCGGCCCCTTCGAGGCGGTGGCGAGCAAGACGCTGATGTCGTTCCGGGTGGGGCAGGACGTGGCTACGGCCTACAGCATCGTCCTCCACGCGGCGCTGTTGCTGCCGCCGGTGTTGTTGGGCTTTTTCTATCTCTGGCGGGAGAACCTGTCTCTGGAGAAGATCGTTCGACAGAGGTCGGTCGAAGGCCAAAAAGGGGTGGAGGTGCTATGAACATAGGGATCATCGGTGGGGGATTGGCCGGGCTGGTGGCCGGCTACGAGCTGGGCAAGGCCGGGCACCGGGTGACTATTCTGGAAAGGGATAGCCAGCTCGGCGGACAGGTGGGGACGCTGGAGGTGGGAGGAGAGCGCCTCGAGCGGTTCTACCACCACATCTTCACCAGCGATTCTCACGTTCGCGAGCTACTGGCAGAGCTGGGACTCGCTTCCAGATTGGTCTGGATAAGCTCCAAAGTGGGCTTCTTCCGCGATGGCAGCCTCTGGGATTTCGTGACGCCAAGGGACCTTCTCAATTTCACGCCGCTCAGTCTGCCGAATCGGGTGCGTCTCGGCCTGGCCAGCGTCTATATCCAGCGGCAGGCCAATTGGCAGAAGTACGAGGGCGTTACGGCAAGGGACTGGATCGTTAAGTACGCCGGACGGCGCAACTTCGAGGTGGTCTGGGGGCCGCTGCTGCGGGGGAAGTTCGGCGAGAGCTACGACAAGGTGGGGATGGTCTGGTTTTGGGGCAAGATGCGGCTACGCTTCGGCTCGCGGGAGAAGGGTCTGCAGAGCGAGCGTCTGGGATACCTGAATGGCAGCTTTGGCCTGCTCGTGGACGAGCTAGCCAGGGCCATTCTTCGCGCTGGCGGCCGCATATTCACGGAGGCGTCCGTAGAGCGGATCGCGGTGGAGAACGGGGCGGCGCGCGGCGTCCAGTTGGAGCGTCCCGAGGTCCTGTCCTGGCGGGAGGAGAACGGGCTGGCCAAGGATGTTCATGACCTGCCGGAGGATGCCCTGCCATTTGACGCCGTGATCGCCACGGTGCCGTCCATGGTCTTCGAGCGGCTAGTCCCCGATCTGCCGGTCGACTACGTCCAGCGGCTGAAAGCGACGACCTATCAGGCGGCGGTATGTATGGTGTTGACCATGGCCCGGCCCCTCTCCCACATCTACTGGCTGAACATCAGCGATCCGACCATGCCGTTCGTGGCCGTCATCGAGCATACTAATTTCGTTGGCGCCGAGCGCTACGGCGGGAAGCACGTCGTCTACCTCTCCAACTACCTGTCGCAGGACAATCCACTTTATCGCCAGACCCCTGGCGACCTCCTCCAGACCTACGAGCCGCATCTCAAGAGGATCAATCCGGAGTTCAGCCTGAGCTGGGTCGAAAGCTATCGCCTGTTTCGCGATGACTCCGGCCAGCCCATCGTCACCACCAACTACTCGCAGAAGCTGCTGCCGATGGAGACGCCGGTCGGCGGGCTCTACCTGGCCAATACGACCCAGATCTACCCGGAGGACCGGGGCATGAACTACAGCATCAGGCTGGGAAGAGACGTCAGCCGGGTGGTAGCAGGTAAAAGCAGGCTGGGGGGAGTGCTGTCGCGTGGAAATGAGAAATAATACACAATTTCGTCTTGACGAAACCGGCCAATGTCCTGTATAGTATGTCTCTGGGCCGGCCGACACGTTAACGGCAAGTAATGACAATGGCGTCAACGTTCTGGACGCTTGCTGGAGTCTTGGCTGCAATTGATGAACGATTATAGCGCCGTACTGATTGCGTCCGTCGTGGCTTTGGGGCTGGTGTTCGCCCTTTTGTTTGTTTCCCGCCTACTGGCGCCCCGCTATCGCACCGAAGCAAAAGCCTCCATTTACGAATGTGGAATGGTCCCCATGGGGCAGAACTGGTCTCAGATTCGGGCCCGGTATTACCTCTTTGCCATCCTCTTCGTGATTTTCGACGTCGAAACCGTGTTCCTTTACCCTTGGGCGGTTATGTTCAAGCAGGTGGGAACGCTCGCCCTAGTCGAAATGGTGATCTTTATCGCGATCCTGCTCTTCGGACTCGTCTACGCCTGGCGGAAAGGGGTATTGCAGTGGAAGTAATCAAACCTAGTTGGAGTCAGCTCGAGAACCCTTATTCTCGGCTACCCTCCAACGTGGTAATTACCTCCACCGATATCGTCTTCGACTGGGCAAGGAAATCGTCGCTGTGGCCCCTCACCTTCGGCCTCGCCTGCTGCGCCATCGAGATGATGTCGGCGCATATGTCGCATTACGACTTCGACCGCTTCGGCGTTGTGATGTGGCCTTCGCCGCGGCAGGCCGACCTGATGTTCGTCGCCGGGACGGTGACGCCGAAGATGGCGGAGGCAATCAAGCTGCTCTACGAGCAAATGCCGATGCCCAAGTGGGTGATTGCCATGGGGAGTTGCGCCATCAGCGGTGGCCCCTTCATCCGCTCCTATTCGGTGGTTAAGGGCGTGGACCAGATCATCCCGGTGGACGTCTACGTTCCCGGCTGTCCCCCGCGGCCGGAGGCCCTGATGAAGGGTGTGATGGAGCTGCAGGCCAAGATCCAGGCAGAAGCCAGAACCAAGAGGAATGGCGGCAAATGACCGATAGCGACCGTGTTCTACTACCACGAATGAGGACTCCGGAGGAGATCCAGCCGCTGGTGGCCGGGTGCCTGAGGGGGTTAGAGTTCGAGGCGAAGCCCGCCTTCGGCGAGCTGGTCGTCACCATTCCCGCCGCCAGCGCTGTGGAGGCCTGTCGACGGCTGAAGAGCGATCCGGACCTTCGCTTCGACTATTTGCGCTGTCTTTCCGGGGTCGACCTTGGCGAGGGACTCGAGGTGGTCTATCACCTATTCTCGGTGTCGAAGCGGCACAAGATGGCGCTCAAGGCTGCGGTGGCCAAGGATGACCCGCGCCTAGCCTCGGTGGTTGGCGTTTGGAAGGGAGCCGACTGGCACGAGCGAGAGGCGGCCGAGATGTTCGGTATCGACTTCGAGGGCCATCCGCACTTGAAAACGCTTCTGCTAATCGACGGCTTCGAGGGACACCCGCTGCTCAAGAGCTTCACCATTGGCGGGATTCCCTCGGATGAGGAGGAGGCGAATGTCAAGAACGGTTGAGACGGAATTCCCAACCGTCGACATGATGCTGAATATGGGGCCGCAGCATCCCAGCACGCATGGGGTGTTTCGCATTGTGGTCACTGTCGACGGCGAGAGGATCGTGGACTGCGAGCCATACATCGGCTATCTTCACCGCGGAGTGGAGAAGCTGTGCGAGAACTACGGCTACCGCCAGGTTATCCCTCTCTTCGATCGCCTGGACTATCTCTCGGCCTTCAACAGCGAGCACACGCTGGTCATGGCGGTGGAGAAGCTCATGGGCATCCAGGTGCCGGAGCGGGCGGAGTACGTCCGGGTAGCCCTCAACGAGCTGAACCGCATAGCCAGCCACTTCCTTTTCTATGGCACTTTCGGCATGGAGGCCGGCGCGCTGACGCCTTTCCTCTATGGCTTCATCGCGCGGGAGCGCATACAGCAGATCTTCGAGGCTGTGGGCGGCGGTCGCTTGACCCATAACTTCATGAGGGTGGGCGGCATCAAGTACGACGTGCCCGCCGATTTCAAAGAGCGGGTGCTGGAGCTTCTGCCCTACCTCGAGCAAGGGCTCTCCGACTGCGTGAACCTTCTCAGCGAGAACGAGATCTTCCTCGCCCGGACGCGGGGCATCTCGCCCATGTCGGCGGAGGATGCCATCGACTTCGGGCTGAGCGGCCCGGTTCTGCGGGCTTCGGGGGTGGCGGTGGATCTTCGTCGGTATGACCCCTATTCGATCTACGACCGGTTCGAGTTCGAGATTCCCGTCGGCGCCAACGGCGACACCTACGATCGCTACGTCATTCGGGTGGAAGAGGTAAATCAGTCGCTGAGGATTATCAGGCAGGCCCTGGAGCAGATGCCGGACGGACCGACCATAGGCAACGCGCCCCGGGTTATCCGTCCGCCCGCCGGCGAGGTCTACGTAAGAACCGAGTGTCCTCGGGGCGATTTCGGCGTCTATCTGGTGAGTAAGGGCGGTCCCATGCCTTACCGCCTGAAGATTCGCGCCCCATCCTTCTGCAACCTTATGGCTTTGCGGCAGATGCTGCAGGGGACCTATGTGGCCGACTCTGTGATGATTCTCGGCTCGCTCGACATCGTGCTCGGGGAGGTGGACCGGTAGCATGGACATAGCGGGCGTTTATCTCGACCCCGTGGTCATAAGCATCATCGGCGTGATCCTCATTCTTTCTTTTGTGCTCCTCACGGTTTTGTTTTTGACTTACCTGGAGCGCAAGGTCATGGGACACATTCAAATGCGGCTCGGGCCCATGCGGGTGGGCTTCCACGGTGCGCTCCAGGCGCCGGCGGACGCCATTAAGCTTCTCGTGAAGGAGGACCTAATCCCCGCCACCGCCGACAACTGGGTGTTTCGCTTCGCTCCCTACGTGGTGTTTGCGCCTGTTCTTTTGGTCTTCATGGCGGTGCCCTTCGCCCGCGACTGGGTGGTGGCCAACCTCGATCTCGGCCTGTTTTACATCGTAGCCGTGCCTGGTCTCGCCATCGTCGGCCTGTTCATGGCGGGCTGGGCCTCGAACAACAAGTACGCACTCCTCGGCGCCGTGCGCTGTGTGGCCCAGATGGTTAGCTACGAGCTGCCGCTGGTGATCGCCATCCTCGGAGTGGCCATGCTTGCCGAGTCGTTGAGCCTGAGCGAGATCGTGAAGAAGCAAGATGTGTTTCCCTTCATTCTCGTCCAGCCGATAGCGTTCGTGATCTACATTGTCGCCTCCCTGGCCGAGCTCAACCGGACTCCTTTCGATATCCCCGTGGCGGAATCGGAGGTGATCGGCGGGCCGCACATCGAGTATAGCGGTATGCGCTGGGGGACGTTCTACCTGGCTGAGTATGGAAACGCCTTCGCCATCGCCGCCATCTGTGCGACCGTGTTTCTCGGCGGCTGGCAGGGACCTGGTTTGCATCCCTTCGTCTGGTTCATGATCAAGACCTACATCATCGTCTTCCTGATCTTCTGGCTGCGGGCCACGCTGCCCCGCCTCAGGGTCGACCAACTCATGGGCTTCGCCTGGAAGGCTCTGCTGCCCTTGTCGTTCTTGAACCTGCTGCTGACGGCGATGTTCGTGCTCTATGGCTGGTTGGTTTTCGCCATCGCCATCGTGGTTAGCATTGCGGCCATCGTCCTTGGCTACGCCATTTGGCGGTCGCGCCAGACCAGCCGGCAGGCCAGCTTCGTCCGTCCGGCGACCGTGTTGCTCATAGAGGCTGCCGGGGGTGACGGACAATGAAAGGCATTCTCAAGGGCATGGCCACCACGATGAGCACGCTGTTCCGTCGTCCGGTGACCATCCAGTATCCAAGCCAGAGGCGGACCATCGAGGAGCGATTCCGTGGCGCGCCCGGTCTGCTCTGGGACGCCGGGGTGGGCGAGCCGTTCTGCACCGGCTGTGGCGTTTGCGCCAGAGAATGTCCGGTGGGGGCGATCACCGTGACGATGAAGGACAATGATAAGGCCAAGGAAGGCACAAGCACTCGCAAGAAGATCGTGGATGTGTACAACCTCAACTTGGGACGCTGTACGTTCTGCGAGATCTGCGTGGAGGTTTGCAACTTCAACGCCATCAAGATGACCCACGAGTTCGAGCTGGCGGGCTACAACAGAAAGGAACTAAATCGGAATCTGAGCCGTCTCCTCGAGATGGGATCGGGAAGGAAGGAGGCGTGACCGTGGACGCACCATCGATTATCTTCTATGTCTTCGGCGCTCTGGCCGTAGTGGGTGCGCTCGGCGTGGTGTCGGCGCGGAACGTGGTTCACAGCGCCCTGCTTCTCGTCCTGGCTTTGGTCATGGTCGCGGGCGTTTTCTTCGTCCTCCAGGCCGACTTCCTCGGACTGGTGCAGGTCCTTATTTACGCCGGTGCGGTGGCCGTGGTGGTCCTGTTCGGTCTCATGCTCACGCGGGTAGGGCGGGATACGGACACCCTCGATAACCCGCAAAAGCCGTTTGCGATTCTGGCCGCGGCTGTCTTTTTGGGCACACTCGTCTATACGATAGTGAAGACGGGGTGGCTGCATTCGTCTGGCACGATCACGCGGGTGGATGCCTACGCCTTGGGACAGAGCCTGTTCACGACCTGGGCCATACCCTTCGAGGTCGCGTCGCTGGTACTGCTGGTCGCCCTCATCGGCGCCGTGATCATTGCTGCAGGAGATAGAAGCTGATGCTGACCCTTCAGCATTTTCTGGGACTAAGCGCGTTGCTCTTCTCGATTGGACTATACGGCGTTCTCGCCCGCCGCAACGCGGTGGTTATCTTGATGTCCATCGAGCTGATGTTGAACGCCGTGAATATCAATTTGGTGGCGTTTGCAATGTATCTGGCGCCGACTCAGTTTGTCGGGCAGATATTCGCCATATTCGTGATCTGTATCGCCGCGGCCGAAGTCGGGCTGGCCCTCGCCATCGTTCTCCGGATCTACCGGGGGCGGAGCTCGATCAGCGTGGACGATATCGATCTCATGAAATGGTAAGGAGTTGGGTTAGACCATGTTGGCATTTGCCTGGCTGCTCCCGGCGCTCTGCATACTGGCTTTCATAATCCTGTCGTTCTTCGGCAAACGATTGCCCGGCAAGGGCGCCTGGGTGGCGATTGGGGCGATCGGGATAGGCTTCATTTTGTTTTGGCCCATCCTCGGGGAGCTTCTCTCGAAGCAGGTTCCCTTGGATGCCGAGGGCCGTTTCCCCGTGTTTTGGAAGGAAGTCAATTTCTCCCTGACCTGGTTTGAGGTCGGAAATTACGACTTCCGGCTGGGCATGACGGTAGACCATCTCGCCGTTCTCATGCTCGGCGTCGTGACTCTCTGCGCCACGCTGATCCAGCTCTACTCGGTGGGCTACATGCATGGCGACGCTCGCTATCCCTGGTTCTTTGCCGTGCTCTCTCTGTTCACGGCCTCGATGCTCGGCCTGGTGCTGGCCGACAACTTGCTTATTCTCTACATGGCCTGGGAGTTGGTGGGCCTTTGCTCCTATCTTCTGATCGGCTTCTGGTGGGAGAAGCGCTCGGCGGCGGAGGCGGCCAAGAAAGCCTTTGTGACCACGCGCATCGGCGACGTCGGCTTGTTCATCGGCATACTTATGCTGTTCCAGCAAGCCGGCACCTTCGACATGGGGACCATTTTCGGAATGGTCGAGCACGGCGAGATCACCGGCCCTTATCTGACAATAGCCGCCATACTTATCTTCCTCGGCGCCATGGGCAAGTCCGGCCAGTTTCCCCTCCACGTGTGGCTACCTGATGCCATGGAGGGTCCTACGCCCGTCAGCGCCCTCATCCACGCTGCCACGATGGTGGCCGCGGGCGTCTATCTCGTAGCGCGCGCCTTCCCGCTTTACGCCGCTTCGGAAGGGGCGATGATGGTCATTGCGATAATCGGCCTTATCACGATCCTGATCTCTGGCACCATCGCCATCGTGATGACCGACATCAAGAAGGTCATGGCCTACTCCACAGTGGGCCAGTTAGGCTATATGATGTTGTCTCTGGGCTTTGGCGGGTTTGCGGCGGCCATGTTCCACCTTATGACCCACGCTTTCTTCAAGGCCCTTCTCTTCCTCTCGGCGGGCAGCGTTATTCACGGGTCCGGCACCCAGGACATGACCGAGTTGGGCGGCCTGCGCAAAAAGATGAAGATCACCTTCGTGACCTGCTCGCTGGGAGCGTTAGCTCTCGCCGGCTTCCCCCTGTTCAGCGGCTTCTGGAGCAAAGACGAGATCTTGGGGGTGGTCCTGGCCAAAGGTGGCCCGGTCTTCTTCATTCTGGCTGCGTTCGGCGCCTTCCTGACGGCGTTCTACGTGACCAGAATGATCATGATGACCTTCTTCGGCGAGCCTAAGCATCATTCCGAGCATGCCCACGAGTCTCCGTGGGTCATGACCCTGCCTTTGGTAGTGCTGGCCTTCCTTGCTGTCACTGCTGGCTGGTTGGCTTTGCCCTACGTCGACAGGGTCTTCGGCTTGCAGGCGAGCTATTCCAGCATCGCCGGCTTTCTCGTGCCTGCTGGCGAGGCCGCCGAGCATCTAGAGTTCAACTATGGCCTGATGGTGGGGTCGTCTCTTGTGGCTCTTGCCGGAATCTTCTTTGGCTGGCTAGTGTACGGCAAGAAGGCGATACGGGCCGAGGCCGTGGTGCGGCGATTCCCGGGAGTTCACCGGCTGCTCGTCAACAAGTATTACATGGACGACCTGTACCAGTGGATGATCGACAACCTCGCCCTGAAGTTTGGCGAATTCATCGCCTGGTTCGACAAGAAGTTCGTCAGCGATGGCGCCTGTGATGGCAGCGCCGGGCTAACGCTGTATGTGGGCGAAAAGCTCAAGCATCACGTCACCGGCAAGGTCTACAACTACGCTCTGGTCATAGTCGTCGGACTGATCGTCGTCGCCATCGTCGTGGCGAGCTTGCAGCCGACAGTTCTGGCGGCAGGAGGTTGAGCTACCGTTGATTTCAGCAACCATCGTCATTCCGTTCCTGACTGCTCTTATCGTCATGGCGATTCCCCGCGACAAGACCACCGTAGCCAAGTGGGCTGCGGCCATCGCCGCTTTTGTCACCATCGTCCTGACCACCTATATGTTCGTCAACTACGACTATCAGAAGGGTGGCTTCCAGTTCGTGGAGCAGTATCCATGGATATCCTCCCTTGGCGTGTCCGTCAAACTAGGCATCGATGGGATATCGGCGCCGCTCATGCTGCTCACCGCCATCGTGATTTTCTGCGGCGTCTTCGCCTCGTGGTACGTCAAGGACCGGCCGCAGGAGTTTCTCTTCTTCCTGTTTGTGCTAGTCGCTGGCGTATTTGGCGTCTTTGGCTCCATCGACACTCTGGTGTTCTTCTTCTTCTACGAGCTAGCGGTTATTCCGATGTATCCGCTCATCGCCATCTGGGGCAGCACCAGGAAAGAGTATGGGGCGATGAAGCTGACTCTCTATCTGGTGGCCGGCAGCGTTCTCATCTGGACGGCGCTCCTGGCGGTGTACGTTGCCAGCGGAACCAACTCATTCGACCTCGAGGTTCTCCAGAAGGTGACGTACGAGCCGTGGGTTCAGACCGTCTTCTTCGCCTTCTTCATGGTGGGATTTGGGGTCCTTGGCGGTCTGTGGCCCTTCCACACCTGGTCGCCCGGTGGCCACGCCGCTGCGCCTACGGCCGTGAGCATGCTCCACGCTGGCGTGCTGATGAAGCTGGGCGCGTACGGGATAATCAGGCTGGGCATGGTTCTTCTGCCCGAGGGAGCGAAGTTTTGGCTGCCCGTGCTGATCGCCATTGCCACCATTAACGTGGTGTACGGCGCGATCTCCGCCCTAGCCCAGAAGGACTTCAAGTATCTGATCGGCTATTCGAGCGTAAGCCACTGCGGCTACGTGCTCATGGGCATCGGCACCCTGACGGTAATAGGACTGAATGGGGCGGTTCTCCAGATGTTCTCCCACGGCATCATGACGGCCCTCTTCTTCCTTCTCGTCGGCAGTGTCTACGACTCTGCTCACACCCGGGACTTGAACGATTTTGGTGGACTGGCCAAGGTGGCGCCGGTGATCGCCATATTCTTTGCCCTCGCCGGCCTCGCCGGCGTCGGCCTGCCCGGTTTGAGCGGGTTTGTGGCCGAGTTCATGGTCCTTGTGGGCACATTCCAGACATACCCCATTCTCGGTATCCTTGGCATCATTGCGGTGGCCATCACGGCCGTGTATGTTTTGCGAATGCTGGCCAAGGTATTTTTCGGGCCGCTCAACACCAGATGGGTTAAGCTGCCCGATGCTCGCCGGGCTGAAGTGTTCGCCATGTCCATTCTCGGCTTTTTCCTGGTGCTTGTCGGCGTCTACCCGACCCATTTCGTCCGGGTCATCACTAGTGGCGTCGCTCCCATAGTAACGCGGATAGTAGGTGCCCAATGAGCTGGTGGTTGTTCATACCCGAGTTTCTGGCAGTAATACTCGCCTTTGCCGTTTTCGGCCTTGACATGGTCACCCCCGCCGACAAGAAGAACCGGCTGGCCTGGGGCGGCGCCATCGGCCTACTGGTCATCATAGGCGTGGTCGTGGCCTACTGGGGACAGACCCCCAGGCTGTACAAAGAGCTATTCTATCTGGATAATTTCGCCCTGCTGTTCAAGGTGTTCTTCCTCTTCGTGGCGGTGGTGATCATACTTTCTTCTCTGGACCATGCCAGGCGTTTCCTGAGCCACCTGGGGGAGTACTACGGCCTCATAATCCTGGCCACGCTGGGCATGATGCTGATGGCGTCGGCCGGGGAGATGATCACCGCCTTTGTGTCGTTGGAGCTGGTGAGCTTCTCCTTCTACGTCCTCTCGTCCTACGACAAGAATAACCCGAAGTCCGGCGAAGCTGGTATCAAGTACATAATCATCGGCGCCTTCTCATCGGCGCTCATGCTGTATGGCATGAGTCTGATCTACGCGGCGACCAAGACCACGACTTTTGCGGGGATTTTTGCCGCCTTGCAGCAGTCGGGACAACTGGACTTCGGCTGGGTGCTGGGCATCATTCTGATTTTGGCTGGCCTCGGCTTTAAGGTATCAGCCGTGCCATTCCACATGTGGGCTCCCGACGTTTACGAAGGCGCACCCACGCCGATTACCGCCTATCTGTCGGTGGCGTCCAAGGCGGCCGGTTTCATTCTGCTGGTCCGGCTGTTTGCGATGGCTTTTATGCCCAGCGTCGAGGCCTGGCGGCTGCTGATGGCGATTCTCGCCGTCGCCACCATGTGCATCGGCAACTTCGTGGCTCTGCGGCAGGTCAACATCAAGCGTCTGCTGGCCTACTCCAGCATCGCTCAGGCTGGCTACGTTCTGGTGGGAGTGGCGTCTCTATCGCCCTCTTCGCCGCTGGCGAGCAATGCGATAATGCTGCACCTTGTCGGTTATGGCCTGAGCAACCTGGCGGCCTTCGTCTGTGTTATCGTCTACCAGAACCTGACGCAGAAGGAAGATATCGCCGATTACGCTGGCCTGTCCCGCCGCGCTCCCTTTGTGGCCCTGGCGATGCTGGCGGCCCTGTTCTCTCTGGCGGGGATGCCATTCTTCGTAGGCTTCATCTCCAAGTTCTATCTGTTCACCGCGGCCGCCGACCAGGGCATGATCTGGTTAGCGCTGGTCGCCATCTTCAATAGCTTCATATCTCTGTATTACTACCTCGGGGTGGTAAAGCAGATGTACGTCAGGTCGCCAGAAGAACCCGGGCCGCTGGCAGTGCCGGCGCTGATCAACGTCATTTTGGTCGTGCTGGTGGTCCTGGTCTCGGTTATCGGCATCTATCCTGAGCCACTGCTGCGCGCTATCGGCGCGGCCTCCCAGATCTTTATCGCGTGATAGGGTCAACCTCTTTCGCAATTCCTGACACCGATGCTGCTGTCCAATGAAGGACTCAAGGACGGAAGCTTCAACCTGTGCACAAAGCCCGCAGAAGGACTCAGGGTGAAAGCGCAAAAGGCTCAAGTCGTACGGTCAGATGCCGTTGACAGGATCGTTGGCCATGCTATACTTGACTCAGGAGTGCGGTTGACGACAAGTGAGAAAGGCTATCCAAATGACCAGATCGACCAAAACTGTCACCGTATCATTGCCCGCAGAGATGATGACTCAAGTAGAGGAAGCTATGGCTGAGGAGGGTCAGACCAGGAGCGGGCTTTTGCGCGAGGCCTTGCGGCGTTACCTTGCCGCACGGGAATGGAGAAAGCTGCAGGCCTACGCTACCACGAAGGCCAAAGAGAAGGGAATCACGGAGGGTCAAGTAGAAGATATTGTCGATGCCTACCGCGGTTGAAAAACCAAGAGTGGTGATCGACACCAACGTCTTCGTCTCAGCGCTAAGCCACCCGGGTGGACCCCCGGCTGAGGTGATAGACTTGCTTTTCTTTGGGGAAATAGAGGTCTATGTTTCCCCGTTTATCTTGGCGGAGGTCGAGAGGATCCTTAGCCAGAAGTTTGGCCTGAGCGCCCAGAGTATCCGAAGGGCGCTCGGCTCCCTAACGGCCGTAACTCACGTCATACATCCCAACACGAAGGTCACAGTCATAAAACAGAAAGATGACGACAACCGCATCTTGGAGTGCGGGGTCGAGGCCAAGGCCCATTATATTGTGTCTGGCGACAAGCGCCACATCCTTCCCCTGCGAGTCTTTCGAGGAATGAGAATCGTAAGTCCAGCCGAGTTCCTTCAACAGCTGGGCCGCCACGCCAATTGACCAAACCTGGATCGCGCCGGCCTACCCTTTAGGAAGACTGGAGGTTGAGCAAGGACGAGGCGATAGACAGGGCTTACGCTGCCACGATTCAACGGGCTCAGGTCCCGCTGGCCAGAGTGGGAAGGGTTGAAGAGGTGGCTGACCTCGCTGCTTTCCTAGCCTCCAGTCAGTCCGCCTATATCACCGGTCAGGCGATCAATATCAACGGTGGCGTGCTCTTGGCAGCTTGGCAGCCATGGCATTACGATCGGATTTGGCACAGTCACCATGGGCGCTTCCCCGCCGGATTTCGTCTCCCATCATCAGTCGGCCATCGTGTGACCGGCTTAGACTTCCTGTGAAGAAATTGGCACATCCCTGGCGCATGGTAAGGTTGCAGCTACCCTAGTTTTCGGGTATACTATGGCGGGTGAATTGTGCAAGATATCACTTTTCCAAGGAGACTGACGGTTGAAAAGGATCTGTGTGATCGGAATGGGCTACGTCGGCATGACGACTGCCGCCTGCTTTTCCGATCTCGGCAATCGCGTGGTCGGTCTCGACATTGACGTCGAGAAGCTGGAGAAGCTCAGCAAAGGGCTTATCCCGATCTACGAGCCAGGTCTGGAGGAGCTGATCAAGCGAAACAGACAGGCCGGGCGTCTCACCTTCACCGACAACTACGACGAGGGGGTGGGAAGCGCCGATTTCGTGTTTGTCGCCGTGGATAGTCCGTCCGGTCCGGAGGGTGAGGCCGACATGACGGCCGTGCGTTCTGCCGCCGCCAGCGTGGCGCACGCCTTGGAGAGTTACAAGATAATCATCAACAAGAGCACCGTGCCCATCGGCACGGGAGACCTGGTCACCGGCATTGTCGAGCGCGAGAATCCACAGGCCGAGTTCAGCGTCGTCTCCAATCCCGAGTTCCTCCGCGAGGGCAGCGCTATTCAGGACTTCATGCATCCCGACCGGGTGGTGCTCGGCTCGGTAGATAGGAGCGCGGCGGAGAGGGTGGCGGAGTTGTACGCACCCCTCAACAGCAACGTTATCATTACCGATTTGCGCTCCGCCGAGATGATCAAGTACGCCTCCAACGCCTTTCTCGCCACGCGGATCAGCTTCATCAACGAGATCGCGAGCGTGTGCGAAAAGCTGGGAGCGGATATCAAAGAGGTCGTTCGAGGAATGGGCACCGATAGGCGCATCGGCAGCTATTTTCTCGACGCCGGCGTGGGCTATGGTGGCAGTTGCTTCCCCAAAGACGTGAAGGCTCTCGCCCACATGGCGGCTGTGCACGGCTGCCATCCCCAGTTGCTCAGGGCAGTGATGGATATCAATCAGGATCAGCGGAAGGTGGTCGTCCAGCGGTTGCGCGAGGTCCTCGGTCCTCTGGAGGGGAAGATCATCGGCCTGTTGGGCCTGAGCTTCAAGCCCGACACCGACGACATGCGGGGAGCCGCCTCGGTGGAGATAATCCATCTCCTCCAGCATGAGGGAGCGCGACTGCGGGCCTACGACCCGGCGGCAGCCGAGGTAGCGGCGAAGCTCGTGCCCAAAGTGATGCTCTGTCCTGACCCCTACAGCGTGGCCATGGGCAGCGACGCTCTGGTGATCGTCACGGAATGGAACGAGTTCAAGCAACTGGACAAGATAAGGATCAAGCAACTGCTGCGCCAGCCGGTGCTGATCGACGGGCGCAATATCTACGAGCCGACCGAGATGAGAAACCTCGGGTTCGAGTATTTTGGCATCGGACGGGGCAATACCCGGTAGGGCTGGCCCCTACCGGGGATGTGGGAGGACCTAATGCAAACCGATCTAAGGCAAGACGAGCTAGCAGAGATTCTGGCCCCATTTGCCGGGAAGAAGGGGACGGTAATTCCTATTCTGCAGAAGGTGCAGGAGAGGTTTGGCTATATTTCGCGGGAGTCGCTGGCCGTGATCTCGCGGTTCCTCGGCATCTCGGAGAGCGAGCTGTTTGGCGTCATTACCTTTTACGCCCAGTTCCGGCTCAAGCCGACGGGTAAGCATATGGTCATGGTCTGCCGGGGTACGGCTTGCCACGTGCGCGGGGGCTCCCGGATCAAGACCGAGGTGGAGAAGACCCTTGGCATAAGGGCCGGCGATACCACACCGGACATGGAATACAGCCTCGAAACCATCGCCTGCATCGGCGCCTGCGCGCTGGCGCCGACGATGGTTATCGACAAGAACACCTACGGCGAGATGACGACCAAGAAGGTCGGCGAGATTCTTGGCGACGGACGCAAGCAAGGGTGAGCTAGATGGCAATAGATCAGATAGATAACAAGGAAACTTTGGACTCCACAACGGGAATCAAGTCAAACGGCAATGGGGCCGGCCAGAAGACAGTGCTCATTTGTAGAGGTCCTTGCCAATCCGGCCAGGCGCCCAAGATCCACGACTACATCGAGAAGGAGATGGCGCGTCGGGGACTGTCGGATCAGGTGCAGGTCAAGACCACCGGCTGCCACGGCTTCTGCCAGCAGGGTCCGACGGTCATGATCGAGCCGGAAGGCGTTCTCTACGTCAAGGTCGACTCGGAGGACGCGCCGGAGATCGTCGATAGCCACATCCTGGGCGGCAAGCTGATCGATAGGCTTCTCTACGTCGACCCGATCAGCGGCCAGCGGGTTCCCTATTACAACGACATCCTCTTCTACCACTCCCAGCAGCGGATCGTTCTCCAGAACTGCGGCAAGATAGACCCGGAGAACATCGACGAATATCTCGCCGGTGGAGGCTACCAGGCCCTACGGAAAGCCCTGTTGGAGATGACTTCCGAGCAGGTGAGAACCGAGGTGAAGAAATCTGGCCTGCGCGGCCGGGGCGGCGCCGGCTTCTCTACTGGCACGAAATGGGACTTCTGCGCCGCCTCGCCGGGACCGGTCAAGTATATGATCTGCAACGCCGACGAGGGCGACCCGGGTGCATTCATGGACCGGGGGACGATGGAGGGCGACCCCCACGCCGTCCTCGAGGGCCTGATGATCGGCGGTTACGCCATCGGCGCTCCCTACGGCTACATCTATTGCCGGGCGGAGTATCCTCTGGCCCTTCGCCGCATGCGCATCGCCATCAAGCAGGCCGAGGAGAGGGGATACCTGGGCGAGAACATCTTCGGCACCAACTTCACCTTCCACGTGGAGATCAAGGAGGGCGCCGGCGCCTTCGTCTGCGGCGAGGAGACCGCTCTCATGGCCTCCATCGAGGGCAAGCGGGGCATGCCACGCGCTCGCCCGCCTTTCCCGGCGGTGGCCGGCCTCTGGGGCAAGCCGTCGAACATCAACAATGTGGAGACCCTTGCCAGCATTTCCACCATTATCCTGAAGGGCGGTGACTGGTACGCCAGCATCGGGACGGAGAAGAGCAAGGGCACCAAGGTGTTCGCCCTGACCGGCACCATTGCTAACAGCGGTCTCGTCGAGGTGCCCATGGGCATCAAGCTGCGGGACATAATCTTCGAGATCGGCGGTGGCATTCCCAAGGGGAAGCGCTTCAAGGCGGCCCAAACCGGGGGACCCATCGGCGGCTGCTTGCCGTCTAGCCTTCTCGATCTTTCCATCGACTACGAGTCGCTATCGGCCGAGGGCGCCTTGATGGGCAGCGGCGGCCTGGTGGTGATGGACGAGGACAACTGCATGGTCGACGTGGCCAAGTTCTTCCTCAGCTTCGCCCAGAGCGAATCGTGCGGCAAATGCATCCCCTGTCGGGTCGGCACGAAGCAGATGCTCGACATTCTCGAGGACATCACCTGCGGCCGGGGGAAGATGGAAGACCTGGACCTGCTGGAGGAGCTGGCCAAGACCGTCTCCGCGGGCTCGCTGTGCGCCCTCGGCGGGGGAGCGCCGAACCCGGTGGTTAGCACCCTCAAGCACTTCCGCAGCGAATATGAAGCCCACATAAAGAAGCACAAGTGCCCGGCCGCCGTTTGCAAGGGTCTGGTGAGCTCTCCTTGCACCCACACCTGTCCGGCGGGGATCGACATTCCTCGCTACATCCGCTGCATCTCGGCGGGAGACTTCGAGGGGGCGCTGGGCGTGATTCTGGAAAGCAATCCCTTGCCGACGATCTGCGGGCGCGTCTGCTTCCATCCCTGCGAGGTCAAATGCCGCCGGGGACAGATGGACGAGCCGGTGGCCATAAACGCCCTCAAGCGGTTTGTAACTGAAAGGGCAGCGGATCTCGAGCTTAGAACGGCGGTAGCTGGCAAGCCCACGGGGAAGAAGGTGGCGGTGGTCGGCTCCGGCCCGGCCGGCCTCACGGTGGCCTACTATCTCGGGCGCAAGGGACACAGCGTCACCATCTTCGAGGCTCTGCCGGAGCCGGGCGGAATGCTGAGAGTGGGCATTCCCGAGTACCGTTTGCCCAAGGAGCTCCTGGAATGGGAGATTGGGCGCATCCGGAAGCTGGGTGTGGAGATAAAGACCAATACGCGAATTGAGTCGGTGGAGCAGCTCTTCAAGGAGGGCTTCGACTCCGTGTTTCTCGGCCTCGGCGCCCACAAGGGCATGAAGATGGGCGTGGCCGGAGAGGACAACCCGCACGTGATCGACTGCGCCTCTTACCTGCGAGACGTGGCGCTGGGCAAGAAGTTCGATCTGGGAGCCAGGGTAGTGGTGGTTGGCGGCGGCAACGCCGCCATCGACGCGGCGAGAACGTCCAAGCGTCTCGGCGCCAAGAGCGTGACCATGGTCTACCGGCGGACCCGGCAGGAGATGCCGGCGTTGGATACCGAGATCGACGAAGCCCTGCACGAGGGCGTGGACATGAGATTCCTCGCCAACCCGACGCGCATCGTCGCCGACGGCCAGAGGCTGAAGGTCGAGTGCATCCGGATGAAGCTGGGTCCCACCGATAATTCCGGCAGACGACGGCCAGAGCCCATACCAGGCAGCGAGTTCGCCGTCGAGGCAGACACGGTCATCGCCGCCATCGGCCAGGCGAGCGACGTTCCGGCGGCCATGAACCTACCGGTGGCGAGGGGTGGCGTGATTCAGGTCGACCCCGATAGCTTGGAAGCTCACCGCTCGGGCGTCTTTGCCGCGGGCGACATCGTCCTCGGTCCATCCTCGGTGATCGAGTCCATCGGCCAGGGCAAGGAAGCGGCGATCGCCATCGACAGGTATTTGGGTGGCGATGGGAACATCAAGGAGGTAATCGCTCCGCCGGAAGCCGGACAGAAGAGGCTGGGCGCCAGCGAGGAAGAGGCCGGGGCGCGGCGATATCACATGCCCTGCCTGGCCGATGCCCAGCGACTGAGCAGTTTCGGCGAGGTAGAGCTCGGCTTCGACGAGGAGACGGCCATCGCCGAGGCAAGGCGCTGTCTGGAATGTGATCTTGAAGAGTAGCATAAGGAGGCCCTCACCCTAACCCTTCCCCAAAGGGAGAGGGGATCGGCTGCGCTTCCGCCGGGAGATTGCTCCGTTCGAGGGGAGCGAGGGGGTGGGGTTGCTCCCTCTCCCAGCGGGGAGAGGGTTGAGGTGAGGGCGCCTGGGGCCGGCACAGGGGGCCACAACGCAGTGGCTCAGGAGGTTGACGTGGAAACCATTAACTTGACCATAGATGGACAGCAGGTAACCGCGCGCAAGGGCGCCACGGTCCTCGAGGCGGCGCAGGAATCCGGCATCTACATACCGACCCTTTGCCACCATCCCGACCTCAAGCCGTTCGGCGCCTGTCGTATGTGCCTCGTGCAGGTAGAGAAGATGCGGGGCTTTCCCGCATCCTGCACCACCCCCGCGGGCGAAGGAATGGTGGTCGATGCTAGCGGGGAGCAGGTGCAGACGCTGCGCCGCCAGGTGCTGGAGCTGATGCTCGCCGAGCATCCCCATGCCTGCTTGACTTGTTGGAAGCGGGAGCGGTGCGGGCCGACGGATACCTGTTTGCGGCAAGTGGCGGTGGACGACCGCTGCGTGACCTGCCCAAAGAACGAGCGCTGTGAGCTGCAGCGAGTATCTGATTTCCTGGGGATAAAAGAAGTTCGCCTGAAGTCCTACCGCCGGCAGCGAGATATCGATCGCAATCCGTTCTTCGAGCGGGACCACGACCTCTGCATTCTCTGTGGCCGCTGCGTCCGGGCCTGCCAGGACATCCGCAACGTGGGAGCCATCGACTTCATTTATCGCGGCCACCGGGCCATCATCGGAACGCCTTTCGAAAGGCCGATGGAGGAAACCAACTGCGAGTTCTGCGGCACCTGCGTCGACTTCTGTCCGACCGGCTCGCTTCGGGAGAGAGCCTTCCCGTTTGCCGGCGTGGCCGAACGCCAGGTGCGAACCATCTGCCCCTACTGCGGCGTGGGCTGCGGTCTGGTCCTGGAGATAAAGGGAGACCAGGTCATCCGAGTGCATGGCGACCGCGAGAAGTCCGTCAACGACGGGCAGCTCTGCGTCAAGGGCAAGTTTGGGGCGACCGAGTTCGTCCACCACAGAGACCGCCTTAGGAGGCCGCTGATCAAGAAGGACGGCACGTTTGTCGAGGCCTCCTGGGATGAGGCACTCGGCCTGATCGCCGAGAAATTCAAGGAGTACCAGAAGAGACCGCAGGAGTTCGCGGTGATCTCTTCGGCGAAATGCACGAACGAGGAGAACTACGTAGTCCAGAAGTTTGGAAGGGCGGTGATGGGCACAAACAACATAGACCATTGTGCCCGCCTCTGACACGCGCCGACGGTGGCCGGTCTGGCCACAGCCTTCGGCAGCGGCGCCATGACAAACTCCATCAAGGAGTTCGCGAAGTCCAAGTGCCTGCTGGTTATTGGCTCCAACACGACGGAGAACCACCCGATCATCGGCTTGCAGGTGAAGAAAGCGGCCCGGAGCGGCGCCAAGCTCATCGTGGCCAATCCGCGGCAGATCGATCTCTGCAGCATGGCCGATATCTGGCTGCAGCAGCGGCCCGGCACCGACGTGGCCCTGCTGGCGGGGATGATGAAGGTCATCGTGGAGGAAGGCCTGCTGGACGAGGCGTTCATCGCCGAAAGATGCGAGGACGTCGATGTACTCAAGGAATCCCTGGCCTCGCTCGACCTGGATAAGATCGCCGAGATCACGGCCGTTCCCTTGGCGAAGATCGTGGAAGCGGCGAGGCTGTACGCCACCAACAGCCCGGCAGCCATCCTCTACACCATGGGAATAACCCAGCACACCCACGGCACCGACAATGTGCTCGCCGTGGCCAATCTCGCCATGCTCACCGGGAACCTCGGCAAGGAATCGGCGGGGGTCAATCCGCTGCGGGGACAGAACAACGTGCAGGGCGCCTGCGACATGGGGGCGCTGCCCAACGTTTATACCGCCTACCAGCGGGTAGACGATGCGACGGTCAAGGCCAAGTTCGAGGCGGCCTGGGGTGTGACCCTGAAAGACAAGCCCGGATTGACCCTAGCCGAGATGTTTGGGGCAGCCCACAATGGCGAGATCAAGGCGCTGTATCTGGTGGGGGAAAACCCCGTTCTGAGCGACCCGGACGCCCGCCACGTGGAAGAGGCTATCAAGAAGCTCGACTTCTTTGTGGTACAGGACATCTTTCTTACGGAAACGGCAAAGCTGGCCGACGTGGTTCTGCCCGCGGCGACCTATGCCGAAAAGGACGGAACCTTTACCAACACCGAGCGACGAGTGCAGTTGCTGCGCCGGGCTTTCGAGCCGGTGGGCAGCGCCAAGGCCGACTGGGAGATCACCTGCGAGATAGCGCGGCGCATGGGCAGCGGCGGCTTCGACTTCCGCTCCTCGGCGGAGATAATGGACGAGATCGCCAAGCTGACCCCCAGCTACGGCGGCATCAGCCACGAGCGGCTGGACAAAGAGGGCGGCCTGCAGTGGCCGTGTCCGACCGCCGAGCACCCCGGCACGCCGATCATGCACAAGGAGAAGTTCACGCGCGGCAAGGGTAAGTTCACGCCGATCAAGTACAAGCCGCCGATGGAGGAGACCGACGAGGAGTACCCGCTGATTCTCACCACGGGCCGGATTCGCTTCCACTATCACACGGGCACGATGACTCGCCGAGTCAAGGGCCTCGACAAGATCCGTCCGGAGGAGCTTCTGGATATCAATCCGGTCGACGCGGCCAGACTGGGGATTCGCGATGGCGATATGGTGAAGATCGCCTCGCGGCGCGGCGCTCTGGCGGTCAAGGCGCAAGTGACGGCGCGCTGCGCTCCCGGCGTAGTGTTCATGACCTTCCACTTCGCGGAAGCGGCGGCCAACATTCTCACCAACTCGGCTCTGGACCCCGTATCCAAGATCCCGGAATATAAGGTCTGCGCCGTCAAGGTGGAGAAGGTTGTGCCTGCGTCGGTAATGGAAAGCGGCGAGGCGGTCTCCGTCAGGTAGGCGCCGAACAGTCATAACGATGAAAGAGGGTTGAGAGAGTTGTACAGGATTCTGGAGAGAGAGGATCTTACCGACACGATTCACGTGTTCAAGATCGATGCTCCGGCCGTGGCCAAGAGGGCGAAACCCGGGCAGTTCGTCATTCTGCGTGTCGCCGAAGATGGCGAGCGGATACCGCTGACCATCGCCGACTTCGACCGCAAGGCGGGCACGATAACCGTGGTTTTCATGGAAGTGGGCAAGACCACCATGCAGATGGCCAAGCTCGGCGTAGGCGACAGCCTCGCCAATTTTGCCGGGCCGCTGGGCCTGCCGACCGAGGTCGAGAAGTTTGGCAGAGTGGTCGTGGTGGGTGGTGGATTTGGCGTGGCGACCACTTATCCTATCGCCCGGGCCATGAAGGAGGCGGGAAACGAGGTCATCACCATAATGGGCGCCCGCACCAAGGACCTTCTCATTTGGGAGGACATGATGCGCAGCGCCAGCCACGAGCTGATCGTCTGCACGGACGACGGCAGCTACGGCCGCAAAGGCCTGGTTACCGCGCCCCTCAAGGAGATGCTGGAGGACGACTGCCGGATCGACCGGGTGGTGGCCATCGGTCCGGCGATCATGATGAAGTTCGTGGCGCTGACCTCGCAGCCCTTCGGCGTGCCTACGGTGGTCAGCCTCAATCCTCTCATGGTCGACGGCACCGGTCTCTGCGGCGCCTGCCGGGTCTCGGTGGACGGCGTGACCAAGTTCGCCTGCGTCGACGGCCCGGATTTTGACGGACACAAGGTCGATTGGGATCTGCTTCTCGCTCGCCAGAAGATCTTTGTCGAGGAAGAGAAGATCTCCCTCGAGCATTGGCGGCACCACGAGTCCTGCGAATGCTCGAAGGCGAAGGCGTAGAGGGAGAGGAGAGATGGCAAAGCTAAATCTCAACCGGCAGCCAATGCCGGAGCAAGACCACAAGGAACGGGCGAGGAACTTCAAGGAGGTTACCCTCGGCTACTCGCTGGAAACAGCGCTGGCGGAGGCGGAGAGATGCATAATCTGTCCCAAGCCCGCCTGCGTGAAGGGATGTCCGGTCAACGTACCCATCCCTGATTTCATAAAGGCTCTGCGGGAGAACGACCTGCCGGGAGCAGCCAAAGCTTTGAAGAGCAAGAACAATCTGCCGTCGATCTGCGGGCGGGTTTGTCCCCAGGAATCGCAGTGCGAGGCTCTGTGCGTGGTCGGCAAGAAGGGGGCGCCGATCGCCATCGGCCGGCTCGAGCGATACGTGGGCGATTGGGAGCTCAGACGGATGGAGGAGAACCCATCGGTGCCGGCGAAGCCAACGCCGACGGGAAAGAGGGTCGCCGTCGTGGGCGCTGGTCCCTCTGGCTTGACGGCGGCCGCGGATCTGGCCCGTCTCGGCCATTCGGTTACCATTTTCGAAGCCCTTCACAAGCCGGGGGGAGTGCTGATCTACGGCATTCCTGAGTTCCGCCTGCCGAAATCGATCGTGGGGGCGGAAGTTGATTACGTGAGATCCCTCGGCGTGGAGATCGTCGTCGACTCGGTGATCGGCCGCACCGTTACCGTGGATGAGCTTCTCGATGAGGAAGGCTTCGACGTGGTCTTCCTGGGCACGGGCGCCGGGCTGCCCAACTTCATGGGCATACCGGGGGAGAACCTCAACGGCGTTTATTCGGCCAACGAGTTTCTGACCCGGGCCAACTTGATGAAGGCTTACGCTTTCCCCGAAGCCGATACGCCGATCAAGCGAAGCAAGAGGGTAGCCGTGGTAGGCGGCGGTAACGTGGCAATGGACGCGGTTAGGACGGCGCTCAGGCTGGGCGCCGAGGAAGCGTCTATCGTCTACCGCCGTTCGGAGGAGGAGCTGCCTGCCCGGCGGGAAGAGTTCGAACACGCCAAGGATGAAGGTATAGTTTTCCGGTTCCTCACCAACCCGGTCGAGATCTTGGGCGATAAGGGCTGGGTGGTCGGCATGAAATGCTTGGAGATGGAGCTGGGCGAGCCCGACGCCAGCGGGCGCCGCCGGCCGGTGATCAAGCCGGGAAGCGAGTTTGTCCTCGACGTCGATGCCGTGATCATGGCGATCGGCACGAGTCCCAATCCGCTGGTGACGCGAACCACCCGTGGCCTGGAGCTCAACAGGCACGGCACGGTGGTGGCCGACCCGGAGACGGGCAAGAGCAGCAAGGACAAGGTGTGGGCCGGCGGCGACATAGTCACGGGGGCCGCCACGGTGATCAGCGCCATGGGTGCGGGCAAGCGAGCAGCGCTGTCGATTCACGAGTTCTTGATGATGGAACCGCGGATTAACGCGGATAGAAGCGGATAGTAGCGGCTTTTCATAGACGCGGTCGGACAGTTGCGCTGTCGTGAAGGTGGGCGGTGAAAACCGGCTGAAGCCTCGGCGTCCCGGAAATGGCGTGGCATTCGGCAGCAATCGTAGGGGCGAACGGCCGTTCGCCCCTACGATGTTTACCCGACACCGTGTTCGTCAGGCATGCCAGGAGGCTGAGGCTTCAGCCGGAGGCGGTTGCCTACCTGGGTGCGTGGCTAGCCTCAACAGGAGTCTTAGGATCGCTGTGAGATTCGGCGTCAATCAGCCCAAGCAGATAGAGGTCCGGTTCTATACGAAAGACGGCTGCCATCTCTGCGAGGAAGCGCGACAGATGCTTACGGCCATAGCAGACGAGGTTTCCCTGGCTATCACAGAGGTGGACATCACCCGCGATCCGAAGGTGTACGAGCGATTCAAGTATGCGATCCCGGTGATCGAGGTTGATGGCGCGGTTCTGATCGGCGGCCGTTTCTCCTTGGCCGACCTCCGAGAGGCCCTTGCAGAAGTCGCAGAGAGGGGGACTAACGATGACTGATAGGCTAGCGATGAGGCGATCCGCACCGGCACGAGGAGGGCGACGGATGCTTCGGGGAACGGTAACCATCGTGGTCCGACTGATGGCTGCCATATTGCTCTTCGGCTCGATCGTCTGGGTCCTGGTCGAAAGGGGCCTGCTCCCTAGCTCTACGGGTGCAAGCGATGGACCTGCTCCCGTTTCCATCGCCGGCTACCGGCTGCAGCAAACGGTCACGGGGCCGGCTGCTTTGGACGAAGTGGCGGGAATGCATGGTAAAGATGTGGAGCTGCGCAGCGCCTGGATCGGCCGCTATCAGGCCAGTGGGACGGTCTGGTACGGAGAGGTGGCGACCGAAGCCAAGGCCGCGGAGCTGATCGCCCGGATGTCGGCAAAGATCGGGGCGGGAAATCAGGTCTTCACCAACCTGCAGCAGGTCCAGTATCAGGGAACGACAGTCTACTCTGTGGTCGGACTAGGCCAGCAGCACTTCTTCTACAAGGTGGGAAGCAAGACCATCTGGCTGGCCGCGCCCAAAGGCGGGGAGCAGGCATTCCTGCAGGACGCTATGAGGATTCTGAAGTAGCCCCTAAACAGGGCAGATTTCCTGCTGCGTACTCGTGGCGGCTGAGACCCGGACACAGCATCACACCTAGAAATGCAGCCGAAAACTGGCAATATGCAGAGACCCGCGAATTCTGTCCCCACTAGGAGGTCTGAATTGTTTGCCAGACCTGCTGTTGCCCCCCACATAGTGCCAAAAAGCGGATGCGATTCCCCACCGCTTTTT
>JACPQF010000093.1 GCA_016190625.1 Chloroflexota bacterium | reverse complement strand
GTTCAATCAGTCGCTGCGGCAACTCCACCGGGAATGGAGCCGGGTGACGAACTTTGGTGGCGCTTTCGGCGGGAATCCGCCACAGGTCGAGAGTGGCTTCCATAAACTCATCGCTGGTTGACGTGCTCTCATGAGGAAGTTCGAGTTTCTTTCGCTCCTTTACTGTCTTGGCCCGGTCAAACCTTCCCTTGCTCGCAATGATAATGCGTTCGGTCATATCGCGCAGAACAGGATTAGTCGCCTGTCTGAAAGATCCCCATGCACAGTTCCCGGCTGACCCATCACTCTTGGACCAAATCACTTCCCCTCTCAGCAAGAAGCCCAGCTCGTCCTGCAGGATCCTGATGACATCGGCAGACAGGCTCCTATATGGTCTTCTGCCTAGGTTCGCTACGTTTACAGCAATACGACCCCCAGGCTCCAGCTTCTTCTTGCACTGCTCGAATACCGCATGGAGCATGTGGAGGTACTCCAAGTAGGTCGCCGGAACATGGCCCTGTCCCATCGCCTCTTCATATTCCTTGCCCACGAAATATGGCGGTGATGTGACCACTAGCGCCACGGAGTTGTCTGGAATACCACGCAAGTCCCGCACACACGTAGGGATTGTCCGGCCGCCAGGGCGGCATGTGGACGAGGTCATCCATGCTTACTTCGGGGGGCGTGAACCGCAAATAGAATGGGCTAGAGTCGTGTCCCTCGCGTCTGCCGGTCCCGAAGTTCGACGTAGAGGTGCGGGTCCTAGAAATCCTATCTCTCATGCCCAAACCCACATCGTTTCTTGGAAGCTCTCAAAGTCCCCATATAGCAGCTCACTCACGTGGCAAGATACTCAAATAGCAGGCAGCATCAAGCACTCTGATCTTCGGCCAATGGTAGCACCTCCCCGGCCTTGGGTCAAGCCTCTTCGCAGGCGGAAGCCTTTCACAAGGGCTGCATCGTGACAGGCTGTTGTACACCAGCCATGGCTGACGTTTGGACGATCGCGGAAGGATGGAGGAACGCCCCACGACTGGCGGCTCCATGCCTCGTTCGGGAACAACAGGCTCATGGTCTTTGCCTTGAACGAGGAAAGCGACCCCGTATGGTCAGCCAATCGCCCGCCAAAAGCTCCTACTCAGGAAGAAGCCGCCATGCCAGTGAATGAGCCGGGCGTATGGCGCCAAAGTGGCGGCGGTCCAAGGTGATGATCACGTCGGTTCCTAGTCGTTCAGCAAGGGCGATAACCGAAGCGTCAGTCCCGCCAAGCGGAAAGTCAGCATACTTCTCGACCAGCTCCGCGATGCGTGGCCAATCGGTAGGGGATGGCGCCTCGACGTCAAAGGTGGCGAGACTGGAAAGGAACGCACCTTCTACCTTGGGTCCCAGACGACTGCCAATCAGATAAGTCGCTTCGGCAACGACCAGGGCGGGGATGAAGAGCCGGAGCGCAGGAGCCTCTAGCGCCTGCAAGCAGCGAGTATGATCCTGATCGTCGGCGTCGACCGCAGCGTACAGAGGACCCGTATCAACTACTGCCAGCATTTCCCCATTCTCGCTCCAGAATGGCTTCTGCCTCACGGGCGGTGTCGTGGTGGCCACTTCGCCCAAGAGCGGCAAAAGGAAGTCGCCTTGGCTCCATCCCTTCCCCCTCAAGATAGCGTGCCAGGGCTTCACGGATAATCTCGGCGACCGAACGATTGCTCCTTCTGCGCTCAAGGTCGAGTAAGCTGGCTAAGTCATCAGGAATCACAACTGTGGTGCGTTTCATATTTGCATTATAGCATATTGCCTCATCGTCGACAAGGACGATCTTGGCGGGAAGACGTTCGACCGCGATGACCGCGGGCGACAGTAGAGCCGATGCAAGATGAGCATGGTGGCGTCTACGCTGCTAGCACCTTGAGTCCTGTACATGCCGCAATTATATCGAAGTCGTGGTCTATGTGAAGAAGGGCCAGATCGTTCTCCATGCATATAGCGGCGATGACGCAATCGACCGTTTTTCTCGGCGTCTTGCCACGTTTCCGGCAGTCCCTGCAAACGGTTGCCGCTCGCACGTAGGTATCTACGCCGCTGGGCTTCAGCACGGGGAACTCTAGCAGGGAGTCTTTCACCTTCCGGAAATCGCGATCTTCTCGGATGCCTTGCAGGATTTCGGTGAGAATTATCTCCGTAATGGCCACATCTTCATCCTGCTCGATGAGCCTGCGGAGGGATTGGTGCTGGGGTGAATCTGTGCCATTGAGGAAATCAATTCTGAAGCAGGGAAACGCCGTGAGTGACGCGCGAGGCATCAAGGAACGGATTAGGCGCGAGTTGCCCCATCTTTCCCAGAAAGAGATTAGCGCCTTAGCCACCATAGTCGGGCGCCTGGTTGAAGCCTACCAGCCAGAGCAGATCTACCTGTTCGGCTCGAAGGCGCGCGGCGATTATGGGCCTGATAGCGACTTTGACCTGCTAATTGTCGTTTGTGAGTCGGCTCCTGACGACCGCAAGCGAAGCCGGCTAGCATATCAAGTGCTCCGAGGTACGGGAACGGCCGCTGATGTGCTGGTATGGACCGAAGAGCGCTTCAAAAGCAGACTTCACCTGGCCGCCTCCCTGCCGGCCACCGTCGTGCGAGAGGGGAGGCTACTACATGCCGCATGATCCCGCACGAATCGCCGAGACGCAGGCTTGGTTCATCAAGGCAGCGAACGATCTACGCGCCGCAGAACACCTATTAGGCGCCCGACCGCCATTACTGGGCGACACAGTTTTTCATTGCCAGCAGGCCGTGGAGAAATCCCTGAAGGGCTTTCTTGCGTGGTATGACATTCCCTTTCGCAAAACGCATAGCCTGGAGGAGATCGGAGAGCAGTGTCTGAGAATCGACCCAACACTGAAGGCGTTAGTCGATCGTACGGCTCACTTTGCCGAGTATGCATGGAAGTTTCGCCACGAAACCACCGCAATCGGGATCCTTCGTCTAGCAGGCGTGACTAACATTGCAGCGGCTCTGCGACGGAATGCCGCCCATCCTCAGGAAGCGCTGGCTCTCGTAGGTATTACCCCGCCAAGCCCGGGCTGATAAAATGAAATGGCCCTACTCTGTCTCTGATCTCGTTGACGCGCCTGGTCGCAAATGGTATCATACAAATGTCTGCTGACTGTATGCCTGCCAAGCCAAGAGGGCAGCGCGGCTGACGAGAGTCCTTCCACGGGAAGGACGACCTCAAGGGTTATTCTCACCGAATAGCGGGCAATGACGACCACCTAAACCGATATGACCATTGCTTTGACGGCAGGCGTCTAAGCGCGCCGGCACGGGGAGACGGTTGGAGATGGTCAGGCATCTGGGCGACTCTAAAACCGGTTCTACACCCATCAGGCACGGTCGCTCTACAGCGGTCTCTCCTTTCGTCGGTCGAGAGGCGGAACTGCAACGCCTTGCCGCGGCACTGGACCTTGCCGTCGAGGGTCAGGGAGGCGTGATGTTCCTCACCGGGGAGCCAGGCATCGGCAAGACCTGCCTCGGTCGCGAGGTGCTGTCTTTGGCCGAGGAACGTGGATTCACCGTGCTCGAAGGGAGAGCCTACCCCCTTGAGGGCGGGTTGGCCTACGCGCCGCTGGTCGACGCCTTTCGTCTCCTGCTGCGCACCCTTGAACCAGCCGACCTGAGTAATCTTACAAACGATCTGCCGAGTCTCGGTCGAGGCAAAACGAATCCGACAGTTTCAGGCTTCCTGCGCTGGCGTTTCCTCTTCTCTTGACCTAGGGCGCCGGCCGCGGGGGGCTCGGGTTCCTTTCTCAAGAACGCAGATGGCCTGAGGACGCTTGATCCGCAGGGCGAGGCTCTCGAAAACCCGGAAGTAGTGGTTCATGTTCTCGGTTTGGAGAAACGCGGTGGTAAAATCCTGGGCCAGCACGAGATCGAGGTTCTGCGGTCCGGTCTCCACCACGATGGCGCTGGGCTCGGGAAGCACGGGCGAGCGGAATACGCCAGCGGTGGCGATCTTGCGAACCTGGTCGATTTCCAGCACGCCGGTGTTCTCGTAGACCCTGTGCATGCTGGCGTACATCAGAGGGCTGACCACCAGGGCATAGGGTCCGAAGAAGCCAGCGGTGATCAGAGCCTCGGTGGCAGCCACGATATCGCTGAAGGCCCGGCCCAGTTGGCCCCAATCGCTCATGGTGATGGTGATTCGGCCGGCCGCGTACAGCAGCCCCTCGTAGCCAAGGGCAGGGTTTCCGTTGAAGATCAGGTTGTCTTCGGCGTGAGCGCAATAGTCCGCCGCCGCGGCAGCCGGGCTTGTGTCGAAAGGAACGCCAAATTGCTGGCTGGTCTCGATATCCCGCCAGTGGAGGCGAAAGTCCTTATAAAGAAGGGGCAGAGGAATGAAGTTCCGTCTCTCCACCCGGGCCACGTCGGCCTGCTCGTTCTCGCCGAGCATGTCCACGTTTCCCGCCGTTATGCCCGTGAACACGTCGCTGATCGCCGTCTGGACACCCGGTCCCAGTGGACCGTAGACCTGGATGAACCGCCGGCCCACCAGGTCGTTTCTGGCGACCTCCGTGACCGTCTTATCGATAGCCTGCCATTGTTCGTCGCTCAGTGGCGCCATGTTCCGCGACCGGTAATCCGCCATTGCCGTTTCCTCCAAGATGCCGCTAGTTGAAGGGTAGCCGCCGGTTGGGCAGCATACTAAGCTACATCAAGAAGCGTGCCATATTCCAGATTTCACATCGGCTCAAGTAAGAGTAGGTTCCGAAGCTGCTCGTCGATGGCAGATCGTAGTCAACAGCGAATACAAGCAATTGCCAAAAGGTCAGCCCCCCTGCCCGGACAAATCATATTTGCTTCCGTATCCCCGGGGCGTTACCATGCGGTCATCAATCGTGACCGTGGAGGAATTACCGACGACGATTGTCGTGAATATCCCCACTTCACAATCAAGCAAATGCGCGAGATCGGTCAGCACGATGCTCTGTGAGTCCCGATAGGCGCTGGTCACGACCCCCACGGGAGTCGAGGGGGAGCGATGTTAGCCGATGATCGCGCACGCCTCCGCGAGCTGAGTGGTCCGCCGGTGGCTCCTGGCGATGTAAAGGGCGATGACGAAATCGCCTTCCGCCGCCAGGGCGAGCCGCTTGCGGATGACGGGCCAGGGCGTAGGGGCATCGCTGAGGCTTATGGCGGCGAAATCGCCCATTAGCGGCACACCGAGCAGCGCTGCGGCCGCGTTGAGCGCCGATACCCCTGGCACGATTTCCACGCCACCGAGGTCGGACAGCCCGCGAGCGTGCATTACCTCGAGCACGAGGCCGGCCATTCCGTAGATGCCGGCGTCGCCGCTGGAGACGACGGCGACCTTCTTGCCCTGCAGCGTCAGGTCGACGGCGGCGTTGGCCCGGTCGACTTCCGCATGCCCGATTGGAGGACCTCCTTGCCGGCAAGCAGACCCTCGATGAGACCGACATAGGTCTTGTAGCCGACGACTACCGCCGATTCTTGGATGGCTTGTCGGGCTCGGATTGTCATCTGCTCGACGGCCCCCGGGCCCGTGCCCACTACCGCGATCCTCCCGCCTTCGGGCAGTCTGTCGTTCATCGCTCATCCGCTCCCGTTCTTTGCTCCAAATCGATCCTGGCGACGGCTACCGTGACCCCTCCAACCTTTTGCTTGGGCACCAGTAGCTGGCAGGCGCCCGAACTCAGGAGCGCCGCCGGCTCGCACACCCCTTTCGCCCCCACGCTGACACGGACCATCTCGGATGGATTGGGCAGCCCGGCAAGGGCGTCTAGCTCGGCGGCCGGAAAAAAACCGAACGGGCACGCCCAGACGCTCGGCGAATCGGCGGAGACCAGGCTCGTCCGCCTTCAAGTCGATGGTAGCTATGCTTCGCACGCTCTTGATCGTCAGCTTGTTTCGCGCCAGAACGGCGAGAACCGAGCGCTGGACCTCGTCCTCGCCCACGCCCCGGTTGCAGCCGATGCCCAAGGCCAGCGTCTTTGGCCGGTAGATTACGGTCTGTATGCCAGCGTCTAGAAACCCAGCCGAAAAGTCTTGCTGGTTTGGCTGATATGTAGTATAATGCGTCCTAACATGCGAACGGAGGTTTGGTATGTTAGGAAGGCATTCTATGC
>JACPQF010000010.1 GCA_016190625.1 Chloroflexota bacterium | reverse complement strand
TCGAGATGAAGATAGTCCGCTTCAAACAATCCACCCTGCATAGAATGCCTTCCTAACATACCAAACCTCCGTTCGCATGTTAGGACGCATTATACTACATATCAGCCAAACCAGCAAGACTTTTCGGCTGGGTTTCTAGGCAACAGTAGGGTTTGGGGAATGGGTGGCGACAAACAAGGGCCGGATCCGCTACCATCGAGGTTGGACGATGGTCGGCGAGTTGGCTGGTACGCCCCTGGATGTGGCGAGAAAGGCGGGGGAAGGACAGCGGAGATTGGGGACTTGGCGGCGCACTGGCAGAGCATGGGGGAACCAGCGAGGTCTCACGGCCCTCGAGCTTGCCGTGGTTATGGCTACTCTGGCGGTCTTGGCGGGAATAGTGGCAGTGAGCACTTCGGGCTTGACTAGCACCGCCCGCCGCTCGACCAAGAGCGCGGATATCGCCGAGGTCCAGAGAGCCATAGATGGCTACAGAGGCCAGCACCCGAGGAACTACTTCCCCGTCAGCCCGGAAGCGGACACGCTGATAGCCGATACCCAAATCGATTTCGCAGCCTCCATTACCACGCCGGAGGGAGTGACCAAGAGATTCGTGCCGGATTTCTTACAGAAAGAGCCAAACCATGCAGACGATACGCCCAGTTCATGGCGGGTCGCTCCCAATGGCAAGGTGACCAACACTCTGGACAGCGGCGACTACTAGCATCTTCCCGTATCACCTCAATCAAAGGAGTAACGAAGATGGCTGAATACGATTACACGCAAACAGAATGGAACAAGCGCAAAGACCTCCTCAAGCGCGCTGGTGTCTCCCTACAACAGTATATGGAACGGCATAGCAGATACGCATCTACCTCCTTGCTTCATTCAGAGACTCTTTCACACCGCTGGGAAATCCGGCCGAAAATGGTCAGCGCAGATCAGTGGGAAAGGGTTTACTACGACATAGCCGCCCAAGCTCCGGGCATTGCCAGCCGAACAAGCACAGATCCCGATGGGCTCGGGGGTAGATCGATGCGTTGTTGGGTCTCCGGTAATCCCGTCTTCAGATGGCAGGCGCACGGATCGATGCTTAACGTACATTCAGGGCAACTAGCCCATGGCGCGAACCTACGAAACATTGTGGTTATCTTTTCATTCCCTTACACCCCTGCGCGATAATGAGATGTCGACATAATCGCCATCAGCTTACCGGCAAAGAAATTTAACGTGACCATCTTGTGGTTACCTCTCTCATCTGCATCCTGCTTGAAGGACACCTGGACCGGCATCTACTGCCGCTATGGCGACCTCGCGCACCGATACCAGGTATTCCTTGTTCACGGCCAAGAAGGGCAGTGATGTCACACCGTCCCAAGTGGCTGGACTGAGGTGTACGTCCGTCAGAGGAAGGAATCGCTCCCGCCGGTGCAGCATATTCACTACGCTCTCGGCAGGCGCGCAATGGAGAATTCCTAGCACGACTAACTGACCTTGAAGCCCGAGGCGAACGGCGATCGAGCGCTTACGTGTCATCTCTGGTCCGACTTGCGGCTTGGCGCCTGCTTCCCAGGCCAGCAGGATCTGGTGCACGTTCACCGCTACAGACAGCGCGCTTTCCTGAGACGCTGCCGACCGTTCCCACAGACGTAGGCTCTCCACCTGGAGAAAACCTTTGTCTCTGGCAGTGGCGTCGTTGAGAAAATCGAGCAGGTGCTCACCCCGGTAAAGATGGGTGAGGCCCGCATAAACGCAGTCAAGCGTGTACACCCATACCGGGCGAGGTGAGCGCGGGCCGTAGATCTCACTGTTGGTAATCATTGCCGTTGCTCCCACCCTCCTCTTGCCTAGCTGGTCTAAGCCCCCGTTACTTCTTGTTTCCGACCGCCTCCCCTCTCCCCGCTAGGATGGTCTGATTCTAGCACAGATATAGCCTTTTGCGACTAGCCAATTGGTCCTAAATGGGAAGTACCATTGTACTAGATCGTCTCTTCGTGGGACATCAGGGGCTTGACCAGTCGATGCGAAGGGTCTATTATTTACAGGAGTTACGCGGTGCTGTGGCGCAGAAGGCAATTTGCCGCATTCGCGTAGGGGCGAAGCATTCGCAGAACCAGCTACTTCTGAGCTGTCAATAAACTTTGCGAATGCTTCTCCCGCCCGGTTTGTTGCTGCGTCAAGGCTGTTCGCGTTAAACAGGCTTCGTGGAAGAACAGGCGCGGGGCGGGCGAAGCACTGGCGAAGAGGGGTGAAGGGTTAGTCCAAGGTCCAAACGCCAATGCTTCGCCCCTACGGACGACGGATAGGCCGCTCTCACCGTGTGGGCTACCGCTTAATTCCTGTTATTTACTGTGGCCAGTTCTTGTCGTGACCTCGCCGCCTCTCGTGCCGGCGCAGGTTCGTAGAAAGCAGGTCGGAGATGAACAGAGAGAGGGCGACCCTCGGGGATGCGGAGGGCAGATATCGTGACCTCGTCAAGCTCATACCGGCGATCGTCTGTGAGCTGGCTCCTGACGGCACGACGCTCTTCGTCAACGACGCCGTGACGGCCATCACGGGCTACTGGCCCGCAGAGCTCGAGGGCCAGAACTGGTGGGATGTCCTTTACCCGGCGGAGCGCCGGGACGAGATCGACGTCTACACGCGCTCGCGCTTCGGCGACGTAACGAATCAGGAAACGACCCTCACGGCCAAAGACGGCTCCCTCAGGACCCTGGTATGGACCTCTTTCAACGAGCATCAGGCGGACGGAGCGCTGATGAGCGTTATCGGTTGCGGCATCGACTACACCGACCGGAAGCAGGCCGAAGGCTTGTTCCGGTCCATGGTGGGCAGCACGCCTTTGGGTAGCTACATAGTGCATAAAGGCAGGTTTCAGTTCGTCAGCGAGCAGTTCCAGAGGTTTACGGGTTACGATGAAAACGAGCTACTTGGCGCGGACCCTCTGGAGCTAGTGGTGCCTGAGGACAGGAGCCTTGTTAGAGAATGCGCCGTCAGGATGCTGAAAGGGGATAATCCGCCGCCTTACGAGTACCGGATCGTTCACAAGAGCGGTGAGGTCAGGTGGATCATGGAGACCGTCGCCCCCATCGAATACGGGGGGAAGCGGGCGACTCTGGGGAACTTTATGGACGTCACCGATCGCAAGCGGGCGGAGAAAGCGCTCGAGCAAAGCGAGAAGCGATTTCGCCTCCTCTTCGAGAAGTCGCCCATGGGCATTGCCATCACCCGCCAGTCTGTTCTGCTGTACGCCAATCCCACTTGTCAGAAGATGTTCGGCTATGAAGGTCTCACAGAAGCTCACGGCCAAGCGGTGGCGGATTTCTTTGCCCCAGCCGAGAGGAAACGCGTCGCCGAGAGAATCAAGGCGCGGGAGCCGGAAGGCTTTCTGACGAGCGAGTACGAGTCCGTTGGCCAGCGGCGCGACGGTTCACAGTTCCCGGTTCACGTGGTTGTCGCCCACATCGTGCTGCCGGACGGTCCAGCAGCCGTCGCCTTTCTCACCGACATCACCGAGCGCAAGCAGTCGGAAGAAATCATTAGACAGCTCGCCTATCGTGATCCGCTGACGGGATTGCCCAACCGGGCGCTGTTCAACGATCGCATAGGCGTAGCGCTGGCTCAGGCGCGCCGCTATAGGCAGAAGCTGGCTGTTTCTATACTCGATCTGGACGAGTTCAAGCGTATCAACGATACGCTGGGCCACGACGTGGGGGATCGGGTGCTCAAAGATGCCGCCGATAGGCTGACCTGCCTGCTGCGAAGCAGCGACACCGTGGCTCGCATGGGGGGTGACGAGTTCATGATGTTATTCCTCGGACTGGCAAAGCCTGAACAGGCGGCGGAGGTGGTGGAGAGGATTCTCAGCGCGCTGCGGCGGCCATTCGTCCTCGATGGCCGCGAGCTGCTGGTTACCGCCAGCATCGGGATCGCCGTCTTCCCCGACGACGGCGAGGACGCTGCGACGTTGCTGAAGAACGCCGATGTCGCTATGTATCGAACCAAGGAGCAAGGGCGCAATGGTTACCGGCGATACGAGCCGGCGATGCGCTCCGGCTCCCCGGACCGCAACTGTTGAGTTAGCCAGCCATTGAGTGGCCGGTGTTCGCTACAGCGGCTAGGAGCAGCGCATTCGCTGCTGTGGTGCATGTAGGGGCAAAGCGCTCGCACGTCAGGTCTGACTAACAGGACCCACAATGTTTGCGAGTGCTTTGCCCTTGCGCCACCGCACCAATCGAGGATAGCCAGATGACATAGTCCCGCGATTGAGGCGAACGTAAGGGTCAGCTAGGTAGTCGAGGTGGTTCCTACAAGCGGGGCTGGGGCAAAGCACTCGCAAAGGAGCTAGGGTGGGCATTCCAAGCTGGCTCTGCGAGCGCTTTGCCCCTACAGCTACAGCCCAATGATGGCATTGCAGATTCAGGCGCTTGTTGACAGGAGTTAGGCGGTGGACTTCTTTACGCAGGCGATCTGCCGTCGATCGTGCAGGGGCAAAGTCCTTCCGAGAAGGACAAGGGGTGAATGACATAACCTGGCTAACACAGTAGGTGTAGCCGGATGGTAAGCCGGGCGCCGGCTCATCCACACGATGGACGAGGGCTCCGCACCCTTCCGGGTGACAGCGGGCTCCGACCCTAACCGGCTGTGGGCGAATCCTGTGGCTTGGGCTTGAGGCGAGACCGTAGTTTGACGCCGAGACGATACAGCCCGGAGCATGCCAGTTTCCCAATCGGGATCAGCCGGGCGAGCTTGAGGCCGCTCCAGGCCGCGAGGACCAGCAGGGCCGTCGTAAGAGTGATGAGGAATCCCCGCTGGAAGGACGCCGGGGCGAAGTAGAACAGTATGTCGTGCTTTCCCTGAGGAACCATGATGGCCCTGAATAGGTAGTTAGCCCGGTAGATCTTGGTCTCCTTTCCATCCACCGTGGCATGCCAGCCAGGATAAAAGCTATCACTCAAAACCAGGAAGGCGTCGGCCTCCGTGTCCGCCGATAGGCGAACCTGCTCGGGCTTGTAGCTTTCTATCCTGACGGCCCCCTCGCCGGCTGACGTGGTTCCTTCGCGACCCATCTTTTGGAACGACTCGACGATAGGATCCCGCTCCTCCACGATTACTGTCTTCCTAGCGTCAAAAGGCTCCGTGGACATCGCGTCGACTATCCTCTTCGGCTGATCGATAACCCGTACCTCCGGTACCAGAAAGGCGCGCGGCAGGACACGCAGGTTCTCGCGGACGACCACCTGGGCGTCCCGATAGACGACCTTGAAGCGCTCGTTTTCGTTTCTCGTCGCCACCTGGGCCTTGCCCGTAGCAGAATCGACGAGGGTAAGACCGAACAGCTGCAGGTCGATGCTGGGGGACAAGGAGGAGACCTCGACTCGCCGGGCAGCCACCGGCCGGTCGAAGCGAAGCTCGGCGTAGTAGAGATGATTGGCGGCGCCTGCCTCGGGCCAGTCGAAGGCAACTCTTGGGGGTTTGCTGTGCTTCACCACGGCCTTGACGTCCGGCCGATCATAAGCCCATTCAGCCGTATGAACGCCGGCCAGAAGGTTGGCCGTCACCCGGCCACCGTTCTCGTCGAACAGGCTGATCTCGGCCACGGGCGTGCCCTGCGGCACCTGGTCGGCGGACCGCAGATGCGACAAGACGCGAACACGGTCGTATCTGGCGGTAGGAAAGCCGTAAGACACCTTGGATGCTGGATTTCCCCATTTGCTGGCCAGGATTGGCCGGTCGGGGTGGAAGATAACGTACTCGTAAGATGGCTGGGGAGTGTAACGATTTCGGGAAACAATGTAGCGGATGTTGAGGAGGTCCATCAACTGGTTGTCGACGAGGTCCATCTTGGCAACATACTGAGCTAGCCTATCGTAAGGGAGGGAACTGTAACCATCGGCCTCCTCTATGCCGGCGGGCAAGAGAAGGTTTGGCTCGGTCGATGTTCCGGCCCTGCCATACACCCGATGGAGCCCGCGCTGTTTCTGCAAGAAGTCGGCGGCCGGGGAAACGCTGGACAGTTGGTCGATTTGGATGGTCGGATGGAATTGCCAGCCGACGATGATCAGATTGCCGGCGACGAGGATGACGGCGGCCGTCTGCCAAAGCCACCTGGCCCTTCGCAGCATGTAACCCACGATTATCATGGCCGCCGAGGCGGCGACCATGATAAGCCCGTATCTTGTGCTCGGACTGTCGAAGCTGAGAGAATAGACTAAGGCATCATAAACTCGACCGGGCGTGAGGGCGTATTCTGGCATTCGGGGCATGCGAGGTAGGGATAGATAGTGCTGCTGGACAAGGTCGAGCACCTCCCGTCTATGGCCGGCGACGAATTCTGACGCACGCTGCAGGGCCAACGGGAGCTCGATAGCGGCGGCGGCGAAGAGAGCAAAAAGGACGAGCGCCAGTGCTGGTCGGAAGAGCCCTAGGAGTTTAACTGGTCTCCATTTGTCCCTCAAGAAGCGTCGGTGAGATCGGCCCATCGTCGGATTGTGGAGCCAATTTGCGCCGTGGGCCGCCAGCACCGCGACCGAAAAGGTCCAGATAAAGCTGTATCTGCCCGGAGCGCGTATGAGGTTGTAGCCGGGCAGCGAGGAGACGAACCCGTAGAGGTTGATGGGAGAGGAGTCGCCGAGGCCGACGAGGACGGCGCCGGCCGCCGCCAAGGCAAAGAAAAGCACGAGGCGCGACCTGACCAGAATGATGGCCGTGAGGGCCAGCATGAGAGGCAGAATGCCGACATAGATTCTCGTCTCCCACGACGACCAGAGCCCCCAGCCGATGTTAGAGGCATCGCGGAAGAAATAAGGGAAGATCAACGTGGCGAAGTTGTAAACCGGTAGCGACTGGGAGGCCGCAACCGCCGACGACACACCGCCAGCGCGCTGGGAAAAGGTGCCCAACTCGTATAGGGGCAGCAGCTTTACAGCGCCAAGGGAAAGACCAACTAGAGGAACGACAGATAGGGCCCAAACAAGCAGAGCGAGCCGGCCCAACACGACCCTTCCGGCAATGGCCAAGCGCCTCGCGAAATCAACCGTTCCATCGTACCAGCGGTAGGGGACAGGGGCCGGTATGGGGGACAGGGGCCGGGGGTCAGGGGGCAGTCCCCCCACCCCGTGATGCCCGCGCTCAGTACTCAGCCTCCCGTCCCATATCCCCTGACCCCTGACCCCTGTCCCCTGTCCCCTAAAGACGATGCGGTAGGCGATGTACGCAAGGATCACCGGCAGACTCATGAGGACCACGTTGACGTGTAGGGTGAGGGCTTGCATGCCAAGCGCTCCGCCTGCCAGCAACAGGTTCACGTGCCTTCTCGGACCGGGGCTCTGCAGCGCTCGCTCCACGAAGTAGAGAACGAGCGGAAGCCAGACCATACCGTTGCTGATGTTCACATGATGGAGCTGGGCAACGCTGAAGCCGCCGAACATGAAGACGATTCCGCCGACGAGGGAGGCGAATCGAGCCAACCGGAGGGAGCGGAGAAAGGCGAAGGTGAAGAGCCCGGCCATGAAGAAGTGCGCGACCGTCGTCCAGATAAACGCTTGCTTTGGCGTCAGGAAGTAGAAGAGGGCCATTACCGGCGGGTAGAATAGACCCGCCTCGCCGTCGGCGAAGATCGGGAAGCCGGCGAAAATGTCGGGAGTCCAGAGAGGAAGATGCCAGTTGCGGATGTCGGCGCTGAAGCTCGCCATCATCGGGTAATAGAAGACACGGGTATCCCGCTCGAAAAAGATCTCCCCGTAAAGGATGGCCTTATAGAAAAACAGGAAGTCGGCGCCGAGCATCACAGCAAAGCAGAAAGCATCCCCCGCCACATCCCTTAGGGTGCGAAAAACTTTCCCGTGCTCGTTTCTAATCTGTCTGATTTCGTCGCGGCGTCGAAACTTCATTTCTCATCGTGGCCGAGTTTAGCTTCTTTCTGCGGCGCGGTCAAGGGGGTTTCCCACGCGGCCGAGATGCCAGCTTCCTTGACAAACGCCGGAAATGCGCCAATAATGGATCGAGAGGCAATGGGGGGCGGAGCAGTATGAAGATTCTGGTGACTGGCGGCGCCGGTTATATAGGCTCGGTGGTTTCCGAGCATTTGATCCAGTCGGGCGAAGAGGTGGTCGTTTTCGATAACCTCAGTCAGGGACATATGGAGGCCGTCCATCCCCGGGCAGCCTTCGTCCGGGGCGACCTGGCCGATTTCGCAGCCATCGATCGCGTGTTCGAGGAGCACAGCGTGGAGGCGGTGATGCATTTCGCCTCGAATACTCTGGTCGGCGAATCGGTGCAATTCCCCCTCAAGTATGTTGGCGACAACGTCACCAACGGCCTCAACCTCTTGCGAGCGGCCATCGGCCACGGCGTCAAGCGCTTCATCCTCTCGTCGACCGCCAACCTCTTCGACCAGCCCGAAAGGATGCCCATCGACGAGGCCGAGCGCATCGTGCCGGGGAGCCCGTATGGCGAGAGCAAGTATATTCTCGAGCGAATTCTATCCTGGTTTGACAGGCTGGAGGGGCTGCGCTACGCTGCTCTGCGCTACTTCAACGCCGCCGGCGCCACTTCCCACCGCGGGGAGGATCATCTTCCCGAGTCGCATCTGATCCCCATAGTGTTGCAGGTGGCTTTGGGCCAGCGGGAAAAGGTGCAGGTGTTCGGCGGCGACTACCCCACGGCGGATGGTACCTGCGTGCGCGACTACATACACGTGGCCGACCTGGCCCAGGCCCATATCCTCGCCCTTGGAGATCTGGACCGGGGCAGCCGGGTCTACAACCTGGGGAACGGCAACGGGTTCAGCGTGCTCCAGGTGGTCCAGACGGCCCGCGAGGTCACGGGACATCCCATTCCGGCCGTCATCGGGCCGCGCCGGCCCGGCGATCCCGCCGTCCTCATCGCCAGCTCCGAGCGCATCCGCAGCGAGCTAGGCTGGGCGCCTAAGTACCCCAAATTGCGCGACATCGTGCAAACCGCCTGGGAATGGCACAGGTCCCATCCTAACGGCTATTGTAAGTGAGGAGGGCTGGGCTCGCTTTAGAGGGAGCAGTTACTTTATGAAGACCTACGTTTTTCGGGTAGTGGTGGAGCCAGACGACGACCGCTGGGTCGTGTACTGCCCGATTCTCGAGGATAAGGGAGGCGCTACCTGGGGCCATTCCCGAGACGAAGCCCTGAAGCATATTCGAGAGGTTGTCCAAATGGTAGTGGAAGAACTCATCGAAGACGGGGAAGTGATGCCAGAGGAACCGAGAGAGGAAGCTCAGACCTTCCCCGAACCGAGAGTAGCGGTGACCGTCTAACATGGCTATCCTCATTCGATCATTTGCTTGGTGGGTCCGGCCTTAGCAGGCGAGAGAGCTGGTTGACAGGCTGGAGAGGTGTCGATTATAATTGTGATTGAGCGTGGACAGCAACTCCGGAGGCCTTGAATCCCCTGTGTCCGCCTCCTCTCCACCAAGCTGCAACGAGGGCCGTTAGCTCAGCAGGCAGAGCACCTGACTTTTAATCAGGGTGTCCCGGGTTCGAGTCCCGGACGGCTCACCCACTTAGGCCCCAAAACGGGGCCTTTTTCATTGTTTTGGCCCCATTTCTGGCCTATTTTTGATGGTTTCTCCCCACCGGCATTTTCCGAGATGGCCCCTGGCAACGGATTGGCAACGGAATTCAACTGGTCTTCCTTCGCAAGAGGCTTTGGAGCGTGTTCGCGGCGTCCTGTTGCAAGCCGGGCAGGACGTGAGAGTAGGTATTGAGTGTCAAAGTAACGCTCGAATGGCCTAGGCGCTCGGCGACGATCTTGGGGTGAATCCCGGCGGCAAGAAGTAGGCTGGCGCAAGAATGGCGCAAGTCATAGGGACGGATGCGGGGCACGTTGGCGCGTTCGCAGATGCGGGTAAAGGCTTGATGGATTTGTTTGGACTCCAGCATCGTACCTAAGTCGGACGGAAAAACGAGGTTATTGTCTTGCCAGAGTGGGCCGGTCCGTAGGCGCATTTCGTTCTGGCCAACCTTGTGCCTTAGGAGCAATACCACAACGTCAGGGCTGAGGGCGATAGGGCGCCGACTACCGGCGGTCTTGGGTTGACCTATGACGCGGCCAACTTTCTCGATCCGTTGACCTGTCTGTTGAATGCTCATTATCCCGCTTTCGAGGTTCGTGTCTATCCATCGCAGGGCGCGTAATTCGCCCGGTCGGGCACCCGTTGTAAGCCAGACGTTGAAGAAGGTTTCCCACTTCAAGCCTTCGTCGCATGATGCGCCAAGGAAGGCTTGGGCTTGCTGGACCGTGAACGTCCGCATTTCCTTCTTGGGGACGGAAGGAGCAGCAACACCTTGCATCGGGCTACGGGCGAGAAGTTGCCACTTGACGGCGGAATTCAAGGCGGCGCGTAAGGTGCGGTGGACGATGGCGACGGTTGCGGGCGACAATGCGCCTTCTTGCTTGTCCTTCCTGCGCGCTTCCCGCAAGATGGTGAAAAGCCGCACAAGATGCGAAGTCGTGAGCTTGCCGAGCGGAACGTTGCCGAGGTGGGGCACGACATAGGCGCGCAAGAGGGAGTTATAGCTTTCGTACGTCTTGGGGGCCTTCGCTTTGGCGTGATCTTGTAACCATCGTTCGAGGTAGGCAGCGAGCGTCATTTTCGGGCTGGCGCCGAGTTGCTGGCCGTCCACAAGGCCGAGCAGTTCTGTTAGCCGCTTCTCCGCCTCCCGCTTCGACCCGCTGAACGTCTCGAACCTCTGACGGCGTTTCCCTGTGGCCGGGTCCGGCGGCAATTCGACGATTACTCGCCATGCGTCGCCACGTTTGATAACTGATCCTCTAGCCATTGTCCTGATCCTCCCCTTCCATAATTCCCGTCTCTTTCGCCCATGCCCTGAGCAATTCAAGCTGTAACAAAACTACATCGTGAGCAGCGGGGGGAACATAGCCCTTTTGTCTGGCGTCATCGTAACGTCTTTCGTGTTCTGCACTACGCCAGGGGGCAAAGGCAAGAAAGGCATCAAGATCGCTTGTATCCTGCTTGGTCTCTGCGCATTTCTGGAAGTCTACTGCCACTTGGTAGGCGACCCAAGGGCGTAGGTCCGGGACTGCACGGCGAACCCTTTTGATCCAGTTTGCCTGTGCGGAAGTTAGATGCCTAATGAGTCCTTCACTGCCTTCCATTGCAGCGGCAAGTGTTTCAAGAATCAGGCCCGTATCTGGGCCCTCGTCTTGGGCCAGACTCCAAGCCTCAGAGGTGTCATGAGGCAGTGTGTCCTTTACCACGCGCTGCACTGAGCGCTGGCTGGGCATCCGGTCCTTGAATTCCGGCTGGCGCCCAAGGTAGTCATAAATCTCTACGGGCGTCCTTCCCCTCTTGGCGTGATGCACAATTGCCTTGCGAATGTCGAGCGGAACATGGCGAGTTTTCTTTTTCTTTTGACTATTGTCGTCTTGTGTCGTCATATGTTCCCTTTCTGACGCCTAGCCTCTGGACATGGCGTCATAATTAGTATATATTAGCAGCAGTGGAAAGTCAAGATGCATTTGACAGATTGGGGGGCGAATATGCCGTTGCTATTAACGGAAAAACAGGTTCGCGAGCGGTACAATATCGGCAGCCGAGCGACCATCTATGCTCTCGCGGCGCGGGGGGTGCTCCCCTCAGTGCGCTTAGGAAAGCGGTTGGTTCGTTTCCCTGCTGAGGAACTGGAGCGTTGGCTGGCGGCGCAGGTCACGGGCGGCACGAAGATGCAACAGGGGTAGAGCGATGATCGACGCCGACGCAATCGAAGCAGCGGTCATGCAGCTCGACGGGCGCAAGAGCGGCGCCGAGATACGGTTTCTCTGCCCTGCCCACGCCGACCACCGCCCGTCGGCTAGGTACAACCCTGCCAAGCAGGCTTGGTTTTGTGATGTCTGCAACGCTGGCGGCGGGTTGATGGACCTCGCCAACCGGCTAGGCGTAGCAACGCCAGGGCGCAACGTGGGCCAGTCTCACGTAGTGGCGACCTACGACTACCACGACGCCGACGGGAAGCTGCTCTATCAGGTTCTGCGCCACGATCCGAAGGGCTTCAGGCAACGCCGACCGGACGGCAACGGCGGCTGGGTGTGGAAGCTGGACGGCGTGCAGCGTGTACCCTACAGGCTCCCGGAGTTGATGCGCGCTCGCTATGCTGTGACGTGCTACATCGTGGAAGGGGAAAAAGGTGCCGACCGGCTGGCGTCACTGGGACTGCTGGCGACGACGAACGTGGGCGGCGCCGGGAAGTGGAAGGACGAGTACAGCACCCACCTTGCCGGGCGCCCAGTAGTCGTCATTCCCGATAACGACCAGCCAGGGCGGACGCATGCCGAGCAGGTAGCGGCGTCCGTGCATCGGGCGGGAGCTACCAGCGTGCACGTTGTTCCACTGCCGGGACTGTTGCCGAAGGGCGACATTTGTGACTGGCTAGACATGGGCCACACTCTGGAACAGCTTCATGCACTGGTAGAAGCGACGCCAGAATGGACGACGGCGTCTACCGTTGGCAGCAACGGCCACCCGCCAGCGGGACCCCTCTCTATCCCCTCGAATTTCACTGCAACCGCGCAACCCCCGGACCTAGCCCGATCCCCCCGCATTCTGGACCGTTTCGCCAGAGACCTGGCGCGCTCTGGGGTTGCAGGCGAGGCGCGAGCGGCCAAACTTCTGTATCTGGCCGTCACAAGCCGGCTATTGGAGCGGCCGATTTCCGTGGCTGTGAAGGGGCCGAGTAGCGGCGGAAAATCTTTTCTGGTGGAGAAGGTTTTGGAGTTTTTCCCCTCTTCGGCCTACTATGCGCTCAGTGCCATGTCTGAACGGGCGCTGGCCTACTCGCAGGAACCGCTATCCCATAGGATGTTGGTCATTTATGAGGCCGTGGGGCTGTCCGGCGACATGGCCAGTTACCTGATTCGGAGTCTGCTGAGCGAGGGCAAGGTGAGGTATGAGACCGTCGAGCGAGGGAAAGACGGGCTGAAGCCTCGCCTTATCGAGCGAGACGGGCCGACCGGGCTGATAGTGACCACGACGGCGGTTAGGTTGCATCCAGAGAACGAGACGAGGATGCTGTCGATTCTGGTGAACGACACGAAGGAGCAAACCCGGGACGTGCTGCTGGCCCTGGCGGGCGGCGGTGGCGGCGGCGTGGACCTGACACCGTGGCACGAGCTACAGGCATGGTCCAACCACGCCTGCCATGACGTGACTGTTCTCTATGCAACCGCGCTGGCTGAACTGATTCCCCCCGTGGCGGTGAGACTACGGCGCGACTTCGGGACTATCCTCAGTCTCATTCGGGCGCATGCCATACTCCACCAGGCGACACGGGAGCGGGCGCCGGATGGAAGCATCATCGCGAACGAGCTTGACTATGAGGATGTGCGCGACCTCGTGGCCGACCTCGTGGCCGAGGGCATAGAGGCGACGGTCTCACCCACGGTGAGGGAGACAGTCGAAGCCGTGACAGAACTGGCCGAGGGGCACAGCGGGGGTGTTACCGTGCAGGCAGTAGCCCTGCACTTGAAGTTGGACAAAGCGACGGCATTACGCCGGGTGAGGGCAGCGATTGAGAGGGGCTATATTGAGAACGCCGAGGAACGGAGGGGGCGACCGGCGCGCTTATTCGTGGGCGATCCGCTTCCCCGAGACCTTGAGATACTCCCCAGCCTGAATAGGCTTCTGGCGCGCATGCTCGACAGCACTGCCGAGGGTTGCATGGTTGCGGCGCATTTCGAGCGGATAGAGAGCAACCCGCAAACTGAGCCTTTCTAGGGGGTGACAACATGACCGCAACAGACACAGCTAAGGGCTGGGACCTCGTAGAACGGCGGCGATCTCCCGATGGCAGGGACTTCAAGTGTCCTTCCTGCGGCGCGTGGAAGGATGCATTGCTGATTCGCGATGACGGCGGCCTGACGTGCTGGAGTTGCTTAAAGGCTGAGCGGGCAACCAAGAAAGGGGCGACCGATGGCGATATGGCGGATTCGACGATGCCCTAACTGCGGCGCAACACGGCCGGCGGGAGAATTCCTATTCACGGACCAGTACGGCAGCTTTTGGGGCACCGGCGCAGCAACGCGGGAGTGCCCACGATGCGGACATCGGGGCCGGACAGCCGACTTCCCGGCGGTGGCGAGGAAGCCAGCTAAGGCGAACAGAATCAATGGAAAGGGAGTGTGAACGTGACAGAGTACTATAACCCAGGCTTACTAGCAGGCGGCGCATGCCGAGCGATTGCCAAAGCGCCAAGCCTAGACGAGTTATGCCAGCGGAGCGGCATTAAGTTGGCGCCCAGAGCCGAGTATCGACCGGTGGACGTGACAAGCGTGGACCCGGCATACCGGCAGCGGGTGAGCGAGATTGGGCGGGCGCTCATTGATGACATTGGCTTAGTCAAGCGCTTCAACGTCTGCTTCTTCGAGGGTGGCGATCTCGACGGGTTTTACCGAACGGACATCGAGAGAACCGTGCACGTCAAGACTGGACTGAGCGAGCGTGAACTTGCAAGAGTGTTGGCCCACGAAGTCTATCACTTGGATGATATCGTAAACTGCGACCTCGACCCGGTGGCGGATAGGCAAAAGCTCGAAGAACGGGCAGCACGTTATGCAGATCGATTCATCACCAAATACTTTGGGAGGTAAGGAACATGGCACAAAGCATCATACCAGACTGGCGCCAAGACGCAGGCGTGCAAGCGGCGCAGGAGCGAGTCAGAACCCTCGAATTGGAATGCAAGGCGCAGGAAAGACTCATTAGAGAGACGGCGGCTGCTGCCCACGAAGCCGAGAGACACCGCATCAGCGGCGAAGAGGCTTTGCTTGTAAACAGAATCACAGGCCTAGAATTAATGGGCAGGCGTGAAGCCGAGAAGGCAGCACGGCAACTGGCCGATGAGGTGCAGGCCCAAGCCGAGAGCCACTATCAGCGCCTAGCTGAGGCCAAGACTGAACTGGACGCCGTAGAGGCGAAGGCCAAGGAGCACGCCAAGCGGGAGCTTCGTTCGCTTTACTTGCCGTCAATCGACAGACTGGAAGAGGCTCTTGGCAAAGCGGTTGAAGCGTCCGAGGAAGCTTTGGGAATCTACCTTGCCGCAGAGTCGCAATTTCCAGACGAAAGCCGGCCCGGTGGCTTGCCTTCTTTGCGATGGCGGTGGACAACGCTGAACACGGCGAACCTGAACGAGTGGCGGCAATGGCGGCAAGAGGCTTTGCCCACGCCCAAGAGCAAGACACGGGCGGCGCTGGCCCAGCTCAGGGACTTCGCCAGCGAGGTTCACTAACCCATCGACGGCGGGGGTAAGGGAGGGAACCCTTCGACATGGCAAGATGCACGGCACACAAGAAAGACGGCGAACAGTGCAGAAAGTCTGCCCGAACCGGCTATAAAGTTTGCTCCCATCACGGAGCGGGATACTCTCGGAAGCCCGGCGGTAGGCCAGTCACGACTGGTAAATACTCCCGGCGCTTCAGCGACGTTCAGGCGGCAATGGTCCGAGAGCAGGCAGCCCAAGCCCAGCGGGAGCTCCAGACACGAATGCTCGCAGAACTTTGGGACGGCCTCCCGGCGGTCCTTCGGGCAGTAGAGAGACGGGGCGATCTCGAAGCCTTAGGAAGTGAGTTAGCGAAAATCAAGGCCGACGGCAAAACCCTAGAGAATATGGTCAAACTGAGCAAGGTCATAGCGGAGACGGCGATTCAATGGGCGACAGACTACATGCCCGACGAGAAGGGGACATAGGGCGAAAAAGGGCAATTAGACCATGCTTCGTCTTCTCTCTCCGTGCGTCTTCCAGATCTTCGCCAATTCCCGGCAACGGGCAAGGCTAGGTGCAATATCCTACGGCTTGCCTCTCTTTTCGCCTGTACGTGCCTCTGAATGGCTGTAGCGACGGCTTCTTGACAGCCTTGTTGATGGCGTGGTATGATATGCCTAGAATAACCGAGAAGAACCTAAGTATACATAACGTTCATAGTGTGATCCAGTCCTGGGCGTTTGCGGCTAGGGACTGTCGAAAAGAGCGTGTTTTGCCAGTCCCTGGCCGCCGGTTTTGGCAGTCCGGGCCTCTAGTCCGCACGCATAGGAGGGGAAGATGAGACTGGAAGACGACCGGTTTTACACGGTGGCCGAAGTTGAGGAACTGCTGCGGCTGAGCAAGCGCATTGTGCTAGGGCTACTCGCAAAAGGCGACATCCCCGGCGTGCGCTACGGCAAAAAGTGGAGAGTGCTAGGCAGCGATCTGCGGCGCTGGCATCAAGCCAATACTGGCGAGACGGAAGCCGCCCGGTAGTTTAGCCTTCCCTGCTGGTATATATACCTGCCTGGCCTCTCTCTAGGCATGCAGGCTAAGCAAGCGCTTGTATGTCCTGTCTCTTGTTGGCACTCGGCCCGATTGGGGCGAGCTTAGTACGGCCCATGCGTGGGGGTGGCTAAGAACGCTGGTAAAAGTGTCCCCGGGGACACTTCCAATCGAAAGTTCGCGCCGGCGCGAACATCTATCTTGGAGTCACGCCGCCCACGGGGCACGGTGGAAGGGGCTAAATGGTAGATTGTCTCGCCGGCGAGACAACGGCGCCCATGTGAGTGAGGGGTGCAGGGGAAACATGTTTCATATTAGTGATTCAGGTGTTTCACGGCACCCAAGGCAGGGTTGCAGGGTTGCGCAAGTGCTCTTGCGCCTCTTGCGGAACGGCGCCCATATGGGGGTGAGGGTTGCCTACCATTGCCGGAGCTATGCACTGGAAGCCGAACGGAAGATGGGAGAGATGCTAAGGGAGAAGCCACCGGCTGTTCGAGGCAGACCAGGACCAGGGCGAGGCAAAAAGCCTAGTAACATCGTGGTACCAGCCTTTTACGACGATACTCCCACCCTGGCCGAGCTTAGGCTGAGCAAGCGGGAGAGTGTAGAGGCGCAGATGCGGGAAGGGGTTGCGCGGTTGCACTAATTCTGGAGGGAGAGAGAGGCCACACAACCATACCACCCCTGCCATTTGCGGGGCTGTACGGGCTTCTCAGGGGCTCCCTTTGACGAGCTATTACCATACGACTAGCCAAGCTATAGGGGAGTGGCGGTCGAAAAGACCGCCTACCGAGAGGCAATAACATGGCAACGAAATGGCAACGGAATTGCTAGAACGTCCAGACGGTGTAGAAAACTAGGGCTATTTTATGGCCGTATTCAGGACAACGGCGGCCATTATGGCGACTGGAACATACAAGAATTAGAGCATTTAGACGGTGTAGACGCTTCTTTGCTGTCTTTTAATCAGGGTGTCGTGGGTTCGAGTCCCACACGGCTCACCAAGATTCGGGGACTGCGTTCTCCCAGCACAGTCCCGCTTGTTCTGACAATCCCGCCAAGCGGGACCGTGGCAAGACAATCGAAAGCTTCGTGTCTTGCAGGGCATTTGGATCCGTTGGCCCTGTTTCTTCCACCGAATGCCGTTTCCAGGCGGCGGGGATTGTGGTACTATTGAGTGGGCATGCATCGCGCTGCCCGGTTTAGCGATTGCGGGTCCTTCCCCGGAAGGACGGAAAGGAGACGCACCGTGGAAACGAAGGTTAAGGTTTACGATCCGGAAGAGATGAAGAAGCACATCGACGAGTGGGTTGAGGAAGCGTTAGATCAGGCGCCGCCCCAGTCCATAGTTCTTGCCGGGCTGCGAGCCAGGCTGGATAAGTACGAGGAGAAATTCGGACGCCCGTCCGAGGGTCTATCCGAGGCGGTCGGGCGGGGCGAAGTCGACGAGACGCATGAAGTGTGCCGGTGGCTTCTAACCTATCGCCACTGGCTGACGCTCCAGAATGAGGCCTAGCGGCGACCTCCAGCCGGTTCGCGTTACTGTACGACTTCTGGCAGGCAGTCCACTATCACTGGCTGACAATGCCTTATGCCGGAACGATCCTTAGAGCCGCCAGCAAGCAATCGCTCGCCGTCGAGGGCAGGGTTATCTGTTACGAGGACCTGTACGTTGACGTCGACCTCAAACTGCTGATCGTCCGTTCCCGTCCGCTCCTGTGCGCGGTGGATGGCTATTCCTTCCACGCCCAGCGGGGGAAGCTGCCGCTGTTCCGGTACGACGACGCCAAGCATTATCCCGACCAGCCCACGCCCCATCACAAGCACCTCTTCGACGCTTCCGGCGCCAAGCTCGAGGCACCCGAGCACGTAGGCGGCATCCCCACCCTTGCCGAGGTCCTTGACGAGTTGGGCGCCTGGGCCAAGCGGCGCAAGCCGGAAGGCTGACATCAGCTCTTCTTATGCCGGTGATTCTCATTACGGAAAGCTGAATCAGTACGAGAAGGAATACTGCCGTCCGTCCCCGGGTCCGCCCGAAGGAGTCGACCTCGATCTGCTGAGTCCTGGCCCGGCTGCCGGAGGCTAGGCGAGGCGCATTAGTCGCCATTGCGGCGGGGGCTGCGGCTCCGCGGCTGGGGTAGCGCCGCAAGTCGGGCCTCAAGGCTATCGAGCCGCTCCTGAAGGAGGTTGTTTTCCTCCTCGAGTTTCTTGGCGTGGGAGGAGAGGGCCGGGTCCGATTGCCACCAGTCGATGCCGATCTCCCTGGCCTTGTCGACGGAGGCGACCACTAGACGCAGCTTGATGCTCAGCAACTCGATCTCGGCGAGCGAGATGGTGATGTCGCCGGCGATGACGACCCCCTTATCAAGCACCCGCTCGAGTATGTCGGCAAGGTTAGTGGTGTGGATGGCGCTGGTAATCCGTCGGTCGTTATGATTGTCCAAAGTTGGCTCCTTCCCCCAGCTTCTTCCCTCCAACACAACAGGGCCGCCGCCGGGGCCGGGTGTTTTTGCTTTACATAAGGTCGCCGAGTGGCCCCAGGTTCAGGTTCAAGTCCTCCGGCTTCAGTCCGAAAGCGGCGGTCAGCTCGGCCATCTTCTGGTCGAGCTTGAGAAAGGTCTGGCCCATTCGCTCGATCTCCTCGTCGGTAAGCGAACCGGCCTCGATCCGCCGGATGGCCTGCCTCTCGAGAAGCCGTCTGACGAGCTCGACTAGAGTCAGAACAAGCTTTGCCAGGCCCTGCTCGGTAGTGGTCGGGTCGGCATTGATCCGGGACGGCAGCACTGGCCCGAGCTGCGACAGCTCCCGGCCAAAGTCGCACAAGGCCTCGAGGTCACCACGGAGCGGCTGTTCAACTGCTGGCGCCGTGTCCCCCACCAGCTTCATTGCAGCTTCTCCAGTTTCTCGTACAAGCTCAGGGCCAGCCGGAGTGTCCCTTCCCGCTCGAAGTCTCGCGCCAACGCCAGCATGCTGGCGGTCGCCTCGCGAGACTCTGGGCTTTCAGGATAGCGCACAAGTTGGTCTCTCATTCCCTCATCCTTTCGTCAACCGTGCTGGTTCACGGCCAGAGCAATTTCGAGGCGGCAGCGGCCAAGAGGGACGCGCCTTTCTCTACCGGTTCCCCTTGCAGGAGAGCACTCGGCGGGCTGACGAAACTATACGGCGGCCAGGGACCGCTCAGGAGGAAACGGTGGTCCCGGTGGACAACGCGCAGTTCGTCGAATGCCTTGTGGAACTCGCCCAGTTGGCGTGGCGCCACCAGGTAGGCGGCCCTCATCGCTAGACGAGGGGTCGGCAACACGGTGTAGCAGCTTTCTATCGCATGGCGGCGTAGGACACCGTCGATTCCCTGGGCAAGCGCTGCTGCCTCACGGCGCAGGGACGCCTCCCGGCGATGTGCGACCAACTTGGCCCTAAGATAGCGAGCGCCAACTCCCATCTGCGTGCTATCGCCGAAGCTAGTGGCCCCTCGATCCACGCTCGAATCCTCGCCATCTGAACCGGGTGGGTTCCGCAGCACCGAAAGCCCGAGCTCGACCCTGTCGCCAACCCGCGACAGTGCGAACAGAAGCGCGGCCTGCCGCTCAGCCAGCGCCTCGACCACCGCTTCGTCGCTCGGCAAGACCGTCCCAAAGCGCGCGGGTAGCAGGGGCCCGGCCAATTGGAGCGCCTCGACAACCTCCTCGTGGAGCAGCAAGTTCTCCGGCGTCGGCCCAACGCCCTTGGCGTCGACCAAGCTGGCGGCGGCGATGAGGGCACGGCAGCGAATGGCGATTACCGGCGAGCCAGCGAAGCCGGCGAGTCCGGAGGGTGGCGAACATTCGACGGATTGAATTCCGTAAACGTAACAAGCGCTAGCCATTGATCTCTCCGCTCGATTGGGCAAGGTCGAGACCCCAGCGCATCTTCTCCGCCCGCTCGACCGAGGTAAGCATGACCTTGAGACCGAGAAAAATGAGGTCGACGTCTGCCACCGAGATCGTAAGGTCGCCAACGAGGACCACACCCCGGTCGATAATACGGTCCAGTAGCTCGAGCAGCGTAACATCTTTGGCCGCGGTGGCAGCCCTGGTCATGGCAATGTTGCCTCCTCCAGCTTCGTAAAGCTATACGGCGCCCAGGGACCGGTGTACTCGCAGCGCAGCCCCTCGTCCCCCTCCGCCAGACGATGGACCTCGTCCAGAAAGCCGTGCAACTGCTGGCGCGGGACGATGAAGGCTGCCCTCAAGATCTCGACCTCGCCGTCCTTCGGGTGGCGACTCAGGTCCGCAGAAGTAGAATGGCCGCTTAATCGGTCGTATGCCGTCTGCGCCAGATCGCCGAGAGCCTGTTCGGCAGCCGCTTCGATCGCCTGAGCGAGCTTGCGTTCGAGAAAATAGGCGCGGCCGGGCGACGCGGTCGACCGCTCCTGCCTTAGCGCCCTTATCGCCGGATCGTCGGCGGCAACTCGCCGGCGAATGGCGGCGCGGTCGGCATAGAGCTTGATCCCCCATTCGTCGCATCCCTCGAGGCCCTCCAGTTGGGCCTTCAGCTTGTCGTGACCCGGATCCAGCGATGACGCCAGTTCCTGCTTCGATGCAAATACCAGTCCCAGTCTCGCCGGCAGGATGGTGCGCTCCAGTTGTATCGCCCGGACTACCCCCTCGTGGCTGCGCACGATGGCCTCCAGGTCGCGCGGGTTCTGCAATCGTTCCCGCAGCGCCTCCGCGTCAAATTCGGCTCGCGGCACCGGGCTGACGACGGCTGCCAGGTCCCGACAATAGAGCAGTTGAACCGTCTGGCCAGCCACCCCTTGGACAAACGCGGTCAGGCTCTCCAGCAGGGGACTGCGTAGCGTTATCCCGTAGAAGTACCATCCCAACCCGGCAGGCGAAGCGGCGGAAAGCGCTCCGGAATCCGCGCCGCCAGAAGATATCTCGGCTGAATCCTTCTTCACGAGCCGTCGTCTCCTACGTCGTCCTCTGGCCTGGCAAGGGATTCCTTGTAAGCGCGAATCTCATTCAGCCGCTCCAGAAGCGCGGCTTCCTGCGCATCGTAGTCCTCGTCGGCGATCTCGCCGAGCTCGTACCGCAAACTGAGGGTGACCAGCTCGTCCTCCACCAGACCCTCGTCCAACAGCTCGGCGTCCACCCGCTCCTTGACCTGTTCGCAGACGAAGAGAACCGTATTAAGCGGTCCCGTGATCGGCGCCAGCAGGATGTTGGTGAGCCAGCCCATACCCTATTCATCCTCCCAGTGCACGACGACGTTGACGAAGTTGTAAGGAGGAAGGGGTCCGGCATATTTCAAGGTTAATCGCCCGGCCTGCGCCTCACTCAACGCGTTGACTTTGACATCGAGGGCCGGCTCGCCGGACCTGTCTACGAGAAACGACGCGTTTAGCACCATCATGTCCGTAAGGATCTTGTTTACCTTCGTTTCCACGGCCAGCGGTCTGAGCTCGTCCATGAGCGCTTCCGCCTCCTGGTCCCGCCGGCGAATGATCGCCTCCTCGGTCATCTGGCCCAACTGGATACGCTGGTAATGGGTCTCTTCCGGCGACTTGCCTGCGATGCTGTCCCGCAAGGACCGGATCCGGTCCTCCTCGGCGATCTCACGGAACAGCCGGGTTCTATCCCAGAAGACCTTGAGTCCGAGCTCGACCCGTCCGCCGACATACTGCAGCAAAAAGTGAAACTCGCCGAACTTGCGTTTGAGCAGCCTTTCCTCGATTTGCTCGGTGCTCTTGGCCAGCGTGCCGAAGCGAACCGGCAGCACGTCAGATCGAGCCATGGCCTCCTCGATCACTAGCTGGTGGGCCATCATGTTCCGTCGGCTGACGTCGTATCGGGAAGCCGAAGAGTTGCTGACAATCGCCGCCAGGTCCATATAGTGAATGGCATAAACACCATCGGCGGCGCCGCCTATCGGCCCGGCCCGAAGACCCGGGGCGCCGTCACAGAAAGGCTCGGATTTCACGATGCAGTAGACGTAAATGCTAGAATCAGACGACGAGACTAAGCTCATGGCTTTCTTCACCAACCGGTTCGATCTGTGCCCCCGGCTGCCCGATGGTCAGGCAAATCTGAGCTTCAACCGCCTCTCTTCTCAGATCGAGCTGGTGACAGGTTTGAGGCCCGGTCTCAAGCGCCCACTGTCCGCGACCGCAGGCCAGAAGAGTGGCGTAGGCTTGGGCTAGAGCGGCAAAGCGCTGTGCTGCCTCCCCGCTACCTGGATTGCGGTCGGGATGCCAGTGCGCCGACAATCGCCGAAAGTTGGATTTGAGTTCCGCCTCGGACGTCACCTCGCCCAGCTCCAGTAACCGGCGCGCCGCCTCTACCTCGTCGGCGTTTGGTCGCAACATCTCCACTGTAGCGAAGCTGTACGGCGGAAGCGGACCGACACAGCGGAAGGTCAGACGGTCCTCCATCGCCCGGTCGACGCGATGGACAGCCGCGTAGAAGTCGTCGAGCCGGGAGCGCTCGACGAGGAACGCCGAGTTCAGGACCATCTCATCCGAGGGCAGCGGATTGGACTTGGTGTGACGGACGAGAGGTGACAGGTCGTGCACTAGCCGCCGTCGATATTCTTCTCTGCGCTTATCGAGGGACTCCTTCACCAGCTTGCCTATCTGAACCCGCCTGGCCAAGGTCTCTTCCGGCGATCCGCCAGCGATGGTGGCGGCGAGACTGGCGATCTCTGGCTGGCGCGAGATGTCGGCAAAGGTCGACTTGAGGTCCCAAACGGCGGCCACTTCGATCTCCACGACGTCCCCCAGTTCCGCGAAGGCCGCGGCGATCCGGCCCTGCCAGCGGTGGAGAGCAACGCGGACATCGGTGGCGGATGGGAGCGCCGTCCCGAACTTGACGGGCAGAACGGGACGGCCGGCCATCGAATGTTCGACGACGCGCTGGTGGATGGTAAGACAGCGAAGTAGCTCGGCCTTCGGCTGCTCTGTGAACGGCGGGCCGGAGTAGTCACTTACGACGGCGGAAAGGCCGCCGGCGGGCAGCGTCGAAACGCGGGTGAGTCCATCGGGCAACCCCATGTCGCCAACCTCAAGGCGGTATTCCCCACCGAGAATTGCGTAGACATAAACACCGGTCACGGCCAACTCCTCCCTGTGCTGCCATTTACCATTTGGCGGCTCTACAGCAATTCGCATGGTTCTTGAGCGATAGTAGGGGCGAACGGCCGTTCGCCCCTACACGTTGGCGGCACGACCCCTGCATCAGCGCGAGAACAAGTTTGCTCGCTCAATGTCGGTGCGAACTGCTGTAAATAGTCCGGCGCCAAAAATGTCGCCAGACCGACTCGTCCTTCCGGGAAGGACGAGTCGATCTACTGGGCTAACCAAGCTTGCGGGTAGCATGAATCACGCCGGATTACTTAGTCGGACCCTGCCCGTTCCTCGTCGCTCAGCGCCTTCTCGAAATGGCGCTGTTTCACGGTGAAGGGCGTGAACTGCTCGCCTGGCTCGGCTTCGACCGATTCCCGGATGGCGAACATCGCCGCCCGCTGGCAGATGGACTCGAGATCGGCGCCGGTGAGACCGACCGTGCGCCCGGCCAGGTCGGCCAGGTCTACTTCCACATCCAGCGGCCTACCCCGCGTGTGGACCGCCAGAATGGCCTGCCGGGCGACGGCATCGGGCACGGGCAGCGTCACGCTGAAGTCGAAGCGCCCCGGCCGCAAGAGCGCCGGATCGATGATATCGGGCCGGTTAGTGGCGCCCAAAACCACTACTCCCCGCAGGTCTTCGATGCCATCCATTTCGGTGAGAAACTGGCTAACTACCCGCTCGCTTACATGGCTCTCGCTGCCACCCCCACCCCGCGTCGGCAACAGCGCGTCGATCTCGTCGAAGAACACAATGCAGGGGGCAGCCTGGCGGGCTTTCTTGAACACCTCCCGCACCCCTTTCTCCGACTCGCCCACCCACTTGGAGAGGAGCGCCGGGCCCTTGATGGAGATGAAGTTCACTTCGCTCTCAGAGGCAACCGCCTTGGCGACGAGGGTCTTGCCGGTTCCGGGGGGACCGGTGAGCAGCACTCCCTTGGGCGGGCTGGTCCGGGCATAGGCGAAGCGATCGCCGTACCTGAGGGGCCACTCGATGGCCTCCCGCAACAGGCGCTTCACGTCTTCGAGACCGCCAACCTGATCCCACTTGACGTCGGCCACCTCGGTGAAGACTTCCCGCACCGCCGACGGCTCGATCTCGTTCAGGGCCTCGAGGAAATGGTCCATGGTGACCTCGAGCCGCAGAAGATCCTCGTAAGGGAGCTTTGCCTGGGCGAAATCGATGGCCGGCAGTATTTGACGCAGGCAACTCATGGCCGCCTCCCGACAGAGGGCTGCCATGTCGGCGCCGACAAAGCCGTGGGTGATGCTCGCCAAACGCTCCAGATCCACGTTGTCGGACAGGGGCATTCCCCGTGTGTGGATGTGGAGGATCTCCAATCTGCCGGGCCTGTCCGGGACCGATATGGCGATCTCCCGGTCAAAGCGTCCGGGTCGCCGGAGGGCCGGGTCAATGCTGCCGGGGATGTTCGTCGCCCCGATGACCACGACCTGGCCCCGGGATTTGAGCCCGTCCATCAGGGCCAGCAATTGGGCCACCACCCGTTTCTCCACCTCGCCCTGAACCGCCTCGCGCTTAGGGGCGATGGCGTCGATCTCGTCGAGGAAGACGATGCTGGGGGCGCGCTGTTCCGCTTCCTGGAAAATGCTCCGCAGGTGGGCCTCCGACTCGCCGTAGAACTTGTGGATGACCTCGGGCCCGGCGACGTGGATGAAATGGGCGGCGGTCTCGTAGGCTACCGCCCTGGCGATCAAGGTCTTGCCGCAGCCGGGAGGTCCATAGAGGAGAACGCCCTTGGGGGGATCGATGCCCAGCCGCTCGAACACCTCCGGATAGCGGAGGGGCAGCTCGACCATCTCCCTAATGCGAGAGATCTCCCGGCCGAGGCCGCCGATGTCCTCGTAGGAGAAGGCCGGCCCCCGAACCGGAACGGGCTCGCCCCTTACCCGAATGACAGTCGATCCATCAACTAGCACCACCCCTTTAGGCGTAGTCTCGTGGACCGCGAGGTCGAGAGGGCGATTCCCGAACAGGTTGACCCGGACGCGGTCTCCGGCCAGAAGCGGCACTCCCTCCAGAAGACGGCCGAGATAGCGAGCGTCCTGGCCGCGTAGGGCCGCCTGGCTCGCGCCGGTAGATGACAGCGTCACGCTGCGAGCTTGCTGGCTTGCGACCTTGCGCACCTGAATCCGTTCACCGATACCGGCCTGAGCGTTCTCGCGCATTATGCCATCGACCTGGACCAGGCTCTTGCCCCGCTCGGCGACATAGGCGGGCATGAGACGAGCGACGGCCCGCCGCTTTCCTACGATCTCGACGGTGTCGCCAATGGCCGCCCCCAGTTGCTCGATGTCGGCGGGGTCCAACCGAGCTATTCCCCGGCCAACGTCTTTGGGAAGCGCTTCGGCGATGCGCACAGTCAGAGTCCGCTCATCAGCCATATCGATCGCCCCGTTGTCCCCCTCGCTCACAGAATACGCCCTAAGACCCGGATTTCCCTGCCTTGCCCAACTGGATTTCCAGAATTCCGTTCTGGTAGCTCTGCTTCAGCGTGGACGGGTCGACCAGGGCCGGCAGCAGGACCTCTTTGCCGTATTTGCGGTCACCACCCTCGGCGCTCAAGGACAGAATGTCATCCTTGACTTCGACGCGAATATTTTTTTCAGCCACGCCCGGCAACTCCACGACGACGAGGACGTGGTCGCTTTCGTCGAAGACATCCACCAGCGGCTCGCGCACCTCGGAAACCTGCGAGCCGCTGTCGGTCGAGTGGATGTTCCCGAAGGGCTCGATGACGGGCTTGCCGCCCAGACCCACCTTCACCGAGAAGCCGTAGACGCCCTGGACCCCGCCCGGGCCGCGAATCTCTCCTGTGCGACTGGATTCGGACTCCCCCTGTCCGGCCATCTCGTTCACCATATCAAACAGGTTTCCGAGTCCCTTGAAGAGATCGCCTAGCCCCAGGTCGACGCGTATTTCCCCTTCCGAGGGCGGTCTCCGCCTGGGGCCACGCCGGCCTTGCTCCGATCCTGGCCTCTCAGCCATGGCTCACCTCCTGAAAACGCTTGGGATTCAGTACTCCAACGTTATCTGACGCAGGGCTTTCTTCGGCCTGTTTATCTTCGACTCGACCGTAACGCTGCGGTCGCTATGACGAAGGTTCTCCATTTGCTGCTCGATCTCGGTCAGGCGCTTTTCGATGCGCTCCTGCTTGCGCTGCCAGATCTCGACCTGCCGCTCCAGCCGCAGTTTTTCGCTGGCCAGGCGGTGGAGCTGGAGAAAAACCGCCCCTTCGCTCGCCGGTACGGCGCGGGTGACCACGCTACGCAAGGTGCGGATGTCGTGCATTGTCCTCAGCCCCGCCATGACATTACTCCTTTCGCTCCCCGCCCTGCTTTTCCATCAGGCATTGTACCACGACTGCGTATGAAAACAGCCAGCTACGCATGCGCAAGAGAGGTGAGAACCGGAGTCTCCGCCTCGTGAGAGCAGTGCTTCCGAACGAGGTCGAACACCAGGTCCCGCCGCCGCGATGCCTTCTTTGCCGATTTTGCCGCGCGACTGATTCCGGAGGCCAGAACATCCAGGCAGGTCTGCATGAAGACCGGGTCGCCGTCCTGCGCCCTGGCTTCCCGCAGGGAAAGTACCTTGGCGATCATAATGCAACTACGTACGGTGGGGGCCAATTCGGAGACCCCTGCCTCACGGTAGGCGCGCACGATGCCAACTATACGCTCCGCATCCTCCATCGCGATCCCGGAGCGTGACTGGGTGATCGTCACTTCGGTCTCCCAGTCAAAGTAGTCGAGGTCGATGGTTACCATTCGGTCCAGCAGCGCGTCTTGAGTTTTGTGCACCCCGGCGTAGTCTTCGGGATTGGATGTGAAGATCGCGGCGAAGTTTGGGTGCACTTTGAGGTAGCTGTTGCCATTGCGGCTGGCCGGCAGGACGAGGACCTTCTCCTCTAGGACAGATAGGAGCACGTTGTTGGCCTCGGGACGCGAGCGGGTGAACTCGTCGTAGACCAGGCTAAGCCCCTCGCGACAGGCCACGGTAAGGCGGTTGTCGACCCAATTCTGGGCGACGTCTTCTTCAGTCTTCAGGACCGAGTGGACGAAGTTGTCGATGATCTTACGCCGGCGGAACCCGTTCTGGCCTCCCACCAAGTCCGAGGTACCGAACTCGTCGTCCCCGCAGATGAGCATGATGGGCTGCCCCAGGCGATGGGCGATGTGCATCGCCAGCGTCGTTTTGCCCGATCCTGACGGCCCACACAAGTGCACGGGGAAGCCGGACGCAAGATAGCTGAGGGCCCGCTCAGTTATATCTCGGACGAAGTGCGTCTCCACGAAGCCAGCCCGAGGCCGGGCGGACAGCACGGCAATTGCGTCGGTTCGCGCCATTGTGTTTTCCTCCTATATCCAATTCGGTCCCACGGCCTAAAGCGCCGTGGCTAATCCCCGTTTAAGCCCAACCTCGTCTAACCACTTCGTTGGCTGGATTAGCCTGCCCGCTTTAGGGGCAGGAACACGCTAAGTGGCGAAATAGAGCTTGTGCTCGTCGTCCTTGCGCGCCTTGTTCTGCTCTATCAGGCGATTGACAATGAGCGCCAGGCGAATACGCGGCATGCCGAAGTGCGCTTCCAGATCGACGAGCCGGAGTCCGTCCGGGTGATCGGCCAGGAAGCTGAAGACAGCCTCGTCCGACGGAGCCTTCATCGTCTCGGCTGGCGCATCCGCGGGTGTCTGCTCTGCAGTCACCGGCGCCGCTGGCGGTTCGGCCACAGCCTGAGCAGTGGACATAGTCGCTGGAGCTACCCCGCTGGCGCTTCGGCGCGACTGCATGGCTCCGGCAAAGTCCTGCCAGATCTCGGCGAGCTCTGCCAAATTCCTGGCGAGCGCTTCCCGTGTAGTGTGAAAGCCGCCAAGGGTAGCCGATACGTCGGCGCCCAGCTTTGCCCGCCCGGCGCGCAGATCCCTGTGTTGAGCCGCGGCCATCGCTTGCCGACCGTTGTTGGTTCGGCCCAGAAGGCTGGCTATGTCCGCTGCCAGCCCGGCTCGCCTGGCCTGCAGCGCATCGCGTTGGTCTCTGGCCATCGATTGCCGGCTTTTGCTTGTCCGATTGAGGAAGCTGGCGTTGTTTGCTGCCAGCGCCGCTCGCCCGGCCTGTAGAGCGTCATTCTGCGCTGCGGCCATCGCTTGCCGCCCGTTACTGGTATCGTTCAGAAACCGAGCGGTATCTGCCGCCAACTTCGCTCGATCCCTATCCAAACTATCTCTTTGCTCGGCGGCCATCCGCGCTCTCTCCTTGCCGATGTTTTCCATGGAGTTGCTAATCTGCTGGAAGAGGTCTGCTCTATTTTGGCGGAGGCTGGCTGCGAGGGCAGCTTCGTCGGCCAGGCGAGACGAGTGTATCTGTCCCATGGCCTGCTGCACGTCGGCCTGAAATGCTCGCGTTTCTTCCCGAAGATCGCTCGTCATCTTGGACAGCGCCATCTGCTGGCTGGCTGCCATCTCGGCCCTGTCACTATTGAAGCCGGCCAAGGCATTGGCTACGGCTGCCTGCATTGCCGCTTTGTCCTCGGCCAAGTTCTGCTGGAGGGCCGCAGCCATTTCCAGCCTGGCGTCACGAACTGCTGCCACCTCATGGCGGGTGGCATCTCTCGCGTCTTGAACCTCGGCCTGTATAGCAGAAAGCGCGGCCATTCGATCGTCGTAGGAGCGCGACAGGTCCTCCGTTAGGTTCCGCATCTCTGCAAGTCTTGACATGTCGTCCGTAATCTCCTTTCGTGCGTGTGCGCTCGTGCCTCCGGTGAGGGGTGGGGCAGGCGCCAGGTGGGGTCCCGCGGCCTGAAGAGCCGTGGCTAATCCACCGAGAGGTCTGGTCACGGAGACCGACCCCGTCCTCCGGATTAGCCTACCCCTTCAGGGGTAGGACGTAGAGCCCGCTGGCGCCGCGCCCCGAGAAACCCTGGCTCGAACCTGCGTTAGGCTGCCGGGGCGGCGGCGGTGGCGGTGAGTCCAATCGCTTCGGCATACTTCAGGTAGGTCTCCACCGAGGCCACAACCACGCGCGCCTCAAGAGCTAGGATCTCGATGCCAACCAGGGAGAGCCGGACCCAAGCGTCGACCACGACGCCCTTGTCCAGCACTCGGTCGACAACCTCCACAAGGCTGGACGAGCCAATTGCCTTCTCTACTGCCATTTCTGATTCACCTCCTTTCCCATCCGGCGTCTACCGGATCTATTGTCGCCTGACCGTCCTTCCCTGGAAGGACCGGCGGAACCGCCGCTTCTCTCCCGCTGGGAAGGACACCAGCCGAGCCTATTGACATCGTAGTCTGTATCTCCCCCGATGTGAACATCCGGTAAGGTACACTTTTCCCGTCCAGAAGGATGTCTGATCACATCCGCGATCAAGCATTTCGGGTATCCGTTTGGCACGAAACCTGCCGGAGAGGGAAGAAGGTTCCTTTCCAAAGGGATATTACATTCTTTCTTGAAAGGTCAACGGCATTGATCCATTATCGTCGTTGTTGGGGACCAAGATGAGAAACTGCATGCGCAGCATTCCCCCCCTCACTATGAGCACCATCCTTCGTAGGCGCACTCCGCAGACTATACAGGAGCGGGCTGCCGAATTGCGGCAGACTCTCCTGGCGCTGCAGGAGAGGCTTCGAAGGGTCGAGACCGGCCAGAGGGGAGAGATACCCACAGAATATCAGCCCCCGCGACTATCCTGGGGCGGCACGACTCGTACTCCGGGTGGCAGCAGCGCTCACGGCTCGGGACTGGGACAGCTCTACACCACGCCAGCCAAGCCGCAGCGTCCCCTCGACCTTCTTATACCGTCACGGCCGGCTGCCAATCGCCAGCCAACCGAGCATCGCATCGTAAAAACGGCAAAAGCCTTTGAAGTGCGCATCACCTTTCCGGTTCCTGTGCCGCCGAACGAGGTTCGCTGGGAACGGCAGGGAGACGTACTGGAGGTGGAGTACCTGGGAAAAGCCTTCACCTACTACCATGCTTTCATGGTGCCGGCGGAGGGCGAGCCGCTGGTGAGGCAGGAGGGCCGGATGCTCACTTTGAGCTTCCCCAGCCGGGCGTGACCCCATCTATTTGATGAGACCGATCCGCAAGCCGGTGATGGCAGCGTGGGTCCGGTCGGAGGCGCGAAGCTTGGCGATTATGCTTTGAACGTGCTTCTTGACGGTGACCTCGGCGAGAGACAGGGAATCGGCGATATCCTTGTTGGTAGAGCCTTCGGCCACGAGCTTCAGCACCTCCTGTTCCCGCAGCGTCAGTTCCTCCACGACTTCGCCATCCGGCGCCGCCGGCTGCCTCACCCTAATCAGGCTGTCTATCGCCTTCCGGAGCAGGACGCCCTTGATCAAAATGCCACCACTGGCGACGGCCTTGATCGTGTGGCGAAGTAGGTCACGGGATACGTCTTTCAGCAGGTAGCCCGCCGCACCAGCCTGCACGGCGTCGATAACCAGCGGCTCGTCGTCGTAGCTCGTCATCATGATCACGGCGATCGACGGGTATTTTGCCTTCAACTGGCGAGTGGCCTCCAGCCCATCGATTCGAGGCATCCGCACGTCCATCAATACCACGTTCGGCTGGAGCGCTGCAGCCACCTCCAATACTTCTATACCGTCGGCGACTTCACCCACAACCTGCAGCTCCCGATCGTCATCGAGCATGGCTCGTAGGCCCTCTCTGGCCACGGTGTGATCGTCGGCAATTAGCACGGTGATCGTTTCTGGGTCCATCCTCCACTCCTCTTCGCCTGGCGGAAAGCCAACCAAGGCTTTGCCGGCCACTCTAGCGCGCTAACCTTTGTCCACCCGCCCGGTTATCGGAATTGCCGATGTGTCGCGATCCGACGGGGGCATGATCCGGGATCGTGTGGGCGAGCAGGGGCACCTCGACGTGTATGAGTGTTCCTCTGCCTGGCCTGCTGGTTACGTAAAACCGTCCGGAGAGGAGCTCGGCCCGCTTGCGCATGCTCGGCAACCCCACTCCTTTGCGGTGAACGTCGAGCTCGACGGCGGCGAAGTCGAAGCCAACGCCGTTGTCCTGAATCTCCACGACAATGCGATCGTCCGCCTGCTTGATGTGAATGGCCACTTTGGTTGCCCGCGCGTGCTTGGTAACGTTGTTAACAGCTTCTCGAACGACGCGATAAAGCGCAGTTTCCACCGCCTTGGGGAACCGCACCTGGTCGGCGTCAAACTCCAGTTGCCAGTTGGCCTGATCGCGCAGCTCGCCCATCTCGTAACGAAGAGTGGCCACCAGGCCAAGGGTATCCAACGAGGCGGGCCGAAGGCTGGCGATGACCTCTCTTGCCTCGCGAATGGCGGTTCTCACTAACCCACCCGCCTTACGCACGCTGGTGCGCACTGCCTCCGGAAGCTCAGGCTTGTCTAAGGTCTGGAGGTAGTGGAAGGCGGGAGCCAGGGTCTGGGCAACCCCATCGTGGATCTCCATGCAGATTCGCTCGCGCTCCTCTTCCTGAGCGTCGATGGTAGCTTTGAGAAGGAAACTGACCTGTTGCTCGCGATCGGACAGGTCCCGCTGCAGCCGGGCGTTTTCGACAGCCAGCGCGGTCTGAGCGGCAAAGAGGCCGAGCGCCGCCTCATCGGAAGCGCCGAAGGAGCGTCCGGGAGGAGAGGCGACGACGAGCACGCCGAAGCATCGTTCACCTGTGACGAGTGGCAGCACGGCGAAGGACTCCGTTCCCAGCGCCTTCTGAATCAGATCGGCGTACTTTTCAGTTAGGTAGGGTCTCACGAGATCGAAGTAGCGCGAGGCAAGACAGGGGCTCTGCTGGCGGAAAGCTCGGACCACGAGGTTCTCCACCATCGTCAAATGATAGGCGACGGCATCCGCAGGCACGTTTATCTGGCCTGCGGCCAGGCGCTGTATCGAGCGCCGCGAACGTCGGGGGCCGAGGATGCCATCGATGGGCACCTTGAGTTTACCACCAGCGCGGTGAATCGATTCGCGGGTGTCGGGTGAGGAGACCAGTCGACCCACTAGCCGGCTTTCGTGAACGTCGAGGAGAACAATGCTGGGATAGAGGAAACCGAGAGCTGCAGAGCAAGCGTCCAAGACCAGACTGAACGCTTCGTCCAGATCTCGCGTCTGGGTCACCACAGCGGTAGCCTGCCGCAGAAAATGGGCATAGGCGCTGACCCATTCGAGCGGCCACTGATTTGTCGTGTAAGAACTGAACGCAGCCATAGCGATCACCTCCGGGGAGCCTGGAACTGTCGAACGCGACAAGCCACACCCAGATTCCAGCCCGCTGCCACCCGCCTCAGACATATTCTCCGACCTCGGGCAGACTGAGCCACCTGACCTGACCGGCAAAGCAGCGCGCCCCTGGCTTCGCGGCGCTCTCCACTCCCCAGATCTCGTCTGGTTTGCGGTCTCGCCCAGCCAGGGGCGGTCTCACTCTCCTTCCACGGCGGTGTCTTCCTCCAAGCTACCGACTCAGCATCTGAGTGTAACTCTAGGCTATCACAAAACTCTCACATCATCCTCACACAATGTAAAGCGTGCCCCGACTGAAGAAGCCCATCGCATGGCAGCAGACATAAGGCTCAAGCGGTAGCCGAATCGAACTGCGCCATCCGCCCTATCGGCCGCCAGCCCTAGAAATGCAGCCGAAAACTGGCAATATGCAGAGACCCGCGAATTCTGTCCCCACTAGGAGGTCTGAATTGTTTGCCAGACCTGCTGTTGCCCCCCACATAGTGCCAAAAAGCGGATGCGATTCCCCACCGCTTTTT
>JACPQF010000085.1 GCA_016190625.1 Chloroflexota bacterium | reverse complement strand
GCTGCATAAATAATCCAATGCCTCGTCTTGGCCGCAGCAATTCGTTTCAAAGCCGGTTGTCGGCTGGACTTCTAGACGAGTCCAGCCTCAAGATCTATTACTGGGATGCGGCGACCGGCCAATGGGTGGCGGTGCCGACCGTAGTGGATGCGGCCAACAACACGCTGACGGCCACCCTCGACCATCTCACCCGGTTTGCCCTGTTGGGGCAGCAGTGGAGACTCTATCTCCCCGTGGTCAGCAGATACTGGTAGCTCGCCCTTGTTTAGTAGATACTGGTGGGACGGATGGTCCAGTCTGGCACGGGAATTGCAGCATGGCGAGATGAACGCTGCCTCGGACGGAAGCTTTTGGCTCGATATGTCGCCGATCTGGTCGCTCACCACGATACGAATTCCCGCACCCGCGCATTCAGGTTCGAGATTCTACCGCTCCTCGCCCTGCTCAAACTGCGAATCGTGGCGTTGTTGCTCTTCGTTGCGTTGGCAGCGGCATTACTTGCGGCCAAAGAATCGCTTCAAGCCATGACCGTCGCCCTTATCGTTTTGTCAGGGGTCATGTCTGCGGGCGGAGCAGGCGCCCTCAACCAGTACTTCGAGCGTGATTTGGATGCTCTGATGGAGAGAACGAGGCGCCGCCCCCTCGTATCAGGTCGCATCGGCAACCCTCGGATCGCCCTCGCACTGGGCATTCTTCTTATCGGTCTGTCCTTCGCCATTACTTTGCCAGTGAATTTCTGGCAATCGCTATTCCTGCTTGGCGGCGCCCTGATCTATGTCGTCGTCTACACTATCTGGCTCAAGCGCAGAAGCGCCTGGAACGTCGTCGTCGGCGGAGTGGCAGGGAGCGGCGCCGTGCTGTCTGGCTGGGCCGCCACCGCCGATTGGTTGGCTCCGCTGCCGCTGTTGATCGCTCTCCTCCTGTTCCTGTGGACACCACCCCACTTCTGGAGCCTCGCCATCCTGCGAAGCGATGAATACCGCAAGGCGGGAATCCCCATGCTGCCGGTACTTTCCGGCCCTGTCGTTGCCGCCCGCTGGAGCCTCGTCTACGCCGTGCTGGTCGTTTCGACCTCTATCTCGCTGGCGATCGTCGGCCACTTTGGCCTGCTCTACTGGTACAGTGCCGCGCTCGCCGGCGCGCTCTTCCTTGCTGTGGCCGGTATGCTGGCGCTCAGGCCCGACAAGAGCATGGCCAGATTGAGCTTTCGCGTCTCTATCTTGTACCTGACGGTTGTGTTTGCCGGCCTGATCTTGGATACATGGTTATGAGGTCAAGCCGTTGGCATGTCCCGCCTCGACGAGCGGCTAGGTGGCAGCTCTCTCACTGGCTGGCCACGCCGCGGTTAGATACTACAGCATGTTGGCCCCGGCGGTTCGCTCGCCTATCTCAGCCAGTCGGAGTCACGTCTCGGTCGCCAAGGTCTATCATTAGATGGAGATAGCCTCCCACGGTCACCTTGGCCCCCGGCGGTACGACGGTCGTCGATTCCTTATGCTCGACAATGGCCGGCCCCTCAAAGGTATCGCCGGGACGCAGCCGATAGTGGTCGTAGACCGGACACTCCCCAAACCCCTTTGTCTCCGGCAGATAAACCTGCCTCTGGCCCTTTATCGCCTCTCGAACGTTGCCCCGTCCGGTCTCGGCCTTCAGGTTCACGTGAGGGGTCGGTCCGGTCGCCAGCAATCGCCAGTTGACCACCTCGACGGGGACGTCCCGGCTGTACCTCCCGTACAGCTTCTGATAGGCCTCATGGAAGTTAGTTTCGATCTCCTCCCGATTGGCAGCCGACAGTCTCCCCCCCGGAATGGCTGCCGTGATTTCGAATCCCTGGCGCATCTCGCCGGTGCGATCGAAGTGGATGTCCTCCTCTCTCACGCCGGATTTGAGCAAGGCGGCCTGACCCTCACTCTCCATCCTCTCGTAGATGCCGTTCAGCCGCTCCCAGTCGAGGGCGCCAAGGCTGGTGGCATAAGAATAGACGAAGTCCATGGCCACCGGCGTGACCAGCAGGCCAAGGGCGGCAAGGGCCCCGGCGCCCATGGGCACGATGACGCGTCCGGTCCCTACCTTCTTGGCGACATGGCAGGCGTGGACCGGTCCCGCTCCACCGAAGGCGAACAGGACGAAACGTCGCGGGTCCTCTCCCCGCTCGACCATGTGGACTCGGGCGGCCGCCGCCATGTTCTCGTTCACTATCTCGAACACCCCTGCCGCCGCGGCGATAGGGTCGAGATTGAGCGGCTTGGCGATTCTCTCCCTCAGGGCAGCGGCGGCCGCCTCCTTATCCAGCTTCATGTCGCCGCCGAGGAAGTAGGCCGGGTCGAGATGGCCCAGCAGGAGGTCGCAGTCGGTGACCGTCGGCTCTTTCCCGCCCAGGCCATAGCACGCCGGTCCGGGGTCGGCGCCGGCGCTGGCGGGTCCCACCTTTAGGAGGCCTAGCTCGTCGATGCGGGCGATGCTGTCGCCGCCAGCCCCGATCTCGATGAGCTCGACGCAGAGGGTCTTGAGGGGGATGCCGCTCCCCTTCTTGAAACGAGCGACGTGAGCCACCTCGACCTCGGTGCAGGTTTGGACCTTCCCGTCGTCGACGAGGCTGATCTTGGCCGTGGTGCCGCCGATGTCGAGGGCAAGGAGGTTGCGGTTGTCGGTGAGCCGGCCGTAGAAGGCGGCCGCTAGACTTCCGGCTGCGGGGCCGGATTCGACGAGGCGAACGGGAATCTCGCAGACTCCCTGAGCGCTCATCATCCCACCGTTGGATAGCATGATGTAGGGGCAGCAGTCCACTCCTGCTGCTTTGAACTCCTTTTCCAGCTTGCCCATGTAGCGTTCGACCAGGGGGCGAATATAGGCGTTGGCCACCGTGGTGGAGGTCCGCTCGTATTCTCTGATCTCGGGAACGACCCTGCTAGAGAGACTAACGGGAATCTGGGGGACCTCCTCGCCCAGAGTACTGGCGATAGCGTCCTCATGCGCCGGGTTGTCGAAGCAATGAAGTAGGCAGACGGCTACCGATTCTATGCCCTCCTCCACCATTTTGCTGGCTAGCTCTCGCACCTCAGCCGGATCGAGGGGAACCAACACCTGCCCTCCCGTGCGGACCCTTTCTCGCACTTCGAATCGCCAATGGCGGGGCACAAGGGCTTCGGCAGCACCAGAAAGTAATCATAGGGATCGTAGCGGTTCTCTCGGGCCAGCTCGAGGATGTCGCCAAACCCCGAAGTAGTAATGAGAGCGGTGCAGGCCCCTTTCCTCTCGATGATGGCGTTGGTGGCGAGGGTAGTGGCGTGGACCACTCTGCCAATATCCTCGGCCCTGACCCTTCCACCGGAAGGGCCGTTGCCGAAACCATCGGACAGCAGGCGACGGAGTCCATCGACGACGGCGATAGAGGGGTCCTTAGGGGTGGTGAGCAGCTTGCTAACCCTGATAGCGCCTGCCTTGCCATCGAGAATAACCAAATCGGTGAAGGTGCCACCGATGTCGAAGCCCAACCAGAACTCCTGCTTCACGCGCAGCCTCCTTATTCTTTCTATTTCGAGTAAACCCCGAAAAGTGAGGTTGCTAATTACAGGAGTTACGCAGTGGGTGTCATGCTGACAGCGTTATGCAGGCATCCGAGTAGGGGCGAACGGCCGTTCGCCCCTACAGGATTGAACCACCATTGCCTTGACCAGAAGAGCACCGCGTAACTCCTGTAAATCATTGTCGTGATCTTCGAGTGGCCTCTGCCCTGCCCATGTGGCTCACTTCGCATGTGTCAGCGTTTCAAGCTGGGGTCCAAGAATGACGGGAGCGAGCTTAGGCGTCATCTGCCCGACCTTCGAGCCGAGGCCGACGTTCGTGTGAAACGACACAACCCGGAGGATGGTGTGCTCGCTGTAGGCCAAGCTGGTAAACTCCTTCGTCAGCCGCAACCTTTCGTCGGCGCTGGCTACCTGGGGTATCTTGACCGCCAGCTCGTCGATTCTGGCATTCTTGGTGTTCTTGTGAGCGCCCGTCGATGTGTACCAAGGGGCGAAGTAAGCGAAATCGGATCCCGACGTCAGGGTGCTAATGCGGACGCTGTTCCAGACCTCTGGCTTGTGCTTTGGCATATAGAGGGTGTAGAGAGCGGCCAGCTCGATGGGGACGAGCTCGGCGTTGACCCCTATCTTCTGCCAATAGCCAGAGAGGGCAGTGGAGATGGTGCTCTGGAATCCGCCATGGACCCAGATCCTGGTGTTGAAGCCCTTGGGATAGCCTCCCTCGGCCAACAGTTTTTTTGCCCCCTCAGGATCGTAGGGGTCTGGCTTCACGTTGGCGTCGAAGAAGTTAGCCGAGCTGCTGGCGGCGACTAGGGGGAACGTACCGCCAAGTCCGCCGAGCAGCTTATCGATCATCTCCTTCCTGTTGATGGACCAGTGGAGGGCCTGACGTACCTTCACGTTGCCGAGGTCATAGCTTTGGGGATTATCGATGTCGAACAAGATAATGCCATACATCTGGTTGTCGGCGTCGTAGCTCTGGACCTTCACGCCGGCCAACTTGAGGCCGCTGATCGAGTCGGGGGCAACGGGCGCCACGTCGAGCTCTCCGGTCTTGAGCATGGCTACCTTGGTCGATTCGTCGGCGACGCTGAGAATGGTGCGGTGGCACCTGTGGAGGGTCGTCTTTGACCGGGTCACCTTATGAGACGCGAGCTACTGCCAAGGCTTGCGGCAACAATGCAGCTTGAAATCGCAGATTCTGATGCGGGCCGAGCGTCGTCAATCTCGGCAACGCGTGTTCCTTGCGATGCTATGATAGCATCCGCTTGCGCCCAAGTCAACTATCTGCGCGATGATGCTTGACACGAATGCTATAATACCGTAGTTGAGTGGCTTGCCATTGGTCCTTGCCAAGGAAGCCGTATGCGGTAAACAGATTACCGAGGAGGTTTCTCATGAGTGACTCAAAATGGTTGTTGTTGGACCCAACGGCCGAGTCCGATAGCCTGAGCATTGGGCTAGCCGATCGTCCCGGTGACATCGGAGGATTGACGGTGGGATTCGTGGACAATTCGTCTTGGTGGAGCTGGGGAGCGATTTTCGAGCCCTACCGGCAGCTTCTGGAAGAACGCTTCGGCGTGCGAGAGGTACTTCACTTCAAGAAGGCCCCGAACGCTCCTGCTTCGAGCGAGGTGATGGAGGAAATAGCGGCCAAGTGCCAGGTAGCGATCGTCGGTCTAGGTAACTGAGGGTCCTGCACGGCGTGGAGTGTCCACGAAAGCATGCGGCTCGAGAAGCTGGGCGTTCCGACCGTTACCTTCGTCGCCGACTGGTTCATGCCGCTGGCCGAGGCCGCGAAGAAGGCCGGGGGCATGCCTGACCTGCCTTTCGTTACCGTTCCCTATCCGTTCGACACTTTGTCCAGGGCGGAGGTGCTCCTACACGCCGAGAGAGTACTTGAGGAGGCCGTCTCGGCGGTCGCAGTCGGCCCCTATGCCCGTGTCTCCAGGAAAACGTTGCCGTCCTGAGCCAACCAACTGAGAATAGCCTTACTGGTCAGATGAAGGCGCTGTGGGACGCGGGCCATCGGGCACTGTCCTTCACGGAGGGATCGCCCCCCACGCGAAATTCAGATCGTCCTCATCATTGTCGGGAGGTAGAGCCCATGCTTACATCTCGCCTTGTGGAAGTCGAGGCGTCCATTGATGCTGTTTATGAACAGGCTTGTGAAATGGGGTGGACGGACGGCCTTCCCGTAATCCCTCCTACCGAGGAGCGCGTGCGGCCTTTCGTCGATTACCTCAAACGGGACCCGGCGGAGGTCATTGCCAAGATCCCGCCCAACCTTGGCGCCGCTGCCATCGAGAAGATAGCCATCAACGCCGTGATGGCTGGCTGTCGGCCGGAGTACATGCCGGTCCTGCTGGCGGCGGTCAGGGCCATGGTCGAGCCGGAGTTCAATCTAACGGGCATTCAGCCCACGACCGGTCCTGTGGCTCCCTTCTTGCTGATCAACGGCCCGATACGGAGCCGACTGGGGATAAATTGCGGCGCCAATGCCTTAGGCCCGGGATGTCACGCAAACGCTACGGTGGGACGAGCACTCCGGTTCATCCTCGTGAACGTAGGAGGAGCCTTGCCCGGCACCGTGGATAAGGCTGCGCTCGGCCAGCCCGGCAAGTACACCATGTGTTTGGGGGAGAACGAAGAGGCCAGCCCGTGGGAACCTCTCCATGTCGAGCGGGGCTTAGCCCCTGAGCTGAGCGCGGTCACTGCGGTGGCAGCCAATAGTACCCATAATATTGACGTCGCCAGCAACAACGTGGAAACGATACTGGCGGTGATGATCGACTCACTCGCTTGCCTAGGTCAAAGTAACCGGTTTCACCGGGTGAACTTCAGTGAGCAGACTCTCATCATCAATCCGGGCCACGCCAGCGTGCTTGCCAGGGGTGGCTTTTCCAAACAAGAGCTCAAGGAGTACCTTCGGCAGCGGGCGCGCATTCCATTGGACTGTTTCCCGCCGGAGGTTGCCGAGTTACTTGTTTCTTGCCCGGGCAGAGTGATAGATAACAAAGTGGTCATGTGGCTCAAGCCGGAGGACCTGGTGGTCATCGTCGCAGGGGAGGCTGGCATCCATTCGACTTTTGTGCCCTCCTGGGCGAATTCCAAGTCCGTGACCAAGACGATTTCGTAGCAGCGCCACTCGGGTAGGGTCCCACTGTCACAGGTCGACCAGGGTAAAGCCCCGTTCAGAGCGAAAGGGCCAAACAAGGAGGGTTCTGATGAGTGATTCAAAATGGTGGACGGACGGCCTTCCCGTAATCCCTCCTACCGAAGAGCGCGTGCGGCCTTTCGTCGATTACCTCAAACGGGACCCGGCGGAGGTCATTGCCAAGATCCCGCCCAACCTTGGCGCCGCTACCATCGAGAAGATAGCCATCAACGCCGTGATGGCTGGCTGTCGGCCGGAGTACATGCCGGTCCTGCTGGCGGCGGTCAGGGCCATGGTCGAGCCGGATTTCAATCTAGCCGGCATGCAGACCACGACCGCGCCTGCGGCTCCCCTCTTGGTGATCAACGGCCCCATACGAAGACAAGTGGCGATCAACTGCGGCGCTAATGCCTTGGGACAGGGATGGCGGGCCAACGCTACGATAGGACGAGCACTGCGATTCATCCTCGTGAACATCGGAGGAGCCTTGCCCGGCACTGTGGATAGGTCGGCGCTCGGCCAGCCCGGCAAGTACACCATGTGCTTGGGAGAGAGCGAAGAGGCCAGCCCGTGGGAACCTCTCCACGTCGAGCGGGGCCTGGCCCCTGAGCTGAGCGCCGTCACTGTGGTGGCAGCCAACGGAACCCACAACATCCACGTCGCCAGCTACGACGTCCGCTACGACGCCGAAACGATACTGGCACTTCTGGCAGCCCCAATCGCTTGCGTGGGCGGATGTAACCGGTTTGACTCGCTGGAATTCAATGAGCAGACTCTCATCGTGAATCCGGGCCATGCCGGCGAGCTTGCCAAGGCGGGGTTTTCCAAACGAGAGATCAAGCGGTATTTCTGGGAGCAGGCGCGCATCCCGCTGGACCGTTTCCCGCCGGAGCTGGCCGAGTTGTTTGTTTCTTGCCCAAGCAGAGTGATAGATAACAAGGTCCTCATGTGGCTCAAGCCGGAGGACCTTGTAGTCATCGTCGCAGGGGAGGCTGGCATCCATTCGACTTTTGTGCCCTCCTGGGCGAATTCCAAGTCCGTGACCAAGGCGATTTAGAAACTATGAGAGCCTTGCATAACTACTTGGTTTTGACGGTATTCTTTTCTTTGACCGAGTCGAGGAACTGCGCCAACCAGTTCTGCTCGTAGGGAACCACCGCCCCCATCCACGTGCCGAAATCCCCCGCTCTCTGGATTATCCCCATCTCGCCACAGTAGGGGCGGCAGACGCAGTCCAGTCCACAATAGAGAAACTTGTTCAGTTTCTCGTAGAAGCCATGCTCGTTCATGGCTTTATCGTGGGCCACGATGCTGTCAAGGAAAAACTCGGTAGGGGCAAACTTGTTTCGATTGGCTGGGTCTCGCGAGTAAGGGGAACCCGGCGCCCAGCGCAGGGAGTCCATGCAGGGATAGACGTCGTGGGCGAGCATCCACCTATCCCCTTCGATTTGGGAATCACGGGCTTCTTGCCAGGTCGGATACCCCTCCGGCCCTTGCATCGTCACACCACCGATGGTCTTGCAGCCCACGTTGCCCACGCCAAAGATGTCCACCGCATCCTGGAAGGCCTCCAACCAGCCCTCGTACGACAGATGCTTGGCCTTGCCCGGATTTATGATGGGAAACAATCGCTTGTCGGTGGTTTCAATTTGAAATCTGATGCCCGCTAGCCCGGCATCTCTTAGTCTCTCCAGTTCATTCCGCGGCATCGCTTCGGCGATCAGCTTCAGGTGCGTTCGATACGGCAGGGCGTTGCTCAGCCTCTCCACAAACCGCACGTTGATGCTCGCCTCCGTCTCGCTCTTGGCAAAGCCGCCGCTCTCCAGGCCGCCTTCGAGAAGCCTCACCCGGGAGCCGTACAGCTTGAAGGCCTCAGCCGCCTCGTCCGGATTGATGGTGACGGGGCGGTTGAGGCCGGCACGGCGAGCGTCCTCCTGCGTGGGGTTGAAGTTGCAGAATTTGCACTCCTCGCCGGTGGTGAAGTACTCGCAGAACCGCACGGGCCATAGC
>JACPQF010000083.1 GCA_016190625.1 Chloroflexota bacterium | reverse complement strand
GTGTTCTTCAAAGAGCCCTTAGTGGAATGGTATATCTGCAGCATCCTCTCGAAGTGCCACGTGCCGCCGGTGGTGTCGATCGAGACCCAGCCCGTGTCCCATATCGCCGGCGTGTGTTTTGGATACCATATCGGGCGGAGCGCCGGGTGCGTTATGTTTTCCATCGTCACATTGACGCCCATTTTGCGCCAGTAGCCCGCAACAGCCGTGGTATGCTCGGTCGAATCAACGTCGGCGCTGGGGTTCCACAACTTGGCGTTGAAGCCACCAGCATAGCCCGCCTCGGCAAGCAGCCTCTTCGCCTGATCTGGATCATAGGGGTCAGGCTTCAACACGTTGGCATCCCAAAAGTAGCCGGTAGGACGGACATACGCTAGCAAACCTGGGCGAGCATAGCCAGCAAACAGCTTGTCCGCCATCTCCTGCCGGTTTAACGCCAGCGACAGCGCCTTGCGCACTCGTGCGTCGCCGAACGCATACTTCTCGCGATTGTAGAGGTCGTAGAACACATACAGGTGAGAACCACTTGCCCCGTCGTGCATCTTTATTTGCAGTCCGCTCGCTTTTAGATCAGCAACCCAGGCGGGCATTACCGTAGCGACATCCAATTCGCCGGTCTTGAGCATGGCCAGCCGGGTGGCTGCCTCGGGAACGTAGACTAGGGTGATGTTCTTGAACTTCGGCACTGCTCGCCAGTGGCTGTCCACCGCCTCCAGTTCCAGCCGACTGCCAGTTTCGAATCTCACGACTTTCCACGGGCCGCTCCCTATGGGATGCTGTTGAAAGTATTCTACACCCTTCTCCTCGATGTACTTTTTAGGTACTATCGCCTCCGTTCCCCCCAGATTGTTGAAGCCCTTGAACAACTCCAAGTACGGCTCCTTGAAGCGCATCACCACCGTGTAGTCGTCCTTCAAGTCGATGCCCGCCACGCTCGACCGCCAGAGGGCCGCATCCACGTGCGTGTTGTCCGGCGCCAGCATCCTCTCGAGGCTGAACTTCACGTCGGCCCCTGTCAGATCGTCCCCGTTATGGAACTTCACCCCCTTCCGGATGTAGAAGGTGTGGCTCAGACCATCACGAGATATCTCCCAGCGCTCCGCAAGTCCCGGTCGAAGCTGCCCCTCAGGGCTCATTTCCACCAAGGAATCGAACACTGGAATCTTCGTGGCAAGAAACGCGTTAGGGTCGCCTGTTTGGGGGTCGGTCAAGATTCCCGACGACCCTAAGGCGCCCGCCACCGTGAGACTGCCGTAGGGCTTCGCTTCTGCCGCGGTGGGGGTCGAAGTTGGCGACGCCGACGAGCAGGACGCCAGGAACAGGGCACCACCGGTCAAGGATACTGAGATCAGTCTAACAAGATTCGCGCGCATTCCCGTGAAACCTCCTCTGTAATTCATTGGAATAGCCACAACTACGCTACATCGCCTTCGCTGGCGTCTGAAAAAGGCTCGATGAAGCGACCAATCCAATTGGCATCGTCTGGAACGCACTGTGCCTACCCAGTCATGGGCCATACCGGCTGCGCGTGGATCATTGCTGTTATGATTCACGGTAGCCGTGCTGGACTACGCTCGACCAACGAGGACTACAGAGGATCGACGGTGACCCTTGGCCAACATCCGCAAGCAAGAGTATACACCGAGAGAGGCACCAGCGCAATCGGAAAAAGTACTTAGTTTCAACATTACACGCCAGGCGTCCGGCCTCGTATGGGTCGGGGACAATCCTGAAGAATACCTAGCATTGCCGCAGGCAAACGAGAATCGTATACAGGCTACCAGAGATCCTTCACCACCGAATCGAGGCCACATTGGCGCAATGTCTCGGGCAATGGCCGTCCGGATCTGCCATCCCACCCCATCTTCTCATAGAAACTTCGTCGCGCCTGGTCCCAACCAGACAGAATGCTCCTCGTTCGAGCTGCTGCAGGACCGACCAAGGAAGACGAGCCAAACCTGGCTGAAGGCACCTCGACCTCTGGGGTCAGTCCATGCTTCGCATTGAAGGCCCGCAACAGGTGGGCCACTCTGAGTCCGAACCTCTTAACCTCAGCCGGCGTGATTTCCCAGCCGGTGGCGGCGTTTACCGCTTCCAGAATCCGGGACTGAGGCACGCCGCCAATGGTCAGCATACAGATTCCGAGGCTATCCCGGAAAAATGCCCAGCCATAAGTGGCAGCCAGAAGGGCAGCCGCACCGTCTGGCGTGTACATGTCAGTTTCGGGAGGCAGGCCCGTCGAGGCTGGTGTAGCGTGCTTGTCTCCGGCCGCATCAACCCCCACGTCGGCTGTGCAATAATCAAGGATCGTGAGCCAGAAGAGGCGGAGGTCATGGCCTCGCGGCGTATTCCCTTTCATCGTGTAGATGCCCAGCTTCGCCGCCTCACCCCCAATTTGCTGAGCGGCCCGCATCGCCCCTTCCGCCAGGACGTTGCCGAAACCTTCCCGATAGGCGATCTTGCGGAGCATAGCCCTCATTGCCTCGACATTGCCCCAGGTCATCTCTAGCCCGTCCGTATCCTTCTTGGTGAGCAGTCCTTTTTCGTAGCACTCGATGACCCAGGAGATCACCCAGCCGGCTTCGTTGGTGTCCATGCCGAGGCGGTCCACGTCGTTAGAGAGTACCACGGCGGCCAGGGGGTCGGTCTGCCCAGTAAGAGAGCCCCAAGCGGCTAAGCCCTCATACTCCGGCTCCTCTCCCACGTAGCCGGCATACGGCCCCTCCTTGATGGTCAAAACGGCGCAATGGTCGAAGCGACAGGCCCAGCAGGGGGTCCGCTTTCGCTTGCAGAGCGGGCGATATTTCGGACTAGTGAAGAGGTCCTTCTCGGCGAAATCCGTTTCCAGATAGTTCTTAACAGGCAGCCATCCGGCCTTTTGCGCCACGGGGTAGATGAGGCCCGTACCCCAGTGGAAGATGTCCTGCGGCGATTTCTGAACGTCTACGAGGATAGCCTCGAACACCGACTTGAGCTTCTCGCGATCCTTCACCGTCACCTGGCCTCTTCCCCGGGCCGCCACGATGGCCTTCAAGTTCTTCGAGGCCATCACCGCACCAGGTCCACCGTGGGCGACGACGTGCCCGCGGTCCCCAACTATAGCGGCAAAGCGCACCTTATTCTCGCCGGCGGGGCCAACGCTGAAGACGCTCAGCCTGCTCTCCGGCTGACCCAGCTCTTCGGCGATCATGTCTATCGTCTCCCAGGTGTCCTTCCCTTTGAGGTAACGGGCATCCCTTAGCTCCGCTTGCCCGTCATGGATGTAGAGATAGACCGGCTTGGGGGATTGACCCTGCACGACCACCGCGTCAAAGCCGGCGAACTTCATGTAGGCGCCGAGGAAGCCATTGGCCTGAGAAGCGAGAGCGCCATTGGTCATTGGCCCCTTGGAAACCACAGAGAAGGTGCCGCTTCCCCCCAGGTTTGTCCCTCCTAAGGGTCCGCAGGCAAAGATGAGCCGGTTTTCTGGGTCATAAGGTCCAACGCCTGCCGGTACCTCGTCGTAGAGGATCTTCACGCCCAGTCCCGTGCCGCCGATTAGCTGCCTCAGTTCCTCTGGCGCCGGCAGCCCCTCCGCGCCGATCTTGCCATCGCTGAGGTCGACCCGCAGAATATTTCCCGCATATCCTCGAACCTCATTTGACATCACACTTACCTCCAAAGCTAGCGAATGCACTAGCTTGTACTATTTGATTAGATAACCTCAGCCTCGCGGAGCGTCTCTAGCTCCTCCCAGGTGTAGCCACACACCTCGGTGAGCACCTCCTCCGTATGCTGCCCGAATTCCGGGGGTGGCAACTGAATGCCCCAGGGCGTCTCGCTGAGCTGGGCAGGCGGCGCTACCGCCTTCATCTTGCCCATGGTAGGATGATCGAAGTCTACCATGTAATCGTTCGCGATCACCTGGGGATCTCCAACCAGGTCGGGCAACAATTGCGCTCGCTCATAAATCAAATCCGGGTACTTGCCGAAGATGTCCATCCACTCCGCCTGCGTCTTGCTCGCAAACACTTCCTCGACAATCCCCAGTAGCGCCACCCGGTTTTCTAGTCGCGCCTCTAGGTCCTTGAACCGGGGATCGTCAACCAAGTGAACCAAGCCCGTCGCCTCACAGAAATTGAGCCAGTAGCGAGCCCGGTGAAGATGGATCACCAGCCATTTCCCGTCGGCGCACCGGTAGTAGTTGGCCAAAGGGTTCATGGGCTGTTGTCTGGACCTCGCGGCCTGCGCCGTGCCAGCATATAGGTAGGCGCCGAGGCTCAGCCCCTGAACCCACATCAGCGAGCTGAGAAATGAGGAGGTCACCTTCTGTCCTACCCCGTGGCGCTCCCGCGCCAGCAGCGCCATGACAATGCCATAGGCCATAGACCATGCATTTGTCTGGTCCCCGATACCGCCCGGCGGATAACACGGCTCCTGATTCGGCATCGGGGCCAAGAATGCGAAGCCACTGCGGAAAACGCCCACCGGGTCCATTGTCGGTCGCTGGCTTTCCAGACCCTTCTCGCCCAGTCCGGACACACAGCCGTAGATTATCCTCGGATTGATGCTGCGCAGACTGTCGTAATCGAGTTGGTACTTCTCGGCAACCCCTTGCCGGAAGTTTTGCACAAACACGTCGGATTTCTCCACCAGCCGGCGCATCACTTCCTTCGCCTGCGGCTTGGTCAAATCCAAGGTGATGCTCTTCTTGTTGCGATTGTTGGTCTCGAAGTACCAGTTCCGGTCCCCGCCCAACCTCGTTCTCAGACCGCCCGCGGTGATAAAGGATCTTCCCGGGTCGCCCACACCTCTTTGCTCGACCTTGATCACCTCAGCCCCAAAGTCGCCGAGCATCTCGCCAGCAACCGGACCCGCCTGATAGATCGTCCAATCGATAACCCTAATGCCCTCAAGCGCCAACATTGTACTTTTCACCTCCCCATGTTTTTTGATTGGCCCGGCTCCCGAGCGCTAGAACTCCTGCCTTCTGTTCTTGCCTGTGGTCCCCATCGGGTCGCTCATCACGTTGATCACCGCCACCGTCCTGGCGGCAAAGGCACGCTGGATGGCGGGCTTTATCTGGGCCGGGTCTTCCACCATCTCGCCTTCCCTTCGTCTTACTTCGCATGGGTTATTGTCTCAAACTGGATCGCCGCCAGTGTCCCCTGTGATTGTGTAGTAGCGGCCGTTATCTGACCAACCTTCGAGCTGACGCCCAGAATCAGGTCCACGTCCAGAAGGGGTAGATTGGAATACTCGTCGCGGGCCATCACCACCGCCTCTGCCGCGGCCTTCAGCCTCTGAGCGGGATCGGCGATGGTAAACACCTTGTCAAGGTTGGCGTCCAGCGCAGGGTTCCGTGTATTCCTGACAGACCCCTTGACGCTGTGGTAGTACATTCGTACTCTGGCAAAGTCCGTGGACGCCGTAATGGGCCAGGTCCAAAGGGCATTGAAGGTTCCGGGCAGGTTCTTGGGATATCGCATCGCCGTCCAAGCAGCGTATTCCATGGGATCGAGCCTGGCATTGACCCCTATCCGCTTGAAGTAGCCCGATATAGCTGTGTTTATCGTGGTAAGACCCCTTCCTGTCGTATCGATGATTCGCATGTCAAAGCCGTTGGGAACCCCAGCCTCGGCCAGTAGCTTCTTCGCCCCCTCGGGGTCATAGGGGTCCGGCTTCAGCCCGGATGCGACGAGAAACGGGGTTTCCATCAGCACCGGCGTCATGACATATGGCCGGGCGTAGCCGCCGAATAGCTTGTCGGCCATCTCTTGCCGGTTCAATGACAGCGCTAGCGCTTTCTTCACTCTCTTGTCGCCAAGCGGAGTGGTTTCGGGATGGTCCACGTCGTAGAACATGTACCCTAGGTAATGGCTCGCCGCCGGGAACGTGATCAAGTGAAGCCCGGCTGACTTGATTCCCGCTGCCGAATCCGAGCTGACCCCGGCGAGGTCTAGCTCGCCGGTCTTGAGCATGGCGACGGCGGTTGAGTCCTCGAGGACGTTGAGAATCGTAATGTTCTTGAACTTTGGCACATTCCGCCAGTGCTGGTCGACCGCCTCCAGATCGAGACGGTTCTGGAGCTCCCAGTTCACCACTTTCCATGGGCCGCTGCCGATGGGCTTCTTATTCCAGACGTCTATGCCCTTCTCCTCGATGTACTTCTTGGGCAGTACGGCCGATATTTCGGTGTCGATGGACTGTAGCAGCTCGTACTGTGGCTCTTTGAGGTGAAGCACTACGGTGTAATCGTCCTTGATCTCCACGCTGGTCACTGCGTCTCGCCATAGACTTGCGGATGCAGACTTGCTGTCAGGAGCCATTATCCTGTCGATGCTGAACTTGACGTCCGCCGCCGCCAAGTCGCTGCCATCGTGGAACTTCACGCCTTTCCTGATAAAGAAGGTGTGGGTCTTGCCGTCGGGAGCGACCTCCCACCGCTCTGCTAGCCCCGGCTTGAATTCGGCGGCTCCGAGGCGGTAGACTAGACTGTCTACGATAGCGCCGCCAAGGCTTTGGTAGCCAACCGTGCTGCTCGCGGGATCGAGAGTCCCGGCGCCGAAGATACCCGCGATCACGAGGCTGCCGTAAGGCTTCTCGTTTGAACTCGGCGTCCCCGGTGCAGCCGGCGATGCAGGTGGGGACGACGGCGCGCTCGAACATCCTGCCACCAGAAGCAAGGAGCCAAACAAGATAGCTGCGGCGATGAATCCCCCTAACCCGGATCGAATTCTCATGAACTCCACTTTTGTGCCTGCTTCATCTTTACGGCATCGCTGCGCCTAGCCACTCCTACAGTATGCCTGCTGGACGCGGATTATTGCCGTTCTGACCTTCGGTAACTTTGCCGAACCGCGCTCCACAACGGGAAGTTCCGAATCGCGACCAATTCACATGCCAGGGTACTATGGTACTAAGAAGCACCCGGTTCTGGAACCAGACAAATCTTCAAAGCTTTTCGATTGCGCAATAACTCGAAGGCCTTCTCGTATTCCTCTAAGGGTAACACATGGGTGATGATTTTTCGCAAATCGATGGCTCGATTTGCCACCAGGTCTACGGCTCTATCCCAGCTTGAAGGCGCCCGACGGACCGCGCCAACGATAGTCAGTTCCTTGATTACGATCAGCCTCGGGCTAAACTCACCGGCTGTTTCTAGGCCTGCTGTGACGATTTCACCGCCCCTCCTGACTACCTTGACAGCCTCGGTAAGAGCCAACCCACCGCCGGCAAAGTCGAACACCACGTCTGCACCCCGTCCCTCCGTTAGCGCTCGCACCTCCTTCAGGAGATTGTCTCCATTTATCTCCACCGTCCTCGCTCCTATCTCCGCGGCTACTTTCAGCCTGTCCCGGCTTGTCGGGCGCCCGGCAACCACCAGGGTGCGTACTCCGCTAGCCTGGAGCAACATAGCAGCAAGCAGACCCAATGGCCCTGGACCGATGACTACGGCGCTGTCACCGGCCTTGTAATGACTCCGCTCTAACGAATGAACCGACGTTGCCAAAGGTTGAAAAATGGCTGCCTCTTCAAAGGGGACTCCTTGTGGCAACTTTACGAGCTGGCGATAGTGCGCAAGCACATACTTGGCGTACCCTCCATCTCTGGTAGACCCCGGAACGCTCCGATCGAATCCTGTCTGACAGAGGTTAGCTTGACCTCTCGTACAGTCGAAACAGGTGCCGCACACGGGCCCTAGCTCACAGGCCACGATGTCCCCCTCTTTTAAGCCGGTGACCTCGCTACCGATCTCCCGCACAGTGCCAGCGATCTCATGCCCCAGAACACGCGGGAAGCCGTTTCGACCTAGGCTGCGCAACTGGTGCTCATCTGAGTTATAGGTCAGCAAATCCGCGCCACAAATGCCGCAGGCGCCTACCTCGATGACGACGTCATGGCCCTCGCTTATCCTTGGAACAGGCCTTTCTATCAGCTTGAGGCCCGGGCGAGCGTCAACCTTAGCTACACCTAACATTTCTCTACCTCTCAATCTCGGATTACCTATATGGAATTCTGCTTCTACTCCTCAACCCTGAACCCTCTATTTCGCGTGAGTTATGGTCGCGTACGCGGGTCCCCACCACCCGGCTCCGCCCCGAATGGGCTTGAACTCCCCCACCCTGGCGCCGAGGACGAAAATCGTCTTCAAGGCCACCATGCTCACGACGTCGTATCCCTCCTTAGACAGGCGGCTAGCCTCAAGGGCGAAGCGCTTCTTCTCAGCAGGATCCTTCGTGAGAAGTACCTTGTCGATCAGCTCGTCCCGCGCGGGGTTTATGGAGCTCAGCAGGGGGCTCGAACCAGTGCGGCCCGACGATACCATCCTCTCGAATTGCCAGTTACTAACGCCGCTGATGCTGGGGTAGGTCTTGTTCCAGGCTTCCTTGGTCAACTTAGGACTTATCATCCGGCTCAGCGTGCTATACTCTCCCGCCAGCAGCTCGGCGTTGACCCCTATCTTGCGCCAGTAGCCGGATATGGCGGCGTTGAGCACGCTGATTTGGCTCCCGCCGGCCCCCTTATCCCAGATCGTCGTGGTAAACCCGTTCGAATACCCGGCCTCAGCAAGAAGCTTCTTCGCCTGCTCGGTGTCGTAGGGGTCCACCTTCAGCACGTTGGAATCCCAGAAGTAGGCGGTGGGTCGGGCCCACATGAAGGCGCTCGGCTCCGCATATCCCCCAAACAGCTTGTCCGCCATCTCCTTTCGGTCTATGGCGTAGGACATCGCTTTGCGCACCCTCACGTCGCCGATGGCGAGCTGGTCGAGCTGGTCGCCGGGATACAGCATGTAATACGTGAACTGGCTCGCTCCATCGTGAGGCAGGATGCGGAGGCCGGCGGCCTTGACGTCCGGCGCCGCATCGGGGGTCACCGTGCTCAGGTCCAGTTCCCCGGTCTTCAGCATGGCGACGTTGGTTGGCCCTTCCAGGATCAGCCTTATCGTGAGGTTCTTGAACTTGGGCACCTCCCGCCAGTGATCCTCCACCGCCTCGAGCTCGAGTCGGTCGTCGGGAATGTACTTCACGAACTTCCACGGCCCGGTACCCATAGGATGAGTGGTCAAGTAGTCTTCGCCGTTGGCCTCGAGGTATTTCTTGGAGTACACGGCGGTGATTCCACCATAGCCTTGCGGCTCGATGCCGGGCAGCAGTTCAAACAGAGGCTGCTTTAGCCGAACGACCACCGTGTAGTCATCCTTGATCTCTATGCTCTCTATCCGCGCCCGCCACTGGGCCGCCTCGCCGTCGGTGACCGGGGAACTGGGTTTGATGACCCTCTCCATGCTGTACTTCACGTCGGCTCCGGTCAGATCGGTGCCATCGTGGAACTTGACCCCTTTCCTGATGTAGAAGGTGTGCGTCTTGCCATCGGGCGAGATCTCCCACCGCTCGGCGATGTTGGGAACCGTCTGGCCCTCGGGCGTGGTTCGCGTCAGACTCTCATACATAGCGGCGCCCAGGCCGGCGAAGATGTTGCCCGACGATTGGAGCGTTCCAGCGTTCATGCTGTAGGTATACCCCACCGTCAAGTTGCCGTAGGGCTTTGCCGCCGCGGCCGGTGGCCCCGTCGGGGTCGGCGACGCGGGCTGCGTGCAGGCGGCCAAGGACAGGGCACCAGCCAGGATGGCCATTGAAACAAGGGTGAGAAGCGTGAAATGCCTGGTCATGATATTCCCTCCTTTATTGAGCTTTGACCAGCCTAAGGCGAAGCCTCGTTAGATTTCGAGCGCTACAGCTCTTGCCTTCTGTTTTTACCAGTTGTCCCCATCGGGTCACTCATCACGTTGATCACCGCCACCGTCCCCGCGGCAAAGGCTCGCTGGATGGCGGGCTTTATCTGGGCCGGGTCTTCCACCATCTCGCCATAGCCACCCACCATCTCCGCCATCTTCTCATAGCGGGCAGGAATCAAGGCAGAGACCATGGGGTCCTCCGGCCGGTAACGACTCTTCTGGCTCACATGCCCGACTATCCCGCCGTTGTTGTTTACCACGTACACGACGTTGGCCCCCACCC
>JACPQF010000084.1 GCA_016190625.1 Chloroflexota bacterium | reverse complement strand
AGTACACCATTTCATAAATACCATAACGTATTATTTGATTGATTTTCCAGAGATAATGTGGCATAATGGCGACCAAGGAGGTTGTCATTATGCCAAGAAAAAGCCCGTTCCAGATTCTGCTGTCGCCGGAAGAGGCCAAGGAGTTGTCTCGACGTGCAGCAAAGTATACGTTGCCGTATTTTGAGGTCATCCGTGCCAATATCATTCTCCTGGCAGCCCAAGGACTGCGAAACGATGAGATTGCAGCCCGACTCAATACCCGCCGTGAAGTCGTTAGCATGTGGCGAAAGCGGTTCTTTGAACAAAGGCTCGCAGGCCTTGAAGAGCGTCAAAGGCCGGGCCGCCCCCGGGTTTTTCCCCCCAGAATTCGTCGTTCAGATCAAGGCACTGGCATGTGAACTGCCCTCCACCCGAGAGGTGCCCCTGTCGCGCTGGAGCATTGCCGATCTGACTCGACACGCTCTTGAGTGCGGTCTTGTGGCCAAGATCGGCGATAGCACCGTATGGCGTTGGCTTCACGATGATGCGATCCGCCCGTGGCGATACCGTTCGTGGATATTCCCTCGTGATCCCGACTTTCCCCAAAAAGCGGGACGCATCCTGGATCTCTATGAAAGAGTATGGGAAGGCCAGCCTCTCAAAGACGACGAGTTGGTTGTATCTGCCGACGAGAAAACCAGTCTCCAGGCCCGCCGTCGACGCCATTCTACCTATCCTGCCCAGCCTGGCGCGGCCATGAAAGTGGAACATGAATACACCCGCTGCGGGGCCTGGGCCTATCTTGCGGCTTGGGATGTCCATCGGGCCAAGCTCTTTGGCCGCTGTGAGAGGAAAAGCGGCATAGCATCCTTCGATCGTCTCGTAGCCCAGGTGATGAACCAGCCTCCTTACACCGAGGCGAGGCGAGTCTTTTGGATCGTCGATAACGGCTCCGCTCATCGCGGCCCACGCGCGGTTGACCGCCTGCACAAGCGTTATCCCAACCTGGTCCTCGTCCATGGGCCGGTGCATGCGAGCTGGTCGAACCAAATCGAGATCTACTTTTCCATCGTCCAACGTAAGGCCCTCACACCCAATGACTTCCGTTCGCTCCAAGCATTGGAAGAACGCCTGCTAAACTTTCAGAGTCACTACGAGCAAATTGCCAAGCCCTTTGAGTGGAGATTCACCCGACGCGATCTGCATGCGTTGCTTAACAAGATCCAATCCCAGCGGGCGTCGCCCACTCTAGCCGCTTAGCATGGACAATTACGTGACCGTATTTATGAAATGGTGTACTTAGTCATTACCATCGCCTTCCAAACTGACATAATTAATCGGTGCTGGGCAGAAGCGAATGATCAAAGACGATTCCTCAAGCAGCGACGAGAGAGCTCGTCAAGCAATGGAGAAGGCCAACCTTCAACCAGGCTTTTAGGGCCATTATATAGTGTCGGGATCCAGGTGGTCAAGCGTTATAGAACTGAGCGTAGCGGGCTAGCCGCTTCTCTAGGCCTGGCATGCCAATGAGAAGGGCACGCCCTCTTGCAGGTGGGGACGGAGGAGATGAAAGCGCTCAAGCGCCAACGCGCGGTCGGCCTCGGTCGGCCCGGCCAAGGACCGTGGGCGAGTTGTCGGCTGCGCCTCGGTCATCTATGGCTCCCTAGCATTCCGACCTTCTCGACTTGCCCATAAGTTGCTAGCGAGAGAAGTCGACCCTGCTGCCGAATACGCAGGACATCCTCGGCGGTAAGGGTCGACAGATAGCGCATCGTCATAACTGGCGAGGCGTGGCCGAGACGAATCTGCAGCGCTCTTGGGTTGCCGGTCTGCAACTGGACATTAGTGCTCAAAAGGTCTAGGAAATGCTGCTCGACCTCCCCGATAGTCTATGGAGTACGTTCTCTGCGTGGTGCCAGTACGATAGGGCCGTCTGCGGCGCTCTTTGCCCCCAGGGGTGATTCCTTTTCCGCCTGCTATTCCGCGCGCCCAGACGCTTCTCAGGTCCGCCGATGGCCGGGCCGCTTTTCACGGTATCCACTCCTTGATGGCGCTATTGCCGTAATCGGCGATGTAGACGTTGCCGCTGCTATCCACCGCCACGCCGGTCGCGTTTTGTAGTCCGGAGGACACAAGCGTCACCACATGTTGTTGGCGTGCTGGTCGGCGTACGTGTGGGCGTCGAGGTAGACGTATTCGTCGGTGTAGTCGTCGGCGTCGAGGTGCGAGTGTTGGTCGGCGTTGTGGTTGGCGTCGCCGTATCCGTGGGCGTGGCGGTCGGCGTGCTGGTGTCAGGGTCGAGGTGTTGGTTGGTGTATCGGTAGCAGTCGGCGTCGCGGTATCGGTCGGCGTGGCACTAGCTGTGGCCGTTTCGGTTGGCGTGGAGGTAGCCATTGGCGTAGTGCATCATGCCCGCCGCAAGTTCATGCGAATAATCAGCAGGGTGAAAGGGATGGTGCTTCGCCCGGGACGACGCCGACTTGCCCAAGTCGTCTGGACGTAGTGTTCGAGGTGGCGTCCTTCCTCGAGGTCCGGTCGTTAGGCCGGGCCAAGCTTTGCTATGTACAGATCACGTTTTCATGACCGTTTTGCCGCCTGTTAGACTCATCCACTCTCTCCGAGCAGGCCCCAAACTCCTACGAATGACCTCTTACGGAAGTTTCTCAGCGTACAGCAACCACACCACCAACCTAGTTCACGTGTCTACTCACGGATTTGGGAGCGAGTCCCCCGAGACGACGGTGTGCGTCGCCAGAGCTGGGCGGCCAGTTCTTCCGAGAAGGATGGTCCTTGCCGCCTCCACCGGGACAGAGGAGACAGAAGCAGAGCCGGGACCGGGGACGACCAGCTCCCAGCCGGGATAAATGACGCTCGGGTTGGTGAAGCTCAGGCCATTGCCCATAGCCCGGTTGCGGCTAGCCTCTCAGATTTGGGTCCAGAGAGAGGCGTCGCCGAGCAATCGCTGGGCGATCAGGCTGAAGCTATCGCCGGATTGGACTGTGTAGATGCTGACGGTGGGCTCTAAGGGGATGACAGGATGAGAGGGTAGTTCTTGAGTATCGGGAACAGCCGAATCCGGTATTGCGTGTTGCCCATCACGGTGAATCTCGTCGTGTGATCGACCGTCGCCGTCAGTATCTTGTTCACCTTGTCCACTGTCGTCGCCAGCGCCACCCACTGGCTGCTCGCTTCATTATAGTAATAGAGCCTCAAGCTGTCCTCAAATGTGCCCACTATGTCAGCCGCCGTGTAATGGACCGTGATTGTGTACGACGTTGTAAAGTGGTTGATGACGTTGCCGCTGTTGTCGTGCGCCTCCAGCAGGAAGCAGTTGTCCAAGACCCTCAGACTACCGGCCGGACATGAAAGCGTCGGCGTGAACACCACGGTGATAGTCTGGCTCACCGCCCCGGTCGGGAACGAAATCGCGACCGTCGTCCCACCCGTCACGCTCAGCGTCCCGGTTATCGTCCCGCCGCCAATTGGATACACGTTGCCGCTGACCGGCGCCGGCAGCACGTACACCGCCGCCGACCGGCTCACCCTGCTCCCCACGCCGTCGCTAATCACGACGGTGTTGGTGATCGACGAGTTATTGGGCACGCTGTTGTTGACCGTTGCGCTGATACTGATTGTCACGGGTGTGCCGACGGTGACAGCCCCGCTCCAGTTAAGGCTGCTGCCACTGAAAGTCGGCACTGGCCCGCTGCTGGCGCTGGCGCTCACGAACGTCAACTGCGACGGCAGCGCATCCACCACGCTCGCTCCGGGTGCGTTGTCCGTGCCGGTGTCGGTCACGGTGATCGTGTAGGTCAGCAGATCGCCTTTCGCCACGTTGGTCGCGCTCGCGGTTACACTCGAGCCGGACAGGTCGGGCGCACTCGTGATCGTGACGGCGGCCGACCTATCCGTGATGGTGCCGTAACCATCGTCGATGCTAACCGTATTGGTGATAATCGTTCCGTTGGCCCGTGGCACGTCCACGCTGACGCTAATGGTCAGCGTGACCGCCGAGCCTGCGCTCACGGCGCCCGTCCAGGTGACCGCGCCGCCGCCGTAAGCGGGCGTGCCCGAGGTGGCCGACGACGAGGTGTAGGTCAGGCCAGCGGGCAGCGTATCGGTGACGCGGGCGCTGCTGGCATTGCCATCGCCGCTGTTCGATAGGACGATAGTATAGGTGACCGAGCCACCCGGCGTCACCGCGGCCGGGCTGGCGGATTCGGTGGATGCGCCGAGATTCGGCGCCGTGACGGTGATATAGACGGTGCGGGTCACCACGTTATACGCCTCCGCGTCCGTCGGCGTGAAAGTCACAGTCAGCGGCTGGCTGGCGCCCGGACTCAGCACCGTGCCCAAGGCGGGCGTGTAGACGAACGTGCCCGAGACCGAGGCGGTAGCGTTGAGCTGCGTGGCGCTCAGCGCCGTACCGTAGACGATGTCGGCCGGATTCGCCCAGGTGATCGTCGGGTTTGCCCTGGCGACGACCTGCCCGCCCGACAGCGAGCCGCTGCTGAAGATGAAGTTGCTGTCGCCACTGTAGTCAACCGATACCGGATGTGTGCCGACGGACGGCGCCGCCATCGTGTAAGTGGCCACGCCATTGGGCAGGAAAATCGTCGTCGGGGCGCCGTCGACGTGAAAGACGACGGTGCCGGTCGGCGTGCCGCCGCCTGGCCAGTTGGCGTTCACCGTCGCCGTCAGCACGACGGTCTCCCCATAAGACGACGCGTTCGCCGACGAGGTGACGACGACGTTCGTCCCGTCCCGATCGACCCTCACGCCGCCGGCCAGAGAGCCGTCGCTGCTGAGGAAGTTGCCGTCGCCGCCGTAATTCACGTCCACCGTATGCGGCAAGCCGGCGGCGCCCAACCAGGCGTACACACCCGTGGCGACGCCATTCGACAACGTGCCGGTCACGATCGACTGGCTCGGAGGTAGCCCCAGCAATTCTGCCACCGGCGCGTGGGGAGCCCCGTCGCCGAACGTGAACGTCGCGACGCCGGTGGGCGGGGCGGGCACGGGCGAGTTGGCGCTCACCGTCGCCGTGAACATGACGGGGTAGCCGTAGACTGACGACTGCCAGTCGGCGTGAACATTCGGCAGGGAAGGCTGCACGACGACGCTCGCTGTCGTGCCGGCCTTGTCGACCGTCAGCGTGCCGTTGTCAAAGGTGATGGTGTAGTTGCTCAGCCCGCTGCCCACGGCGTTGGACGGCGTGATCGCGTAGGTGGCCGCCACAGCGGTGCTGATGGCACCCGTGCTCGTCAGCGTCACGCTGCCGACGGAGTCGCTGAACTGCAAGCCGCTGGGAGTAAAGGCCGTGGCGCCGAGATTGGCGGTGGCGCCGTAGGTCTTGGATTGATTCGCGGCGGTGATCGTCAACGGCGCCGTTCCGATGCTAAGCGTTCCGGTGACGTAAGTAAACGCGTAGTTCGGATCGACCGCGTTAGACGGCGTGATCGCGTAGCTGCCCACCACGCTGGTGAACGGCACGGTGGTCAACGTCGGCGCTGTAGTCAAGCTGGCCACTGTATCATTGTTCACGAAGCCTGTCGCCGTGTAGGTCAGGCTAGGCGCCGGTCCGCCGTAAGTCATGCTCTTGCTGTCGGCGGTGATCGTCAGCGGCACCTGGGTGATGGTGATGCTCGCGGTCTGCGTGACCGTGTTGTAGTTCAACGTATCGCTTGGCGCCAGCGTCGCGGTCAGCGTCTGGCCCGCGCCCGCGCCGAGCACCGTGCCCGCAAGCGGATTGTAGGTGAACGTGCCGGGGACCGAGCCGGTCGCGTCGAGCTGCGTGGCGCTCAGCGGCGTTCCATAGGGGATAGCGGCCGGGTTCGCCCACGTGATGACCGGATTCGCCCGGTTCACGAGCTGAGACGACGAGCCGCTGCTGTCGATGAAGTTGCCATCGCCGCTGTAGGCGACCGCCACCGGGTGCGAGACCGCGGTGAGCGTCGAGGTCACGTAGGTCGCGACGCCGTTGGCCAGCGAGCTCGTGGCCACGGTGGAGCCGTCGATCGTGAACGTCACGGCGCCGGTCGGCGTCCCGGACCCCGGCTCGTCGGCGCTCACGGTGGCCGTCAGCGTGATGGATTGGCTGTACGTCGAGGGGTTCGCCGACGAGCTGATGCCAACCTGCGTCGTATCCTGATTCACCGTCTGCCCGCCGACCAGCCAGAAGCGACTGGCGAAGAAATTGTTGTCGCCGCTGTAATGGGCCTGCACCGGGTGGGTACCGACGGCCAGCGTCGAGGTCGTGTAGGTTGCCACGCCGTCGACCAGCGGGCTCGTCGCCGAGCTGTCGTCGATGTAAAAGGTCGCCGTGCCGGTCGGCGTCCCGTCGCCCGGCGAGTTGGCGCTCACCCTCGCCCTGAACGTGACGGATTCCCCGTAGACCGAAGGCCTCGCCGACGAGCCGACGGCGACCGTCGTGCTATCCTGATCGACCATGAGGCCGCCGGCCAGGGAGCCGTAGCTGGTGAGGAAGTTGCCGTCGCCGCCGTAATTCACGTCCACCGAATGCGATACGGTGTCGCTAGCGCCCAGCCAGGCGTACACACCACTGGCGATGCCATTCGACAGCGTGCCGGTCACGACCGACTGGGTTTGGGGGGGTCGCATCGCCCATTCTGCCACCGGCGCCCCGCGATCCAAGTTGTCGAACGTGAACGTCACGACGCCGGTCGGCGGGGCGGGCACGGGCGAGTTGGCGCTCACCGTCGCCGTGAACATGACGGGGTAGCCGTAGACCGACGAGTCCTGGTCCGCGTCCACGTCGATGGAAAAAGGCTGCACGACGACGCTGGTCGTGGTCCCGGCCTTGTTCACCGTCAACGTGCCATTGACGTAGCTGATGTTGTAGTTGCTCAGCCCGCTGCCCACGGCGTCGGACGGCGCGATCGCGTAGGTGGCCGCCACGGCGGTGCTGATGGCCCCCGTGCTCGTCAGCGTCACGCTGCTGAGGGAGTCGCTGTACTGCAAGCCGTTGGAAATGAAGGCCGTGGCGCCGAGATCGGCCGTGGCGCCATAGGTCTTGAACTGATCGGTGGCCGTGATCGTGAGCGGCGCTTTGTCGACGTTGATGTACACCGTGGCCGAGTTGGAGTTGTAATTACTCGAGTCAGACGGGTTGAAGGTCACCTGCAGCGCCTGGCTGCTGCCGGCGCTGAGCGCGGTGCCCGAGACCGGCGAGTAGGAGAAGGTGCCACCGACCGAAGTGCTGGCGCTGAGCTGGGTGGCGCTCAGCCTCGTCCCGTACGTGATGGCAGCCGGGTTAGACCAGTTGATCGTCGGGGTGGCCTTGTTCACCGTCTGCCCGCCGGACAATGAACCGCTGCTGCCTTTGGAGCGGCTATCGCCGCCATAGGTGGCCGACACCGTGTGGAGACCGACGGCGAGCGAGGAGGTCGTGTAGGCGGCGTCGCCCGAGCCGTTTAACGCGACCGTCCCCGCCGTGGCGCCGTCGATCGTGAACGTCGCGTTGCCGGTCGGCGTGGGGCCGCTCGAGCTCACGTGCGCCGTGAAGGTAACCGAGCTTCCGTAGGTCGAGGGGTTTGACGAAGAGGTGACGTTCGTCGTCGTGTCCACGGGGGTCGGCGTGCTTGTCGCCGTCGGCGTGCTCGTAGGCACCGGCGTGCTTGTTGCCGCTGGCGTGCTCGTTGCCGTGGCCGTGGGCGAGGCGTTCACTTGCACGGTTGTGTCAGCGTGGCCCTCCAACCCATACCAAAACTCAATTGTATAGGTGCCGGCGGTGGAAAAGGAAGAAGTCTGGCTGTACTGGTTGTTAGTGTTTGAGGTAGCCTTGTGCGCCGAAATACTGGGCGCCGATTATAAACCTAACTGACTGGTTGCCACCTTCGATTCTGGTGCCAGTGCAGGTAACCTGTTGGCCGGTGCTGGCCGGATTAGGCAAGCAGGAGACGATGAGCGTCGCTGCCGAAACCGTCGGCGGCGGGGCGGTGATTAGCGAGTTGAAAGCCAGGATAATCGCTAGGAAAGGCGCCCCCACTGTGACCAAGGCTTTCGCCGTTTTGTTCATCTTCCACTCTCCTCGAAGTGCTGCGCTAGACGATGGCCCAATGCGGCTGCCGGGCGCGAGCGCCGACGACGACTGAACACGCATGCCCAGAATGAGGAACTGAGACCGGCGCTTGTGCAGGAGCCAGCGCGCCTTCTTATAGCACAATCAGACGTTCTTGTCAATGGGTAGTCAGTAGTCCTCCAGTTTCTCAAGTTCCCTGGCCTCGGTTCCACCTCCACTTTGTGGATCACAACAGCGACAAGCAGCTCTGAAGAAACTACGGCATTTAATTCTGAAGATTAGAGTTGAATTTCCGAACAACTAGCGCCTTTTGACATGTGACAGAATCGGTGCTACGATGGAATTGGCACAATGTGTGCTAGTGTTACATCGGTGGAATGGCGCATGTCCAATGTCACGCGCGATTATGCGCCGTACGCGGCGCCAAAAAACGTGCTGGACTTCATTCGTCGCAGACGGGAGCGAGGCCTGCCCGAGGTTGTCGGTCCAGAGGTGCTGCAGCAAATCGGCGTACCGTCGGGCAACGTGCCGAGGACACTGCGAGCGCTGAGGTTCCTCGGGCTGATCGGCGAGGATAGTCGTCGAACCGGGCTGCTGGATAGAATCGGAGCGGCAACGGCGGAGGAGTATCGGAAGTCACTGGCCGAGATGGTGCGGGCTGCCTATAGGCCGGTGTTTGCCATCGTCGATCCGACCCTCGATTCCCCGGATGTCATCACCGACGCTTTTCGCCGCTACCAGCCAGATTCGCAGCGCAGCCGAATGGTAGCCCTCTTTCTTGCACTTTGCCGCGAGGCCGGGTTAACCGGCAGGAAAGTGGGCCGGCCGACGGCCCAGGTCGGTATCCGGCCGAACGCCAGGTCGCGCAATACCCCCGCTCCCACCGCAGCGGCGCGGTCTTCGAGTCCCTCAGTGACTTTGCCTGGTAGCTTTTCTGAGGTAGAGCCGCCCTCTTTCGACTATGGCATCGTCTCGGCCCTCGTGCAGCAGTTGCCAGCCAGCGCCAGGTGGAGCAAGCAGAAGCGGCAGAAGTGGTTTCAGGCCATTGCCTCAGCCGTCGATTTGATGGTCGAAGTCGTGGACGAATAGCTTCGCTCGTGGCACATGCCAAGTGCCACGTTCGCGTCCGTTGTCACCGGCACAGCTCAATCGGCACATTCTCGATGCCGCCCCATTCTGGCACAGTATTTGCGACATCCTGTCTCCGGACTGGACTACCGGGTTTAGGAAGAAGGCGATTAGCATGCGAGCAATGTGGTCCGGGTCGATCAGCTTTGGTCTGGTGAACATCCCTGTCCGGCTTTACAAAGCAACCGAAGAGAGTCGGATGAGTTTTGACCTCCTACATGAGCGAGATATGGCAAGAATCAGGTACGCCAAGCTGTGCTCGGTAGAGGGACGGGAACTGGAGCAGGCCGAGATAGTTCGGGGGTTCGAATTCGACAAGGGCGAGTACGTGATTGTAACCGACGAGGATCTCAGGCTGGTCTCCCCTACCAAAGCCAAGATCATTGAAATACTCCAGTTCGCTTACGAGAACGAGATCGACAGCATCTACTTCGAAAAGGCCTACTACCTCGAGCCTGACAAGGGCGCCAGCAAGGCCTATGTATTGCTCCGTGAAGCTTTGAAGGAGTCCAAAAAGGTAGGAGTTGCCAGGTTTGTCTTGAGCAATAAGGAGCATTTAGCCGCCATCAAGCCGCAGGGCAATCTGATCGTGCTGAATCAGCTCAGGTTCCATCAGGAGATACGAAAACCTGAACAACTGAAGATCGAATCCGCTCAGACGCCTCGCAAGGAGGTAGACCTTGCGGTGGCGCTGATCGAGCAGTTGACCGCGGCGTTCGAACCCGAGAAACATCGAGATTCCTACGCGGACGAACTCAAGCGCGTGATCGACGCCAAGGTCAAGGGCCAGCCGCCGATTCGGGTTGCCAAGAAACCTGAGGAGGCCGTGGTCAAAGACCTCATGGGCTTGTTGAAGGCCAGCCTGGACCGCGAAAGGCAGCGAGAGAGGGCGCAAGCATCGTAATGTCCGAGAGCCTCAAGGAATATCAGAAGAAGAGACGATTCGACCAGACGCCCGAGCCCGAGGCAGCAAGGCATTCGTACGATGGCGAGCTCACGTTTGTCGTCCAGAAACATAAGGCCTCCCACCTGCATTATGACTTCCGCTTGGAGTTGGACGGGGTGCTGAAGAGTTGGGCGGTACCGAAGGGACCGACGCTCGATCCTGAGGTGAAGCGCCTGGCCATGTTGGTCGAGGATCACCCCATCGACTACCGGACCTTCGAAGGAATCATCCCTGAAGGAAACTACGGCGCCGGGGCCGTCATCGTATGGGACTCGGGCGTCTACCATGCTCCCGGAACGGTTGACAGAGACCAAAGCGAACGCCTTGTCAGAGAAGGGATCGATTCCGGCAACCTCAAGTTCGTTCTTCAGGGCAAGAAGCTTCACGGCGAGTTTGCGCTCGTGCGGCTGAAGAGAGGTGCGCAAAACGCTTGGCTGCTTATCAAGAAGCGGGACAAGCACGCCAATGCCACGGACGTCACCGAGGAGGACCGATCAGTCCAGTCTGGACGAACCATCGAGGAATTGGAGTCAAGTGAACCCACCACCCCTGCGGATTTGGACCTGACAGACGCTCCACTGGCCGAGATGCCCCACAACGTCGCTCCCATGCTGGCGACGCTCGTCGAAGAGCCTTTCGACAGTCCGGAGTATCTCTACGAAATCAAGTGGGACGGCTATCGCGCCATCGGCGAAGTCTCCGCTGGCGACGCCCGACTGTTTTCCCGTAATCAGCTCGCATTGGGTGGGCGGTTTGCCGCAGTGGTGGACGACCTCAAGAGCTTGGGCCATGAGGCGGTACTTGACGGAGAGCTGGTGGTCGTCGACGACAACGGCAGGTCGGATTTCCAGCTTATCCAGAACTTCGAGCGCACCGGTCGCGGCAATCTGATCTATTACGTATTTGACCTCCTCTATATTGATGGGCACGACCTGCGAAGGCTTCCCTTGGTGCGACGAAAAGATATCCTCAAGCGTGTGCTCCCCGGTCTCCCTCACGCTCGGATTAGCGACTATGTGGAGGCAACGGGCACGCTGTTCTGGAGGGCGGCGACCAGTCGCGGCGTCGAGGGAATCCTTGCCAAGAAGAAAACGAGCCTGTATAGCGAAGGACGACGAACGCGTGACTGGCTGAAGATCAAGAAGCAGTTGCGGCAGGAGGCGGTTGTAGCAGGTTTCACTGAGCCGCGTGGTGGCAGAAAGCATTTCGGATCCCTGATTCTCGGACTGTATGATGGGAACGACCTGAAGTATGTCGGAGGTGTGGGCGCCGGCTTTGACGATAGAATGCTCGCCGACCTAGAGAACCAGCTCAAAGCGCTCGTCCAAGAGACGTCTCCGTTTCGAAGCCCTCCCAAGACCGACACCCACGTACAGTGGGTGAAGCCAGAGCTCGTCTGTGAGGTACGGTTCTCGGAGTGGACAGCGGACGGTATGATGCGGCATCCCGTCTTTGTTGGTATGCGGACAGACCGAAGAGCCCGAGAGGTCACACGAGAAGGGTCTGAGGCGGCGCCCCTAGTGAATGCCACCAAGGTCGAACAGAACGTCCGACTAAGGATAGGTAGCACCGCGGTGGCTTTGACCAACCTGGACAAGCTCTATTGGCCCGGGCAGGGCTATACAAAAGGGGATCTGGTCGACTACTACCGGAGCCTCGCGCCCCTCATTATGCCCCATTTGCTGGACCGTCCGGAGAACCTCCTTCGCCATCCTGACGGAATCGCCGGCAAGAGCTTCTACCAGAAGGACGTTGACGAGCAGCCACCCGATTGGGTAAAGAAAGTCAGGTTGCGCTCCGAGTCCGAGCAGCGTGACATCAGCTACCTGCTCTGCCAGGACGAAGCCACCCTGGTATTCTTGGCAAATTTGGGATGCATCGAGATTAATCCGTGGCTCTCTCGACTTGGCTCTCTCGATCGCCCAGATTATCTCGTGTTCGACCTCGACCCTCTGGGAATTGGCTTTGATGCCGTCGTAGAGGCTGCGCTGACGATTCGGGAGATTCTGGAGCTGGCCGGACTCGCGAGCTACTGTAAGACCTCGGGAGCGACAGGGCTACACGTATACGTGCCCCTGGGCGCCCAGTACGACTACGAGACGAGTCTGAGGTTTGCTCAAATTGTTGCTTATATGGCCCGAAGGATGCTTCCTGACACCACCAGTCTCGCGCGCAATCCTGCCCGTCGCCAGGGAAAAGTCTACCTCGATTGTCTGCAGAATCGTCGAGGCCAAACGCTGGTCGCCGCTTACAGTCTTCGGGCCCGACCTGGAGCGCCCGTGTCGATGCCGCTCCGATGGGATGAGGTTGGGTCCGGGTTGGACCCTTTGGCTTACAACATCAAAACCGCTTTGCAACGGGTCGAGAAGATGGGCGACATCTTTACGCCGGTGCTGGGCAGGGGGATAGACATGAAGGCCGCCTTGAAAAGCCTCGAATCGGCCAACCAGAGCGCCTTCTTTACGCCTGACTGAATGTGAACGACGCGGTAGACCTTTCCATAGCTGCCCCCGCCCAGGAAGCTGTCAACGCGGTGTTCGCCACCCAGAACGGTATCATCGGGTTGGACGATCATCCTAACTCACTCCATTGAGGGTTTGTCTTGTCGAATCATACCCACGTCCCGGGTCACGATGGAGACGCCTTCCTTGGTGGTCGATCCCAGCGACAACTGGAGGAAGCCCACGTCGCCGATTTCCAACGGCGGCCTCGGTTTCTCGGCCGCCTGGATCGGAATCGACAGGGCGCCGCGCAGGATGGCGTGCCCGGAATGACCCGACTCGAACTCAACCTCGACCTCCAGCGCGCTATCGGGCCGGGTGGGCGTAACGACAAGGGGGATATTCCACGTCTGGTTGGGAGCGAGCAAGGCGGGAATCTCGGCGCTCACGGCGGACTTGAGCGCGCCGCCGAGTAGCAGCTTTATGCTGCCCGCCGTCGGCGCCACTCCCTCGTTGGTCAACCGGAGGGTGAGCTCTCCCGTTTCCCACTGAATGAAGCCGGGAACGTTGAACGCCTGCAAGCGAATGTACGGCAGCTCCAGGCAGGCGGCCATCAGGCGAGTGCACTCGTTCAGCGTCTCGAAATCGCGACACCGGAAGCAAAGCTCGGCCGCGGCCTGAAAATGACGGGCGGCGCGCTGCGGTTCGTGCAACTGCCACTGCCTACCGGCCTGGTGGAAAAGGTCCGCTGCCCTGTCCTGCTGGTCGAGAGCCAGCCACATCCGGGCCGCCTTGTCCGGCTCGCCGGCCCTCACCCAGCTTCCGACCGCCCGCTGGTAGTAGTTCTCCTTTGGCGCCGGATCCGGGCAGAAGTGGGCGGCCAGCGCGTAGCAGTCGCCAGCGGCGGCAAAGTCTCCCAAGCCCATCAGGCGCTCAGCCGCCCGGGCGTACTGTCCGAGGTGCCAGGGCAGGGCCACTACGACGCCGTTGTCCGATGCGGCGAAGACGAGGTCGTTTGCGGCCAGCGGGCCGGTGAACACGTGGCCCCCAAGGGGGTAATCCCAGATCACCTCGCCCGAAACGGCGTCCAGCGCGTGCACCTTGCCGTCGTTGGCGCCGACGACCACCATGCCCTCGGTCCAGACCGGAGCCGAGGCGATCCCGTGTCCCATATCCGGCGACTTCCACTTCAGTTGACCGGTGCTGGCGTCGAGGGCGTAGAGGTGATGATCCATGCAGCCTACATAGACGGCGCCGTTATGAACGAGGGGCGAAGCGACAAAGCTGGTGGTTCGAGAATCGCCTGTATGTCCTCGTAGCACGAATGGCTCGCGCCAGGAAGGGGATCCCGACCGCACTTCAAAGGCGGAGAGCGAGCAAGCGGAGGGGTTGCCACGATAAGCGCCTACATACAGCTTCCCTCCCGACAGCGCCGGCGCTGCCCGCACGAAACCGCCGGCGCCTTCGCTCCAGTTCAGCCGGTTCTGCTGGTCGACAGACACCACCTTTCCCCCATCGGGATCGGCGCGCCGGCCATAGGTGCCGACGATTATGCTGGCCGTCGCCCCCACTCTGTGAACCACGGGCGAGGCCGGCATCTCCCTGGCGCCGGGCGACACCTCGTGCTTCCACACCTCCTTTCCGGTAAGCGAATCTAAGCAGTGGAGAAACCCGTTGCTGGTGATGGCGTAGACTCGGATATTGTCGACGACCGGAGCGCTGCGCGCTGCCGCTCCCAGCCTGGCTCTGGTTGGCCAGCGCTCCTCGCCTGTAGCCAGATCCAGTGCGGTGAGATACCCTTCGCCGCCGTCGAACCCCGGCCTTCCCATTCCTACCAGCACCAGATCGTCGCCGACGGCTATCCCGCCCTCGACCTGCATGCCCAGATCGCGCTCCCAAACTGGCTGGCCGCTGGAAGCGCTCAGGGCCACCACTCCGCCAGTCGTCTTGCGGGTCTCGCCGCGACGCTGCTCGTAGTACCACGGAACCAGCAGGACCAACTGGCCACCGATCCGGGCCAGGGCCATCTGCGTGGCGACGGCGCCAGGAACGTCGGCCTGCCATAGGGCGGCGTCGGGCCTGGCGGGAATCTGGGCCGGGGTCCGCCGGAAACCGCAGCGGCAGATCTCTCCGGCCGGGAAATAGGCGGAACAATTCGGGCAGAACAAGGCCATCGACGATGGAGCGCCGGGGGGCGTTTTCGACTGCAACTCGGCGTTCTCGTGCATGCCGTTAGCCTGATTGCCTGACATAGTCCTTCTTCCTTTCCTGCCAGCAGTTATGGTCGCCAAGACGCCGAATTGGTGATTCGCTTATTCGCTGCGCCATTCGATGACGCCGTGGCCCCTTCGGCGACCCCGATCTTGTGTAGGACTGTAGATCGCAGGCCTCATGTCGCTTGCATCCCGGCGGATCTCGTCCGCAGGAGGTGTGCGCCACGCGAGCCGCCCTGTCGCCCGCGAGAAACTAGCGCAGCTTCTTGCGCGCCCCTTCGTGTCCCAATGAGGCCGCCTGTTGAAAATCGGCGCGAGCTTTTGCGGTGCTTCCCTTTACCTGATACGACAACCCGCGGGTGTAGAGATAATCGGCGTTCCCCGGGTCGAGAGCGATTGCCAGACCGCAATCGGCGATCGCTCGATCGTAATCGCCTTTCTGACGGTAGCTCACACCCCGCATGTAATAGTATTCCGCTTTCCGAGGGTCGATCTCGATGGCCTTGTCAAAATCGGCGATCGCCCTGGCATAGTCATCTTTCCATGTATGGCTCTTGCCTCGCTCCCAATAGTAACCCGCCTTCTTGGGGTTGAGCTGGATGGCCTTGTCGAAGTCGGCTATGGCCCGGTCGTAATCATCCTTCCATGTATAGCTCTTACCACGCTGCCAGTAATAATCTGCCTTTCCGGGGTCGAGCCGAATGGCATCGTCGAAATCGGCTATGGCCCGGTCGAAGTCGTTCTTCCACGTGTAGCTTTTTCCCCGCTCCCAATAATAATCCGCGTTGGCGGGGTCGAAGTGGATGGCCCTGTCGAAATCGGCAATTGCCCGGTCGTAGTCATCCCTCCAGGTGCAACTCTTGCCTCGCTGCCCATAGTAAAGCGCCTTGGTAGGGTCGAGCCGGATGGCCTCGTCAAAGTCGGCAACCGCCCGGCCGTAATCCCCATTAAGGGCGTGACGGTAGCCTCGAGAATAATAGTACTCTGACCTGGTCGGGTCGAGAGTGATCGCCCTGTCATAATCGGCGAGCGCTCGCTCGTGGTCGCCCTGCCATGCACGGCTTATGCCACGTCCGTGGTAGTGTTCGGCGTTGTGGGGATCAATCTCGATAGCCCGGTCAAAGTGGAGGATCGCCTCGCCGTACATCCCCTCGTCGTGGAGATCGACTCCGCGCCGGTACGCCGCTTCCGCCTGTTGGCGTCGCCCATCTACCTCCGCTTCGCGGCGGGCGCTTTCCACCGCCTGTCGCAGGGCGCCGGCAAACTCACCCGCAGTCTGATATCGCGCCGCCGGGTCCGTCGCCAGCGCTGTCAGCACCACTTCCTCCACCCAGCATGGCAGTCCCCCATTGACCTGCCCTGGCCGGGGCGGCGCTGCGGACCGCTGGTCCGGTGATACCCCAAAAGGGTCATCCCCTTGAAAAGGCAGGCGCCCGGCCAGCATTTCGTGGGCCACTATCCCCAGAGCGTAGACGTCGGTCCTGGCATCTACGACGGCGTTCGGCTTGGTTTGCTCTGGGGCCATGACAGAGGCTACGCCTCTCGACCCGTAGGCCCCAAGTTGGGAGCTTAGCACGGTCGAAGCGGCCAGCGCCCTCACCAACCCGAAATCGGTCAACGTGGCGTGGCCATTGTCGTCCACGATGATGTTGGCCGATTTCACGTCCCGGTGGACGACTCCCTGAGAATGGGCGAAGTCGAGGGCGGCGGCAATTTGCTCGACCACGGCAGCGGCCCGTTCGAGGTCGAAGGGTCCCTCCTCCCGCACCCGTTTCTCCAGGTCACGGCCCGGGAGGAGCTCCATGGCGATGTAGAGACGGCCGTCGGCCTCGCCGAGGTCGTAGATGACCACGATATTTCCATGGCGAAGGCGGGCGGCAGAGCGCGCCTCCTGCTCGAACAGGGCCTTGAAATCCTCGTCGCCGGCGCTATCGCCGTGGAGAACCTTGAGGGCAACGTCGCGATCGAGGCGGCTGTCGTGGGCGCGGTAGACGCGGGCAAAGCCGCCGCGGCCAAGCTCTTCGAGCAGGGTATAGGTGGATAGGACTCCTAACGGCTCGGTCATCGGGATGTCGGCCCCAATTCTGGTACGTGTGGCCGCCGCGACGGGCGGCTGTCGTGTGCTATGTTAGACCAAATTGGCTAGCCAGTCAATACTAGTTCGCCAAACATCCCGAGCCGCCAGGCACTTTCATTTTTCCCAAACAGCCCCCTGGTTGTTTCCAACATACGTGAGCCTGGTTTGCCCGCTGCCGTCGAGATTCACCGTATAGACGGCGTTTTCTCCCGAACTTCCGGAAGTGAAAGCGATTTTGGCACCATCAGGCCTCCAATTGAAGTCTTCGGTGGCACCGTTAGCAACGAGAGGTTGAGGCGCAGGCTCTCCGAACGGGTCCGATGCGTACAAGGCCCAGGCTCCAGTTCGGTCGGAAACGAACGCCACCTTCGAGCCGGCAGGGGACCATAATGAGGCCTGATCCCACTTTTCGTTATTGGTGAGCTTGAGCCGGCGATTGTCTTGTAGAGACTGGACATAGACCTCGGCATCGCCTTCTTCGTCCGATACGTAGGCAATCCAGTTTCCGTCAGGAGACAAGGATGCGTTCCAGCTATGTACCCCAGGGTCGGTGATTCTCCGCGGAGGACCGGACCCCGGGTCGGCCAGCCAAATCGAGCGTTTTCCCGCTTTTTCTACTTCGAACGCGATCCTTTTGCCGGTCGGCGACCACCTAAACCACTTGGCGTCGCCGTCGGCCGAGGTCAATGGCGCCTCGCCCTGCCCGTTTTCGTCCATCATGTAGATTTGGTAGCTGCCGGAACGGTTACTCACAAAGGCTAGTGACTTGCCGTCTGCCGACCATTCTGGTTCTGCGTAGTCGGCGGCCCGGGTCGTAAGGCGCTTCAGGTCTGTCCCGTCGGCGCGTATCGTGTATATCTGCTTGCCCCCGTCACGCTCCGATACGAAGGCTATCTTATCGCCTTCAGCCTGCCACGAGGGCCAAATATCTGCGGCAGGATGGTTGGTTAATCGCCTTTGACCGGTACCGTCCTCGGACATGACGTAGATCTCCTGGTTGCCGTCCCGCTCCGAGACAAAGGCGATTCTCTTCGCAACCAGGGTCGGAGGCGGTGGCAAAGGAGTGGGCGTATGCGTGGCCGTAGGCTGAGCCACGGGGGTTGGCGTATGTGTCGACGGGGCCACAGGTGTGGGCGTGTCAGTTGAACGCGGTGGCACCAAGCGCGTTGGCGTACGGGTGGGCGGAGGTGGCGCCACGGAAGTAGGCGTAGGGCTGGAGGGATAGAGGGCGAGATTGGCCTCTTCCACGCAGCGTTTGGCTAAGGTACTATCGGGATCAACGTTTAGCGCCTTCTCACACTGTCTTCTAGCATCGGCGTATCTTTTGAGGCCTAGCAGCGACTGCCCGTAGTTATAATAGGCTGCGTGAAGCTTGTCGGATAGTTCAGGCTTGGTAGGGCAAAGGGTTGCGACTCCCTCGAGGATGCTGACTGAGTATGCCCAGTCCTCCTTGGCCCAAGCCGAGTCGAGTCCAGCCAAGAGGACATCGGCCTTGTCGCAGTCCGGGACTGCCGCAGATGTTTTCCACAGAAATCCTGCAAGAACAATGAGCAGGACTGCGCCAGCTAAGCTGATTACGATGGCCGTACGACGCCGTCGCCGCGCAAGCGCAGCCTCAGTCTGCGCGAGAAGATCGCTGGCCTTCCGGTCCCCACGCTCGTATCCCTGAGGACATCGCTGCACCACGTCTCTCAGACTAGTCCTTGCACGCGACCATTCTTCTCTCTGTAACGACGCTAGCCCCTCGTCGAAAAGACGGGCTAGCTCGGCCTCCTCGGCTTGCCGGCGCGCCCCGGCCGGCTTCTCGTGCTGCTCCCGTTTGAGAGACGCCGCCGCCCCTTTCTCCTCGGCCTGCCAGCCCTGATCAATTGCCGACTGCGCCAGGCCGGCTGTACGGTACCGCTTCGTAACGTCCGCATCGTCTTCAACCACCCGACCTGGCTGCTCCGCCAGCATTCGTCTCACCACCGCGTCCAGCCACGCGGGGACGTCCGAGCGATGGTCCTTCGTGCGAGAGTCATAGACCGACTTGTAGGGTATGCCCGTCAGCGCCTCGAACAGGACGCAGCCTAGGGAGAAGATGTCCGAGGTCGGCAGCAGGTATCCTTTTTCTCGCTCTTGCTCTGGCGACATGTAGGCAGACGTGCCGGGATGGAAATTGGCAAGGCTGCCCAGGACCGACCGGCGGCTGAGACCACCGGGCACCTGAGCCAGGCCCAAATCCCCGACCTTGGCCACGCCATCGTGCGAGAAGAGGATGTTCGAGGGCTTGAGGTCCCGGTGCACGGCGCCCGCAACTGCCCGTGGATGGCCGCGAGGCCGCCGCAGAGGTCGAGGGCTAGGCGAACGGTTTCCTCAATGGAGAGCGGCCCCAGCTTCTCCAGCCTGTTCTGCAGGCTGCCGCCGGGCGTCCATTCCATGACGAGGCAGAGGTCGTCTCCCGCCTCCTCGAAGTCGTGGACCTTGACGACGTTTGGATGGTCGAGCTTCGCCCCCATCTGGGCCTCGAAGTCGAATTGCTCCCGATAGTCCTGGAAGTCGCTGCTGCCCACGCCTGGCATATCGCGGCGGAGGACCTTGAGGGCGCGGGGCGCGTCGAGCCGGAGGTGGGTCACCCGGTACACCTCGGCGAAGCCGCCCTTACCCGCCAGTTCCTCCACGCGGTATTTTCCATTCAGGATAATCTCACCGACCTGAAAGATCATTCCGACCGAATCTCCTCGACACGCACATTCAGAAACCCCGAATTGTCCCCCAGAACCCTGTCGTTAATCCGCAGAAACACCGGGCCCGTGTCCGAAGCAATGACTGAGACTCCGTTGCCGACGGCAAACGGCAACCCGCCGCCGACTCGACCAATGAGCCCAGCGTGGTAAAACGCTATCACGTTATCCTGAAACCCCCATGCGGGACAGGACTTGGCGTCAAGACAACCCCGGCCGTCGAGATTGTAATCTTGCCAAGGTGACCAGTATCCGGATAGGTACGTGATACGGAGGGTCTGGCCACGCTGGACATTCACACCCGAGTTCACCCAATCACTGTTCCCGGGAACGCTGATCGAAAGGCCGGAGGTAGGCGATGGCAGAGGGGTCGCTGCACTCGACGGACCAACGTTGGGCGTTGGCGTGGTCGCTGTCGCCGACGTGGCCCCGAGTTGATGCGAGCTCGTCGGAGTTGCTCTTGCCACCGAGGCGGCAGTGAAAGCTCGCTGCAATCCTCGTTGGACCCTATCAAAATAGGCAACGCCGATGATCACGATCACCAGCGCAAAGAGGACTGGCAAGAGCCACTCGGTTAATAGCTCTCTGGCTTGCGCCCAAATTGGGGCTCGAGTCGCTGGACTGCTTGCACCAAAACGCTTGCTTGCCTGCTGCGCCCAGCTCTTTTCGGCATCCTCTCCGCTGGTTGCCAATGGCTTCTGTTGGCCGAAGCCATGCCTTGCCTGAAGCTCGACCTCCGCCACCGCGTCGTTCGGCGCTTTGGCGGTCTCTGCCATAGTTTTCGTCGGCGACTCTTCTTCAACCAGGTCCCGCTCGATACGCCGGCCCCACTCTACGACGTCCCGCAAGGCGGCGGCGAATTCGCGCGCCGTTTGGTATCGCTCGTCTGGCTTCTTCGATAGCGCCTTTAAGACGACCGTCTCCACGCCCTGCGGAAGCCCACTGCGAAACTGGCTAGGCGGCGGTGGCGGTTTGGTCAGGTGAGCTATGCCAACCGAGACTGGGTTATCCCCCATGAAAGGCACTCGCGCCGTCAACATCTCATAGGCCGAAATTCCGAGAGAGTATATATCCGCCCGCCCATCTATCGAGCCGGCCATGTCCAACTGCTCAGGCGACATGTATTCCACCGAACCGACGAACCTTCTGCTCAGCGACACGGACCCGGCGACAGCCCTGGCCAGTCCGAAATCCGTCAACGTTGCGTGGCCTTTGTCGTTTACGATGATGTTGGCCGGTTTCACATCTCTGTGGATAGTGCCCTCGGCGTGGGCAAAGTCAAGGGCAGAGGCTATCTGCTCGACGATGGACGCGACGCGAGTCGGGTCAAAGGGTCCCTCGTCTCGAATGCGTTTCCGGACGTCCCTGCCTGAGAGGAGATCCATGGCGATGAAAATGCGGTCGTCGGCCTCGCCAAAGTCGTAGACAACTACAATGTTGGGGTGTCGAAGGCGGGCTGCCGATTTTGCCTCCTGCTCGAACAGGGCCTTGAAGTCCTCGTCTGCCCCGGCGTCACCGAGGAGAATCTTGAGGGCGACGTCGCGGTCGAGGCGGCTGTCGTGGGCGCGGTAGACGCGGGCAAAGCCGCCGCGGCCAAGCTCTTCGAGCAGGGTATAGGTGGACAGGACTCCTAATACCTCGGTCATCGGGATATCGGCCCCAATTCTGGTGCGTGTGGCAGCCACGACGGGCGGCTGCCGTGAGCTATGTTAGACTAAATGGGCTAGCCCGTCAATCCCTGCTGACTGATGCTTCAAAACAGGTGCGTGGCGCTGAGTATTGTTGACAGGACTTGCGCAGTGGTTGTCCAAAGACGCATCCGATCATCCGAGATCGCAGGGGCAAAGTCCTTCCGCAGAAGGACAATCCAGCCTGGTTCAGCACTTCCAACACCCTTTGCGAGCGCTTTGCCCCTACACGGTCGGCTGCACATCGCGTTCGTCGCGATGTCCACTGCGTAACTCCTGTTGTTGAGCATGCCACGTTCGAGTTGACAGATGTAGTCGAGTGTTGTACAGTATTCCTGTACAGATCGAAGCTGGTGGGGAAGAATGACTATTGAGACGACTTATACGGAGGCACGTGAGAACCTCGCGAGTTTGTGGGACCGTGTCGTGGAAGATCGGGAGACGGTAATAATCACGAGGCGGGGAACTGCGGACGTCGCCCTTATTGCGGCGGACGAGCTTTCTAGCCTGCAGGAGACGGCTCATCTGCTGAGATCGCCCAAGAATGCGGCCCGCCTGCTGGCGGCTCTGAACCGCGCCCTGAAGCGAACCGAGAGGCCTGAGACCATCAAGGCCCTACGCGATCAGCTAGGAATACACGACAGGAAGTAGGCGCCTCTTGGCTGATGAAAGCTCCGAAACCGGACGAAGGGACGCGGTGTTCCAGCAGGAGTTTAGGGAAGACCTGCGTTACTGGGTCGAGACCGACCGAAAGACCGCCGTTCGTGCCTTCAGAATCATCGAAGCGATAATGCGTGATCCTTTTCAGGGAATCGGAAAGCCCGAGCCTCTAAGGTATCTCGTATCCGGAGCGTGGTCGCGCCGGCTGACGCAGGAGCACCGCATCGTCTATCTCGTGGGCGACGATCGGATAGACTTCCTCCAGGCCCGCTATCACTACTGAAACCATGCCGCCTATCAGCCTGTGTTCTCCGTCGTCGATCTCACTCAGGACGTCCCATATGCAGTCGGGGAAGGATCGCATCAGCCTCGTCAGCCAAAACTCCCTCAAGCCGCAGGAGGTGCGCTTTCAGGTCGAGGCCGCCGCCAAAGCCGCAGAGGCCGCCGTCGCTGCCGACAACCCGGTGGCAGGGGACGATGAGGGGGACGGGATTGGCGCCCATGGCCTGACCCACGGCCCTCGCGCCTCCCGGCTTGCCGAGGGTCCCGGCCAGCCATGCGTAGGAGCGGGTCTCGCCGTAGGGAATGGTCCGGGCCGCCTCCCAGGCAGCGCGGCGGAAGGGGGTGGCGCCGGATAGGTCGAGAGGGTCGGAGAAGGTGACGGGAATGCCCCGGAAGTAGTCGCAGAGCCTGCTGCGTAGGTCGGCGAAGGCGCTGTGGTCGGGGGTCGTATGACCGAGTTGCGCCTCGATCTCCGTCAGGCAGTCTTCCCGCCGCTCTTTGGGGAGAGTGACCAGTTTGATGCCGACGATCGACCTGGCCAGGCCGAGCCAGCCGAAGTCGACCTCGAAAATGGTGGAGAGGACGGTATCCGTCCTTGCCTCGGGGGTAGCCGAGCGCCGGAGTGCCCTCACCCTAACCCTCTCCCATCTCCTTCCGAGAAGGACGGAAGGACGGGAGAGAGGACAAGCTGCCATCACCCAGTCCCCTCTCCGCGCCCAAAGGGCACCCGGGTGGGAGAGGGGACTGGGTGTCCTGCCCTTCTTGATGGTTGGTGACGCGCTGTTGGCAGTAGTAGCATGGATGTCTGGCTTCATTTTCTCACCACGATCTTGCGGAGAAGCCGGTTGCGCACCCGGCGCCAGGCGCTCTCGATTTCCGTCGATTCGCCCACAAGCCGCTTGCGGCCAAAGGCGATGGACGTATAGGCCCGGGCGATCTGCTCGACGTCGGCGGCGCTGTCGGGGATTCCACGTCCCAATGACCTGGCGTACTCGTAGGGCGTCTGGCTGACCTGCGGTCCGAGGCCGGCGAAGCCGGCGAGCCGACACATTTTCTCGTACACCTGCAAGGGCAGGGTCAGCGTGGACAATCCCTTCTGCCACAGCAGCCACAGCAAAGCTCCCAAGATGCCAATGGCTAGAAGCATACTCAGTCCGGCGGCCCAAGGAAGATTGCTCGACTGACTTGCGGCCAACGCCTCGCCGTTATATAGCATGTCATCAAGTAAGGGGTCCTCAAACATCTCCTCTCCGGTTTGCTCGCTGCTGTTCGCCGGCGCTGAGGTTTCGTCAGCTTCACCGCCAGTGGGACGGGAAAGGAGGGACAGGGCGGCCGTAGGCTCGAACTCGATCCAGCCGAAGCGGGGGAAGTAGACCTCGGGCCAGGCGTGGAGGTTCGATTGTCTCACCACAAAGGTCATTTTGTCGGCGTCCGGTTCGCCCGGCTGAAAGCCGGTCGCGATGCGGGCGGGAATGCCCAGGGTGCGCAGCATCATCACCATGGCCGAGGCGTAGTAATCGCAGTATCCCTCTTTGGAGGTGAAGAGGAAGTACTCGACCGGATCCACGGTGGCGGGTGGCATCTCGATCTGCTGATTGTACTTCAGCTTTCGCAGGTAATCCTGAAGCGCCACCGCCTTGTCGTAAGGGTTGGCGGCATCTCTGGCGACCGTCTGCGCCAACTCCACCACCCGGCTGGGAAAACCGGAGGGTATCTGGAGATAGCGCTGAAGGACCCAGTCCGGATAGTAGTTGCCCGCCGTCCGAAGCTGCCTCTCGGTGGCCGTGGAGACCGAGGAAACCACGGTGTATTCCTGGATCTTCCTGTTCTGTTGAGGCAAACGGAGGGTCACGACATCCATGGGATAGGGGCTAAGTCTCATTAGCTCCACGCCGGTGACGGTCGTGGGATCGCTGGTTACGAGCTTGCTGACCACCACGTCCGCTGGCAGGTCGGCGGCAAGGCTAGCCGGTCCTTCGCCGGAAGGACCGGCGACGAGGGTTCCATCGTCCCGGGCTCGTCCCACCGACCTTCTGATCCGTTCGGCGTTGCGGCGAATATCGGGCGGTAGGCTGGTGTCGAGCGACCTGTCCGTCAGGTGGATGGTAAACATGGGCACCTTGATGGTTTCGGCAAGCGCGATCTGGTCGACCCTCAGCGGCTGGCCGGCAGCTAGCACGATGTTGTCCTTGATTAGCCGCAAAGACACCGTTTGCGTGATCTCTTTGCGCTGCTCGTACTGCCTGCCGAAAGCGAGAGACACCGAGGGGCGCACCTGAATCTCCGACTTATCGCTGTTGACCCAGCCCCGGCCGACGTAGGTGTCGTAGCTGGTGGCCCGCCAGTAGTGCGGCTCCGGTGCGGTCACCACCATCGTGATCTTGGAACCCGTGGACACGGGGCCTTTGAGAGCCATTGCCCGGCCGAACCCGCCGAAGGAGTCCTCGACGGGCGAGGACAGCGAGGCGAACAAGCGGCCGAAGTCACTCTGGAAGTTCTGCCAGGGCAGGCTGACTCGCTGCCAGACGTCGGAGGCAATGACGGAAGCAGCGCCGGCGGGGGTTACCCAGGCGGCGACGAGAATGCCCGCACAGACGAGCACGGCCATGGGAAGGTGGGAGAAGCTCATGTGTTGAGAGAACCTGACCCTGGCGGCCGCCCACTTCTTCTCCTGCAGAAAGAAGCTGAGGCGAATGAACAAGAGCATCGAAGCGAACAGATAGACGACAAACCAAGCGGCCACGCTGGGCGGAGCGTAGCGCAGATTGGTGAGGATGGCGACGCCGTTGGGAATCACTCCCCACCAGACGCGATGGGAGCGAAACACGAACCAGGCGGACAGATAGCCGATTAGCCAGGCGAGGCCGACCAGGGCGAAGACGAAGACCAGGCTGTCGGTGTTTATGCCGCCGGTGCGGGCGGCGTAGGCCCAGGCGTTGAGCCTGAGCACGAGGTTGACGAAATTGGCATCCCATTCTGGCAGGTCCATGATGCTTAGAGTTTGCCACACGACGATGCCCAGTCCATACACCAAAGCGAGCGGGTGGAGCACCAGGCCCCGGAAGTGCATCTTGGCAAACAGGAATCCGAAGGCCAAGCCGGACAAGGCGATCCAGGACAGCGACGGCAGCTTGGGCACCCAATGCGCCACCTCGACCGACCACACGGTGCTCAGCATGATCAACATCAGCAGGAAGACGCTCAGCCAGCCCTCGCCGATCTTTAGGCGAAGCCGGAGGGCCTCCATCCAACCCTCCGGCGCTTCCCACCCTAAGAGCGCTCTCATCTTGCCATGCCTCCGTTGCCAAATAAGAGGGTGTCGCGCACCGATCTTCCCTGCCGGACGAGGTAGCTGGGGATTCCCGCGGCGGCCAGCGACCCCACGATAACGATGGGGCTGGTAGAGGCGCCAAAGCTCGACGCGTCCAGCACGACGGCGACCCCCCGCACGCCGCGGTTTACTAGCTCTTGCAATCCCTCGACCCAGGCCTCTGACGCCGAAGGGGTAACTACAATAACTGTGCTGTTGCGACCGAAGCGGAAGCTTTCGGCGGCAAGGATCTCCGCTAGCGGAATGCAGCCCGAAGCCCGCACCACCGCCAGCGATTCGAAGATCTTCAACTGCTGGCGCCCGCCACGGTCGGAAGGCACCACCTCGTGGTGTTCGCCGAAGGCGACGATACCGAGGGAGCGGTTGGCGCCGAGGAAGTGTTTGGCGAGGGAGGCGGCGATGGTGACGCCATATTCCTCGGTGGATTCCGGTCCCTCCCCCGCCTGAACGTCGTGATGCATGTCCAGCAGTATCCATACGTCGCTCGACGGGTCCAGCTCGAACTCCTTGACTAGAAGCCTGCCAGTTCGCGCCGTGCTGGGCCAGTGAATGCGATTGTAGGCATCTCCCGGCTGGTAGTCTCTCAGGCCGGAGGCTACCGGCGTCATCTGGTGCGTGCGGGAATGGAGGCGTCCCTCGCCCGGTAGATCGCCGCCGGGAATCTCGAATCCGGGGAGATCCACGGTCGACGGATAGACGAGAAGGGTCTTGGTTTCCTTGACCAGCCGTGTGCCCTGAAAGAAGCCGAACGGGTCGCTACTGGAAATGGCTACCGGCCCGAGGGTAAACCTCCCCCGCTGCAGGCAGTTGGTTCTCACCAGCCAGTGGCGGGTCTGCCTGGCTCTTAGGGGAAAAGCTAGGCTGGCGTGATGTTCCGGCAGGCCGGAGAAATCTCTCACCTCCACCCAGGGCTTGCCGATGGGCGTGGTGTTGCGCACCTCGAAGCGCTCGTCGACCGTTTGGCCAACCTGCGCTCTCAGCAATTGAGCCCGTCTGGACACCTCGATGCCGCGCAGGTTGATCCACGACCAGACGCGGCTCAAGACGAGGAGAATGACCAGCACGTAGGCCAGCCTAAACAACAGAGAGAAGCCGGTGGCGAAGCCCAACACGAGGGCTACCACCAGAAGGAGGATGGCGACGAAAGTCCTCATGCCACTCCCCGTACCCTCGCTCCAGGCACGGGCAGGGCGCTCACTACCTCCGCCACGGTTGCTTTGGTGCTGACGTTCTTCAGGCGCGCCGCCGGCGACAGGATCAGGCGATGGGCCAGCACTACCTCCGCCAGAGCCTTCACGTCGTCGGGAAGGACGTAGTCGCGGCCCCGCAGCGTGGCGCGGGCCTGGGCGGTACGATAGAGGGCGAGGGAGCCACGCGGCGAGGAACCCAAATAGATGTCGGGATGCCGCCTCGTGGCGTCGACGATGGCGACGATGTACTGCTTTACCAGGGGATCGACGTAAACTCGCTTTACCGCTTCCTGCATGCTCAGGAGCTCGGGCGCATCTACCACCTGGGAGAGGCTATCGATGGGGTGGGCGTGCTGCTGACGGTCGAGAATGACTATCTCGTTGGCGGTGCTGGGATAGCCGATGCTCATCCGCAGGAGGAAGCGGTCCAACTGGGCCTCCGGGAGGGGGAAGGTGCCCTCGTATTCGATAGGATTCTGGGTGGCCATTACCATGAAAGGAGTGGGCAAGCGGTAGGTCACGCCATCGACGGTAACCTGCCGCTCTTCCATTGACTCCAGCAGCGCTGACTGGGTGCGCGGGGTGGCCCGGTTGATCTCGTCGGCAAGGACGATCTGAGCGATAACCGGACCCTGTCGGAATTCGAATTCGGCGGTCTTCTGATTATAGACGGAAACCCCAGTGACGTCGCTGGGCAATAGGTCGGGCGTGAACTGGATTCTCCTAAAGGAGCAGCCAAGGGATCTCGCGATGCTCTTTGCCAGCACGGTCTTCCCGGTGCCAGGCACGTCCTCGATCAGGAGGTGACCCTGGCACAGGAGGGCAAGAATGGCAAGCTCGACCTCCTCGTGCTTGCCGACAATGACCTTTTCGACGTTGCTCATGACTAGCTCGGCGACAGTGTGAGTCCTCTCCACTTCACACTCCTTTCAAAAGCTGGCTCACGGATCTTCCCCTGCCAAGACAATACAATTATAGCAACATGCGTCGCAAAAAGGAACTTCTTGACAAGGCAGTTTAGGGCACGTTACAATTGATTATAGAGGAAAAGTTGAAGCAAATCCTCCAACGACGAAAAGGGCTAGACCATTTGGCTAGCCCTAAACTGTTCGAAGGCTTTGGGAGTAGGATATGCAGCGGCCAGACGTGGATTCTCCGGTAAGCGAAGGCTGTCCGTCCGTGGCGGCCGGCGGCGGGGTTGCCGGCTGGCAGGCCTCGGGCACGCAGCTCCTGCCCGGCGAGCTCGACCTGTTGCGCGAGGTCAGCACGGCTGTGGGGTCATCTCTCGAGCTGAGGCAAGTCCTCGAGTTGATCGCTCGCGGGACCTTGCGGCTGACCGAGACCGACATCGCCACGGTATTCCTGATTGGTGCCGACAAAGGACTGGAAAACGCCGTAACGGTGCCGCCGGAGAAGGCTTTTCTGCAGACAACGCCGCGGGCCGAGGGACTGACCACTCTGATCATCGGCTCGGGGAAGCCCGTGGTCATTCCCGATACCACCACCGACAGCAGGGTGAATCCCGAGGTATTGACCAGAGGTATTCGCTCAGTGCTGGGAATGCCCCTCATGACCGGCTCCCAGGTCGCAGGCGTGCTCTACCTGAACTCCACCACGCCCCACCATTTCACCAGCCACGTGGTGACCGTCCTTTCCCTGCTCGCCGACCAGATGGCCGCCGCTCTACGGAACGCCAGGCTTTATGCTACCGTCAATCGGGAAAAAGATAAGCTAGCAGCCATCTTCAAGCACAGCACCGATGGCATATTGATCCTCGACGAGGATAAGAGAGTGGTGGACCTCAATCCCGGCTTCGTGAGCCTGACCGGGTGGCTAAAGGAGGAGGCGGTCGGCCGCAGTCTCGAGGAAGTTCTCGGCTGCGTCGATCCTCTCGACCGCGGCAGCCGCCTTGGGGTTTGCGATGCCGAACAGGCGATTGCCCAGTCGGTGTCCTTGCCCAACGTCGAGACGACGATCGTGGCCAGAGACGGTCGGAGCATCGACGTGGTGGCCAACTGCAACATCGTCCCCCAGCCGTGCGACCAGCCAGCGCTGCTGGTCTGCTTTCTGCGTGACATTACCGAGCAGAGGCGGTCAGAGCGGATGAAATCGGATTTCGTCTCGACCATCTCCCACGAGTTGCGCACGCCGCTGGCCGTCATTAAAGGGTACACGTCCACTCTGCTTCGACCCGATGCCTCGTTTCCCGAAGACCAGAAGCTGAGGTTCTTGCAGAACATCGATCGCGCTTCCAATCGTCTGATCAGGCTGATAGATGATCTGCTTAGCGTCTCCCGCATGGAAGGCGGTCGGCTGGATTTGAGCCTGCAGCGCATTGACCTCCGTGACACGGTCAGCAAGGTCATTGCCGAGCATCAGATCAGCGCTAGCCAGTCGCATGACGTCGATCTCACGTTGCCTGATGCGCCGCTGTACGCCATGGCCGACCAGTTTAGGATCGAGGAAGTGCTCCACAACCTGGTGGACAACGCCGCGAAATACTCGCCCGAGTCGTCGACGATAAAGGTGGAGGCCCGGCGCCACAGGCGCAACAGCGAGCGGTTTGCGGGAAAGCTCCCCGGTACCAGGTGGTCCTTGGTGGTGTCGGTGGCGGACTGCGGCATTGGCATCACTGCCGAACAGGCTAGACACGTCTTCGAGAAGTTTTATCGAGCCGACAATGGCTTGGCCCGTCGCACTCGCGGCCTCGGCGTGGGCCTGTACCTGTCCAAGGGCCTGGTCGAGGCGCATGGCGGCAGGATCTGGATGGACAGCGAGCCCGGGCGAGGCAGCACCTTTTATTTCAGCTTACCGGCAGCGGAACAGTGAAACACGACCAGTTCCATGGAGGAAGAACCATGATGACCCAACCGAAGATCCTAGTTGTAGAAGACGATCCTGAAATGGTCGAGATCCTGGCTCTCAACATGGAGGCCAGTGGCTACCGGGTCAGCACCGCTATGGATGGCTACGAGGCTCTCCAGAAGTTCGACGCGGAGAGGCCGGATCTGGTTACCTTGGACCTTGCCATGCCCACCATCACCGGCTTTAGGCTGCTCCGGCTGTTCAAGAATGCCAAGCAGGAGGTGCCAATCATCGTCCTCTCGGCCTTCTCCTTCGACGAGGCTGAGGAAGTGGCGAGCCTGGGCGCCGACGATTTCGTCACCAAGCCGGTGCATTTTCCCGATCTTTTCCTCAAGATGGAGCGTGCCCTCGGCGTCCGCGGCCATGCCGCCTCCAGACGCGAGCGATGACAGTAACCGCCCCATCCCAGCCGGGACGTCGAGGCTCCAGCCGGTATGCCAGATAAGCCTGGTAGCTCGACTGACTTCACCAGCTTGTGAAGTTGAACAAAATACCGGGTTACGGCGTCATCGAATGGGCAGCGAATAAGCGAATGGGCGTGGACTAGCTATTCGCTTATTCGTTGAGTATTCGCTGACTCCGTGTCCTCGTCGCCGGCACTCGGCCTCTTGAACATGACAGCCCCGGCATTCAGGTTTGTTTCGCGAAATGTAACCCCGTAAATGAACCATCTTAGAGACGCATCCCTCTGGCTCGATTCTTGCACAACCAATCTTGTGTCCACCTGGTCGAGTAGTGGAACTCTTCGTTGCAGGGTGGCGCGCTCTGAGGGATCCCTTGCGCTATCTTGGAGGGCGCGATGGTCACGAAAGTGACGATTCCCAACTACAAGATCATCGAAAAGCTATCCGAAGGACCGCACCTGACTTGTACATGTCAGGCTTAGTGCCACAACTCTATCTTTCGGCCGCCCAATCGACCCAGCACTGCCTGTCGGGCGGCATGGATGAATCGGTGATTTACTCGTTCAGCATCATGGGTCTCCAGTTGGGAGAACAGGAAGAGTTCGAGGAAGCGTTCAGATACGAGGACCTGGCCCGGGATTTGTCCGCCAAGTACCCCAATACTTTCGGCGCCACGCGCGGGATGAACGGCATCGTCTGGTGCAACATGCATTCGCGGAGCCATCCACGGCAGATCGTAGATTATAGCCTGAAGTCGATTCAATGCGGGAAGAACTGCGGCGATCTCTACAACGCCGGCCTATCGTACGGGCCGTTGATGTGGAATCTGCAGGTACAAGGCGCGGACCTGACGAAAATATAAGAATACGCCAAAGAGTGTCTTCAATTCTCCAATCGCTACCATCTATCCTTCTCCGTCGGCCTGGCCGAAGCGATGCAGGCCGGATGGATTGAGCCGATGCGGAAAGACTATAGGCCGGTGCCCATGGAGGAAAAGCTCGCGCAGTGGGAACGGGACAATCACGTCGCCTCGGCGGGCAGCTACTACGTGCATATGGCGTTGTCCCACTACTACTTCGGCGAATACGAAAAGGCCGACGAGTGCCTGATCGGCGTACGGCGATACCTGTCCGGCCTCACCGACAACGTCCTGAAGCGCCAGTGGCACGTGTTCCTGGTCTTGAACGCCCTCAAGCTCTATGAAAGAGGCGTGCGCTTCGACAATCGAAACGAGCTAATGGCCGGGATCGGGCCGATCATCGCCAAGATCGAGACGTGGGCCAGCTTGGGACCCTTGCTGAAACCATATCTCGCGTTTCTCTACGCCGAGCTGGAGCGCGTCACCGGCGATTTCCGGGATGCCCGAAGCCTTTACCTGGACGCGATCAACTTGGCGCAGGAGCAGGACTACACTTTTCTGGAAGCGTATCTCAACGAATGCTTGGGGGAGATGCTATCGCAGGCCGGCCACGGCTCCAGCAAACTGTATTTTCAGGAAGCAGCGCGGTTGTACAAGAAGTGTCACGCCGAGCGGAAAGAGATAAGCCTGATCGAAAAACATCCGGAATCCTTCGAGGAGGAGAAGTACGTTTACTCACAGCCCGAAGTCGAGCCCTCGTACATTCTGCCTGACCTGGACGTGGACTATCTGATGAAGTCGTCCCTGGCCATCTCCGCCGAGATCGAGCAGGACGCTCTGATGAGAAAGATCATGAACGTCGTAATCGAAAGCTCAGGAGCTCAGCATGGCTATCTGCTGATCGAAGACAAGGGTAACCTGTTCGTTCGCGCCGAAAGCCATGTGGCGGAAAAACAACTGACGCGGACGCTGAACCAAAGGCTCGAAGATGCGGAGGGAATCTGTAAGGCCATCGTCCGCTACGTCTACCGAACTTGCGAACGAGTGATTCTCAGCAATGCTTCTGAGCAAGGCATGTTCAAAGACAATCCCGAGGTACAGGATCTGCACCTGACCTCCGTTCTTTGCCTTCCTGTTATCAAACAATCCCACGTGATCGGGGTTCTCTATCTCGAAAACCGCCTGGCGGAGTCGGTGTTCACCTCCGTGAAGACGCAGATGACGGAATTGCTGACCTCGCAGGCGGCCATCTCACTGGAGAATGCCCGCCTGGTCGAGAAGGAGCAACTGCTAGGACAGACACGAGACTTGAACTCGCGGCTGCAAGCCACCAGCCTCCGAGCGCAAGAGCAGGCCGAAGAGGCCAAGCGCCGCGCCGCGGAGATTTCCGCCATATTCACCTCTATGGCCGAGGGCGTTGCGGTCTACGGCAATGACGGTGAGGTGGTTCTAGCCAATCCCGCCTATTACGCGATAACAGGTTACACTGCGGAGCAGCCCAAGCTGCCAATCGCCGAAAGGGCAGAACAGGTGGGGATCACTACCTCTGAAGGGCAACCCATTTCGCCTGAAGAATGGCCGCCCATGCGTGCGTTGAAAGGTGAGACGGTACTTGGCCAGGTAGTCCAATACCGACGATCCGATGGGAAGGTGACCTGGCTTTCGGTGAGCGCTGCTCCCATCATCATGGACGGCAGAACGCAGGGCTCGGTGCTCACAATGATCGATATCACGGCGGTCCACGAGTTGCAGGAGGAGCGGGAGGATTTTCTTCGAGCGGTCTCCCACGATCTTCGCAATCCGCTGGGGATAGTCATGGGCCAGGCTCAGTTGATCCAGAGGAACTCGGATAAGGCTGGCCTCGTACGCCATGGCGCCGGCACGATCGGCAGAAGCGCCCGACGCATGAACGCGATGATCCAAGACCTTGTGGACTCCATGCGCTTTGAGTCCGGACAATTGCGTCTGGAGAAACAGCCGCTGGAACTTGGACCATTGCTGGCTGATTTGTTGGAGCGAAACAAAGGGGTGTTGGAAGTCGGGCGGGTTAGGGTGGACATCCCGAAAGATCTTTCGCCTGTGCTGGCCGACCCTGACGGGTTAGATCGCATCCTTACGAATCTCGTGAGCAATGCCCTGAAATACTCTTCATCGGACACCGAAGTGCTAATCAAGGCGGACAAGATCGGCACGGAAGCCAAGATATCGGTGGTCGATCAGGGCGTCGGGATGGCCCCTGAAGTCTTGCCTCACATCTTCGACCGATACTACCGAGCGAGCGACTCGTCCAAACAAGAGAGTTTGGGCCTTGGCCTATTCATTTGCCGGGTTCTAGTCGAGGCGCACGGTGGAAAAATCAACGTGGAGAGCGAGCTGGGAAAGGGCAGCACTTTCTCCTTTACCCTGCCACGCTAGGGTAGAGGGTATAGGGTATAGGGTACGGGGTTGAGGGCTGGTGGGGCCTCTACCCTCTACCCTATATCCTCTACCCTGGCCCGTGACTTGCCGCGCTGAGGTAAGGAGAGACGACATGAGACGCAGATGGTATGGTAGGGATACGGGTCTGGCGCTCCGAATGTTCTTCGTGATGTTCCTCCTCGCCGCGGTCTATTTGCTCTTCATGGCCGTGCTGTGGGCCGCCGGCCTCGACTTCTTCACCCTGGCAGTTGTCGCCGCCCTGATGCTCGGCGCTCAGTATTTTCTCTCCGACAAGCTGGTGCTGTGGTCGGTGGGAGCGCGCGAGGTCGATCGCAGTCAGGCGCCCGAGCTGCATGCTCTGGTGGAGCGCCTGGCAACCATGGCCGATCTGCCTAAGCCCCGCATCGCGGTGGTCGAGACCAGCGTTCCCAACGCCTTTGCCACCGGCCGCAACCCCAAGAACTCCGTCATCGCCGTTACCACCAGCCTGCTCCAGCGGCTCGACCCGCTGGAGGTGGAAGCGGTGCTGGCACACGAGCTGACCCACGTGCGAAACCGGGACGTAGCGGTCATCACCATCGCCAGCTTCTTCGCTACGGTGGCCCAATTTGTCTTGCGCTTCTCCATGTTCGGCGGCTATGGCGCTCGGGGGCGGCGGGGCAGGGATGGTCAATCGATAATCATCGTCTATCTCGCGTCGCTGGCAGTCTGGCTGATAAGCTTCTTCCTCATACGCGCTCTGTCCCGCTACAGGGAATACGCGGCTGATAGAGGCTCGGCCATCATCACCGGCGCGCCTTCTCACCTTGCGGCGGCGCTGCTGAAGATAAGCGGCGCCATGCAGCGCATACCCCAGCGGGACTTGCGAGAAGTGGAAGGCGCCAACGCTTTCTTCATAGTGCCTGCTCTTGGCGGCAGCTCGATCATGGAGCTATTCGCCACCCATCCCTCGCTGGAGAAAAGGCTGGCGCGTCTCAAACTGATGGAGCAGGAGATGGAGGACGCGGCGTGAGCTGGCTAGACGGGCTGCTAGGCCGCCAAAAGCCGGTCAAGTCGCAATTGGAGAATCTGTTTGCCATCACCACCGCCTCTGTGACGCTCCAAACCCGCCTGGGCCTCCGCTCGACCGGCAAAGCGAGCATCTGCATCAAGCCAATAGGCTCCTCCTATTATGGGGAGGCCAAGGACGAGATAACGGAGCTCCTGAAGCTGGGCGGCGAGGAAACCGGCACCAGGGCAGAGCACCGGCGGGACAGCTACGGCTACGATTGGCTGGTGCTGGCGGACCAGGACTTCGAGGACCTGGTGGCCGCCATGCACGTCGTCTCCACCACCCTCGATGAGCACGGCTTCGGCGAGCATCTGCTCGCCGCCGTCTTCGAGTTCAGGGACGAGGGGGGCCAACTGGTATGCTGGCTCTACAACTACAAGCGGGGACGGTTTTATCCCTTCGTTCCCCTATCGACCCAGCCAGAGGGCAGGGTACCCCGGCGGCGAGACAACGCCTACGAGCTCCGACTGCGGGCGGTAATGGAGCGCGAGCTACCCGTCGAACCCGAGCTGGAGCGATGGTATCTCCTCTGGGACGTGCCGCTCAGCCGGGAATGAGGCCCTCGCCGGTAAACAGCGACCTCGCCTCGTCCAGCGTCGTATCGGGAGCGGGCAGGATTACCTGGGACTCGGCGATCAGCTCAGGCGGCAGGGGTTCACCCTTGTCCCGCACCAGCTCCAGCATCTGGTCGAAGAGGTGATGAAACTGTTTCCCATCGTAGGCCGCCACCGCGTCGACGACCTGGTTGTCGAGATCGTTCAGCTTGTCGAGTTGAGCGCCCGGCAGTTGGAATTGGCCTTCGGTTAGTATGCGTACGATCATCTTCCTCCCTCCAACTGCTTAGGCTCTTGCCCCTCAATCTGGGCCTTGAGACTGGCGAGCTCTTTCTCCACGTTCTGGGAGGCAGAGATCCTCGCCAGCTCGCGCTCGACGACGTCTGATTTGCCGGTCAAGTCCTCGAGGACGCCGGTCGAGAGGAGCTCGTCGATGGCGCCGGCCCTGGCCTTCAGCTTCTCCGTCTTCTCCTCGGCCCTATCGACCGCCAGGCCGACGTCGGCCATCTCCTCGGAGATGCCGGTGACCGCCTCGCCGATGCGGACCTGGGCCTCCGCCGCCGAGTACTGGGCCTTGATGGTTTCCTTGCGAGTGCGGAATACCTCGACTTTGGTGGAGAGACGCTGTTCGGCCGCCTGGAGCTTCTCCTGCTCCTTCTTCAGCTCCTCGATCTGGGTCTCGAGCCCCTGCACCTGTGAGGCGATGACCTGTTTGCGTTCGAGGGCCATGCGAGCCAGGTCCTCTCGTCCCGCTGCCAGAGCCTGGCGGGCCTGGCCGTCGAGATTGGCGCTGCTCTCCTCGAGCTTGGCGGCCTGGAGCTCGAGGCGGCGCCGGGAAGTGGTCACGTCGACGATACCGCGTTTGACGTTCTGGAGCAGCTCGACCTGTTTCTGGTACGAGTAGTCGAGCGTCTTCCTCGGGTCTTCGGCCCTTTCCAGTAGGGCAGCCATCTTTGCTTTGATGATAGTGGACATTCGGGATAGCAGGCCCATAGATGTACCTCCTTACCACGAAAGCTTGGGGGAATGCCGGTCCTCATGCGAGAAGACGCGGCACCACTCAGCGGAGCAAGTTTCATGCCGCCCGATCTGCTGGGGAATCCACCGCAGAAAGGGAGAAAAAGGGACGTTGGGGCTAAGCGTGGACAAGGACTATCGCACTACGAGCCTCTGTAAACGTCGTTCGCCATCACAGGTTGATGCGGGTGATTCGGTGACGGCTCGAACTAGGGCGCTTGGAGGCGATCAGTGTCTAGAAATGCAGCCGAAAACTGGCAATATGCAGAGACCCGCGAATTCTGTCCCCACTAGGAGGTCTGAATTGTTTGCCAGACCTGCTGTTGCCCCCCACATAGTGCCAAAAAGCGGATGCGATTCCCCACCGCTTTT
>JACPQF010000081.1 GCA_016190625.1 Chloroflexota bacterium | reverse complement strand
GACCACCGACCACCGGTCACTAACCACTGGCCCCCCGTCTGCCTTGACGCGTCAACACTAATGCACTATATTAGGCCACAAACCTGGGAAACTTAGGGGGCTTTCGAATGACCCAAAGAGACAAAGTTGTGCTCGCCTACAGTGGTGGGCTGGACACCTCGGTGGCCATCAAGTGGATCGCCGAGAACTACAACCTCGACGTGATCGCCCTGACCATAGACGTGGGCAATCAGCGGGACCTGGCCATGATCCGCGATAAGGCGTTGAAGACCGGCGCCATCAAGGCCATAGTCCTCGACGCCAAGGACCTTTTCGTCAACTACTTCATCTTTCCCGCCCTGCAGGCCGATGCCATGTATGAGGGCGAATACCCGCTCGCCACGGCCCTGTCCCGCCCGCTTATCGCCAAGCTGCTGGTGGACATGGCTCACGAGGAGGGCGCAAACTCCGTCGCCCACGGCTGCACCGGTAAGGGGAACGATCAGGTTCGTTTGGACGTCGGCGTAGCCGCTCTCGGTCCCGACCTCAAGATCATCGCCCCCGTGAGGGAATGGAAGATGAGCCGGAAGGAGGAGATCGAGTACGCCGATAAGCACGGTATTCCCGTTCCCACCACCATCGCCAGCCCCTACTCCACCGACGAGAACCTGTGGGGGCGCAGCATCGAATGTGGCGTGCTAGAGGATCCCTGGGCCGAGCCGCCCGAGGAGGTCTACAAGTGGACCAAGGCGCCCAAGGACGCTCCCGCCACCCCGGCTTACGTCGAGATAGAGTTCGAGAAGGGGATCCCGGTGGCGCTAGACGGGGAGCGCCTCGATGGCTTCAGCCTGATCTCGAGGCTCACCGAGCTGACCGGCGCCCATGGCGTGGGCCGCATCGACCACATCGAGAACCGGCTGGTGGGCATCAAGTCGCGCGAGGTCTACGAATGCCCGGCGGCGGTGGCTCTGCTCAAGGCGCACAAGGCGCTGGAGGATATGACGCTGAGCAAGGACCAGTCCCGGTTCAAGCAGGTCGTGGTCCAACAGTACGCCGATCTGATTTACAACGGCCTCTGGTTCAGCGCCTTCCATCAGGACCTGGCGGCCTACGTCCAGAGCACCCAGCGGTACGTGACCGGATCGGTTCGTCTTCGCCTTTTCAAGGGAGAATGCACGGTCGTCGGTCGAAAATCGCCCAGCTCGCTATACAGTCACGCTCTGGCCACCTACGACAAGGCAGACCAGTTCGACCATTCGTCGTCCGTTGGCTTCATCCATCTCTGGGGCCTGCCACTCAAGACGCAGGCGCAGGCGCAGTTGCTGGCCCACCCCGGCGAACAGATCAACATCCTTCCGCCCAAGGTGAAGCTCGCGGAAGAGTAAGGGCAAGATGACAAGGAACGCGAAACTCTGGGGCGGAAGGTTCGACAAGTGCACGGACGAGCTAGTAGAGGGATTCAGCGCCTCCATCTCGTTCGATAGGCGGCTCTACCGGCAGGACATAGCCGGGAGCATCGCCCATTGCCGCATGCTGGCCAAACAGGGGATCATCGGGGAAGATGAGAGCACTCAGATAGTCGTCGGCCTTGAAGCCATCCTGGCGGAGATCGAGGACGGAACCTTCGACTTCAAGGTGGAGTACGAGGACATCCACATGAACGTCGAGGCGGCCCTGCGAGAGAAGGTCGGCGCCGTGGCCGGCAAGCTGCACACGGCGCGCTCGCGCAACGACCAGGTCGCGCTCGACATGCGGATGTACGTCAAGGAGGCAATAGACCGCATCGTCGTCCAACTTCGCACTTTTCAGACCACCCTGCTGAGGCTGGCCCATACCCATGTCGACGTGGTAATGCCGGGCTACACCCATCTCCAGCGGGCCCAGCCGGTGCTCCTCGCCCACCATTTCCTCGCCTACTTCGAGATGCTGCAGCGGGATATCGCCCGCTTTCGCGATTGCTATCGCCGCACCGACGTCATGCCCCTCGGCAGTGGCGCCCTGGCCGGCGTCACCCTGCCCATCGACCGCTCCTATCTCGCGCGCGAGCTGGGGTTTGCCGAGATCAGCCGAAACAGCATGGACGCCGTGGCCGACCGGGACTTTGTGGTGGAGTTCGTGGCGGCGAGCAGCATCGCCATGATGCACCTATCCCGGCTGGCGGAGGAGGTGGTGCTATGGTCGAGCGCCGAGTTCAACTTCGTCGAGCTCGACGATGCCTACGCCACCGGTAGCAGCATCATGCCCCAGAAGAAGAACCCGGACGTGGCGGAGCTGGTGAGGGGTAAGACTGGCAGGGTGTATGGGCATCTCATCAGCCTTCTCACCACCCTCAAGAGCCTCCCTCTTGCCTATAACAAGGACATGCAGGAGGACAAGGAAGGGCTGTTCGACACCATCGACACGCTGCTCGTCAGCCTCGAGGTTTTCTGCTGCATGCTGGCGACCATGAAGGTGAACTGCCGGCTGATGGGGAAGGTGGCGGCGGAGAATTACGTGCTCGCCACCGACGTCGCCGATTATCTGGCCCGCAAGGGGATGCCGTTCAGAGAGGCTCACGCTGTAGTAGGCAGGCTGGTGCGCCACGGCATCGATCTTGGGAAGCCCCTGTCCGATCTGGCGCTATCCGACTACCGGGCGCAGTCGCCGTTATTCGACAAGGACATATTCGATATCACCATCCATTCCTCCGTCGCCGCGAGGGACGTTCCGGGCGGAACGGCGCCCGATCAGGTAAGAGCGGCCCTTGCTGAAGCGACGAGAATAGTGAGCGAGGAACCATGATCAAGATCGCGCCTTCCATACTCTCCGCCGATTTCTGCCGTCTGGGCGAGCAAATAGCCGAGGCAGAGCGGGCTGGCGCCGACTACATCCACGTCGACGTGATGGATGGACACTTCGTGTCGAACATCACCATCGGCCCTCCGGTGGTCCAGTCCATTCGCGCCGTTACCTCGCTCCCGCTCGACGTCCATCTGATGATCGAGGCGCCCGACCGTTATGTAAAGCAGTTTGCCGAGGCCGGCGCCGACATCATCACCGTGCACGTCGAAGCCTGTGACCATCTTCACGGCGTCGTGCACAACATCAAGAAGCTGGGAGTGAAAGCGGGGGTATCCCTCAATCCTGCCACTCCGCTGGCCAGCGTGGAGGAGATTCTGCCTGACATCGATCTGGCGCTGATAATGACAGTGAACCCCGGCTTTGGCGGCCAGTCCTTCATTTCGAGCGTCGTCCCCAAGATCGTCCGTCTGCGTAAGATGCTCGACGAACGGGGACTGGGAGCAGAGATCGAGGTGGACGGTGGTGTAGGCGCTCAGACGGCCCCTATCGTAGCCCGCGCTGGCGCCAAAGTGCTCGTCGCGGGCTCGGCGGTCTTCAACAAGAAGGAAAGTGTGGCGCAGGCCATCGCCAACATCAGGAACAGCCTCCAAGGACTGTAGCGCAGATACCCGGACACTGAGGCTTCAGCCGGTAACGCTAAACGAGCCTGGCGCTTCGACTCGCCTTTCCGGCTAAAGCCTCAGCCTCCAAGCTCGACTCCCAAACCCCCAACCCGCAACCCTCTACCCTCTACCCTAGCGCGTCTTGGTCTTCTGTAGAGTCCGCATGCACTGGGCGCAGATGTTCACCGACTGCATCCGGCCGTCGATCAGGATCGTGGCCTTGTGGACGTTTGGCCGGAAGGCCCGGTTGGTGCGCCGAACCGAGTGGCTGACGTTGTGGCCGAACTGGGGGGTCTTCTCGCAGATATCGCATTTGCCTGACAAAACAGTATCTCCTTAGACTTCCTCACGGTGCGCTCTCACGGGCACAACCAGCTTATCATAGCATACCAGCGATATGCTTCGCAAGGTTACCAACCGATCGGCTGAGACCAATCCTGGGCGCCTGCTTACCGTTGCCATTCTCGTGCCCATCGATTTGCCCGGTAGCTAGGCTATCTCAAGATTCAGTAATCTTGCGGCCGCAACCAGGTCGGGGTCGTCGAGAGTTATCGAGCGGCCAACCTCGATAACCTGGTAGTCTGTCCCTTCGAACACAGCCCAGCAGTCCATGGGGTAATCGATGCGGCTGCCAAACACAATTCCGGCAAGGCCATGCTCGTACGCCCAGCGGGCGATAGCTTGTGTTATTGGTCTGTGAGATAACCTATTGCTGCCGCAAACGACACCAATATCGAGATTCTCAAATCCATATCTGAGAAGCAATATTGCCATTTCGGCTCGCAATGCCTCGCGGGTCTCTACGGAGCGCAGATCAAGCCAAGGACGACTGTCTGTAATGCGGAAGATGCCGATGGAGTGGCTCTCCAACCAGTTCTTGGTAACAGTTCCGTGAGTTGGAGGTAACGGCTCAGTGGCATTGGATTGCTGAGCCAGACGTTGCAGAACCTCGATAGGCACCTGGAAGCGCGCCAGCCTCTCCAGAAATGCGGCAAGCTGTTGCTCCGCCGCGTAGAGGGTGCGGAACTTGAGCTCCGGGTCGTCAAATCTGCCATCTCCGACCCGACTGAAATCCGGCCATTCCAAAGGACAAGGCTTGCGACCAATGCGATACAGGAGCGCCATTTCGCGTGCATGGGCCAATTGAACTTCGAGGGTCATGTCGTCTACCTGTAAGGGTCCCTTCTTCCTATGGATGTCCGTAGAATTCGCAGTCTCCGCTCTTTGGAAGTCGACCTACGTCCGATGGGGCGCTCAAATACTTCGCCGATCTGAACGCGATAGCGGCTGGGTCGCGCTATTGGTCATGCTGTGGCCATGGATATAGTACTGCGTGGCGGCTGCAGATGCAAGTTCGCCCTGTTCTTGGAGGCTGAATGGAGATCCCGTGTTGAAATGGGGTATGAAATCGGTTATAATATGGACATCAAACCAGAGAACATTAAACCAAGCAAAACCATGGGGAAAACACTGATTTACTTCTGTCACTGAACAGGGAACGGGTTGATTGCGGGGCATGCGCTCTGGAGCGTGCCAAGTAACGGGAGTCTGGAGCCCAGAAAGGTAAGCCACATGAATGCACTGACGCAGGATCGTGTTCACCACAATAATTCACTCAGGCTTGGCATCGCAAGCGTCACCACCGAACTGCAAACCATTCTTGGTCAGAGGCTGACGGCGCTGGTGGCTGGCGTCAAGGACGTGCAGTCGGTCGGCCTCTGGTCGAAGGGAAGACAGGTTCCCCGCGGCGACCACGAATGGCGTTTACGGCTTGCCTATCGAATCACCAAAATGCTGCTAGCATCTGAGGCGCCGGAAACTGTTCGCGCTTGGTTCGTGGGCGTGGATCCCCTGTTGGAAGACAGGGCGCCAGCATTAGTGATTGCCGACGCTCGGCAGGGGGACGAGTTGGAAGCGGCCCGCGTCTTGCGAGCGGCGCGTGCTTTCTCGGCGGAATAGCCACCAGTGTCGACGGCTGGCGAGCGTATTGTTGAAGCGTTCTCATCGGCGCAGGCCCAGCGACGGCAGCGGCGATGTCCAAGAATTCGGTTCCGGTAACCGCTATAGTGGACCCGTAAAACTGGACACGAAAACGCCGAATAATAAGTTAGAATGGCGACATGAGAAAGCGCTACTCGAACACGTTTAAGGCACAAGTTGTCCACGAGGTCCTGAGGGAGGAGAAGACCGTTACGCAGATCG
>JACPQF010000082.1 GCA_016190625.1 Chloroflexota bacterium | reverse complement strand
GGGACCCGAGCTGGTGGGGAAGCACCAACTCGGGCAATAGCAACAGGTGGGGCGGACCACACCCGTGCGACCATAGTATAGCACTGAGACACCAAACAAGCAATCCTCTCCCTCAGCTTTACGGCTGTCCCCGCAGCCGACATGGCGCCAACGGCAAGCTTTAGATATAGCAGCCTGGCTTCGCCCTGCCCAAAGTCTGGAGGCAGGTGACAAATGAGAATACTCTTAGCCCAAGGCGATTCCGACGAGCTGGACATCACAGCTTACGCCCTTCATCGAGAAGGTTTCCGCGTCTCGACCGCTTTCGACGGCAAAGCGACGCTGGCCAAATGGCGAAGTGAGGAGCCGGACCTGGTCGTGCTCGAAACCGCTCTGCCCAAGGTAAACGGGCTTGAGATTTGTCGCCAGATCAGGGAGGAATCACAGGTTCCCTTGATCTTCCTTTCCGACCGCTCCGGAGACGCCGACGTGGTGGCCGCTTTCAGCGTAGGGGCCGACGACTATGTCGTCAAGCCGTTCAGTTCTCGACAACTCGTCGCGCGCATAAGGGCGGCCTTGCGCCGGTCGGCCAATAGCCGGCTGCGCGCAGATGGCCCGGACGAAAAGATCACCGTCGGCAGCCTGCTGCTCGACGGCCAGGAGCACAAGGTCGGCGTCGCTGGACAGCGCGTGCACCTGACTCCGCTGGAGTTCCGCCTGTTGTACTGTCTCGCCGCCAACGCCGGCCGCGTGGTCAGCGCCGACCAGTTGATCGGCTACGCCTGGGGGCTGGGTGACAGCGATGCGGCCGTGCTCAAAACGCACATCTCCCGTATACGCCAGAAGCTCGACGCTCACAACCTCGACGACGTGGCCATCCGGAACGTCGCCGGTGTGGGCTACTGTCTGGAGTCGCTATTAGAGGAAGCGCCGGCAAGCTCGCGCCGGTCGGACGTTACGGAAAGATCTGCGGCGTAACCTCGAAGTAATGCTCGTAACCCTTTCGTAACCCCCATCGTAACCCTTTCGTAACTCCCCCCTAGTATCCTGATAGTAGAGCACAGAAGAAGCTCAAAGACAAAGGATGCGCCGGACAGAACCCAGCCAATCCAGAAAACGGTCCTCTTATGATTCCACGATCGGGGTTCTGAGATAGGCGAGTCCAAAGTCAAACCGGCTTCGCAGTGCCAAATAAATAAAACAGGAGACAGAAAATGGAACTGCTGAAGAGACTTATTCGTGATGACGAGGGCGTAACCGCCATAGAGTACGGCCTGATCGCTGCCCTGATCGCGGTCATGATCATCGCTGGAGCCTCGCTTGTTGGCACCACCGTGAATGACACGTTCCTCAACGTTGCCGACCAAATGACGCCGTAAGCGAGCAAAGATCTTAGCGTGGCCCTGCGTAGTCCTCCGGACGAAGGACTACGCAGGGCGTCACAGGAAGAGTCGAAGAAGATGGAACTGCTGAGAAGACTGATTCGTGAGGACGAGGGCGTAACGGCCATCGAGTACACGTTCATTGCGTTCTTCATTGCCGTCGCAATCATCGGCGCAGTTACGGTCCTAGGCGCAACAGTGAGCGGCTTCTTTGGCAGCACCGCAGCAGCGTTTCCGTGACCGTGACCAACCCATGTTTCCATGTCCCGAGCTGGCAACCTCCGCTGGGCCTGGCGAGAGCCAGAATCTCCCAGCGCCCGGTTGCCACGGGAATCAGTTGGGGCGGTGAATTCTTAAAGCTAGACGTCCGAGGAGGGCGGAGATGACCGCAGGCAGTATCCTTTTGTTAATAGCGGCCATGACCTATGCGACCGTGACGGATTTTCGACATGGCAGAATACCCAATCACCTCACTTTTCCCATGCTGGCCGGCGGTCTGATTCTTCGGACAGTCGCCGATGGACAGGACGGCTTTCTCACGGGCCTGGGCGGGGCAGGAGTGGCGCTGGCCATCACCTTCGTTCCCTTCGTTATGAACTGGATGGGCGCTGGCGACGTAAAGCTGGCAATGGTGATCGGCGCCCTTATGGGCTGGCAATTCGCCGTCGTCGCTCTTCTGTACACGGCCGTCGTCGGCGGTGTGATCGCCCTGGCGCAAATGATATCAAGGCGGCAACTAGTTGCCACGCTGAAATACCTCTTCTTCTTCTGGTATTTGCCGGCTCCCAAGGAGGCGGCGGCCAGGTTCGGGTTCCCCTATGCGCCGGCCATGGCTTGCGGCAGCGCAATTGCGTTGCTTCTTAGCTATCAGCCCTTGGCCGTCAGCCTCCAGTTGCCGGCGTTTGGCTTGCACCTTATGGCGATGAGCTCTCGGCTGTCCGCTTTGGGTTATCAGCTTTCAGGGATCGATCCCCAGCTCTTGGCGGCTGGCCTCAAGCTGGTTCTAGGGTAGTGTTGAGATGGTAGCCAGGGTGGGTTGGAGGAATGGCGACAGCTCAGAGGAAAAGGCGCTGGAGCGGGTCTTCCCGCAGTACGCGCAATACCACCGCCGCACCGGCCGGTTCCTGCCCAGGATAACTCGATAGCGAAGGAGGAAAGATAGATGACCGTGAGACTGCGCAAAAAAGATAATGAGAAGGGGCTGGCAGCCGTCGAGCTGGCGCTGGTTCTCCCCATCTTGGTAATGATTGTTCTAGCGGTATTGGAAGTAGGACGGGTTCTGGACGCCTGGATGGTTGCCACCAACGCCGCCAGAGAGGGCGCCCGCTACGCCGCCTTCGGCGAAACGGCGGGGACGGTGACCAGCAAGATCGACACCTACCTAACAAACGGGCTGGCTGGGAGAAGCGACGTGACGCCGGGGGCCATAACGGTTACGGGCGCCAAAGGGATACCCGGCGATCCCGTTCGCGTGGTCGTGCCGCTGAACGTGCGGATCTTCACACCGTGGCTGGCCGACCTGGGGTTCCCCGACCCTGTCCTTGTGCAGGGTGACGCCACCATGCGCTTGCAGTGAGGTAAGACATGAAACGATTGATTAAGTCATTAGGCTACCAAACAGGAGTCACGGTCATCGAGTTCGCCATAATCGCCCCCCTCCTCTTCTTCCTCATCTTCGGCATCATCGAGGGAGGACGGGTCTTCTCGGCCTGGCTAGTTATCACCAACGAGGCGCGAGAGGGCGCCCGCTTCGGCGTGGTGCGCTACGGCGACCCGGTGCGGGGGCCAACGCTGGTCGGCGATACCAAAGCTCACGTCGAGGACCGGGTTAGCTCTCAGTTAGACCCCAGCAACATGAGCGTGAGCGTGCAACTGACCGGAGATCCGGCGGTTGCCGTTATCGTGAACTACCAAGTGGAGATAGCTACGCCGTTGATCCAGAGCGTGTTTCCTAACCCGTTTCCGTTGACGGCGAAGTCGGTTATGCGGGCCGAGAAATAGCCCGAGTCCGCAGAGGAGGTGAATCCATGTTAAAGAGAATAGCCGCCGAGCAGAGGGGCGTTACGGTTGTCATCGTGGCTTTGGTCATCGTGGTCTTGCTCGGCATTGCCGCTCTGGTGGTGGACGCCGGCCGGCTCCAGGAGACCCGGCGGCAATTGCAAAACGCCGTCGACGCCGCCGCCCTGGCGGGAGCGCAGCAGATCGCCGTGGACAGGACGAAAAACGCCTACAACGAGGCGCAGGTCAAGAGCACGGCCTATACCTACGCCAACAGCAATGGCGTGTCGAACTCGGAGGTAGCCGAGGTCAGCGTTACCAGCATTTTCAACGACAAGGATAGCGTGAAGGTCAGCGCCCAGCGGGAGATTGACCTTCTGTTTGCGCCTGTCCTCGGGGTGTCGTCCCGGAACGTGGGGGCCACGGCCACCGCCTTGGTCACCCAGCTCAAGTACGACCGCATCTGGCCCTGGGGAATTATCGAAAATGACCTGCCGCAAGACGAAGAAGCGAAAAAAGAGGTGATAACTCTGAAGGTTTCGCCTGGCGGCCAGCCGGCCCCTGGCGACTTCATGGCTCTCGGCTTCACCCCAGGCGCCAAGGACTATGAGAACTACATCAAATATGATTACAACGGCTATGTGCCGTCTGGTGTCTCGGACTCAAATCCCTGGATGGTCCCCTCGGAGACGGGCAACATCGTCGGCCCTACCAGGGATGGTGTCACATACTTGCAGGACCAGGCCCAGACCTCGCCATACTCGACCAACGACCTCCGCTATCCCCTCATCGGCCTCGTTCCCATTCTGGATAACGATGCCTGGGCCGACGCCGAGGGGAAGAAGCCAGTGCCGGTCATAGGCTTCGCCATCTTCTACCTTTATTCTTACGAGGGCAAGGGTGGCCAAGCAGAGGTCAAGGGCAGGTTCTTAGATACAGCCTATGGCGTGGGCGAGAGCCAAAACATCGGCGGCGATTTGACCGGCCTTGTCGGCGCCAGATTATGGGAATAATAGGAGGCACGAAACATGCAACGGAATAGTGGTAAGTTCGCTTTAGTACTGGCCATTGTCTTCGGGCTGGCAGCCTCGCTGCTGGTTTGGAGCTATCTCAAGAAGGTATCGGAGCCGGTGGACACGGTGGCAGTGGTGGTCGCCGCCACGGATATCTCGCCCAGAACCGCCCTAAAGAAAGAGATGCTGCGCATCCAGCAGGTCCCGGCGAATGTCCGGCACCCCAAGGGTTACGCGTCGGTCGACGATCTGCTGGGCAAGGTAACCAAGCTGGCCATTACCGGCGGCGAGCAGGTCCTGGAGACCAAGATCTTCGCCGAGCGGGAGGAATCCGGCCTGGCCTTCGTCATCCCGCCTAACAAACGAGCGGTATCCGTGGGAGTGAGCGAATTGATCGGCTCGGGTGGTTTGATCGTCCCCAGCGACCGGGTGGATGTGGTCGCCGTGTTCGATAGCCGGGTCGCCGGGAAGGATATGGCCACCATGGTTCTCCAGGATGTGGAGGTGCTGGCGGTAGCCCAGCTCATCCAGGGGGAGGATTCGGTGAGCCTGACCACCAAGGCCAGCAAGACCGTGGCTGGCGGATCGCAGGCGCAGCCCAAGGCCGACCCCAAGGTCCAGCCGACGGCCAAGTCGGTGACCCTGGCGGTGACGCCGGATGAGGCCCAGCGGCTGATTCTTGCCGAGGAAAAGGGCAAAATCCGGCTGGCTCTCCGCCCCTATGGGGATACCGGCAAAGCGAATCTGTCAGAAGCAGTCCTGGCTGCCGCTCGTACTACTGGCCAGTGAGGTGATTGACCAATGTCGGAAAATATCAAGGTTCTAGTGGCGGCGGATACAACGGAAGACCGGATCGCTCTCAATAAGCTTCTCGCTCACGGCCAGTACACCGTCCTCAGCGAGGCTTCCCTCGGACCCGAGGCGGTGTCCCTGGTCAAGGAGTTCAAGCCGGACATCGTCCTCCTCAGCATGGAGGAACCCGTCGCCCGCCCCCTCCGCACGTTGGAAGGGATGGGGGTCACGGTGCCCGATTGCCCGGTGATCGTCGTCTCCTCTCTGGGCGATCGCGACCATCTGCGCCGGGCCATGCGCTCGGGCGCCCGCGATTACCTGATCAAACCCGTATCGGCGGATGACTTCCGCAACGCCGTCGCTGGCGTGGTCGACGGCAAGCGCAAGCGAGATCTCCACGCTCAGGAAGGCGGGTCGAGTCCGAATCGCGGTGAGATCATCACCGTCTTCGGCGCCAAAGGAGGCATTGGGAAGTCCACCCTGGCTACCAATCTCGCCGTGGCCCTGGCCCTCCAAACCAAACAGCGAGTGGCCCTCGTCGATCTGGACATCCAGTTCGGCGATGTGGCGCTCATGCTCAACCTCGTTCCCGACCGGACCATCGCCGACGTGGCCAACGCCACGGAGAAGCTGGACCTCGAGATGGTGAGAAGCTTCCTCACGACCCACGTCTCCGGCGTCGGCGTGCTCGCCGCACCCCTGCGGCCCGAAGAGGCCGAGGGAATCAATGTCTCTCACGTTCGCAAGATCCTCGAGACGCTCAGCATGGGTTACGACTATGTTATCGTCGACACGCCGCCAGCGCTCAACGACTCGGTACTGACGGCTCTCGACTTGTCCACTCTGGTGCTGATGATGACGACGCTGGAGGTCTCCTGCATCAAGCGCACCAGGATGTGTCTCGGCTTGATGAAGTCCTGGCACTATCCCGAAGGGAAGGTCAAGCTGGTGGTCAACCATACCAGCAACACTAACGGCCTCTCCACCCGGGACGTCGAGGCGGCCATCGACCATCCGCTGTTCTGGAAGATTCCCAACGACTCGGCCGTCGCGTCTGCCGCCAGGATGGGCAAGGCCTTCGTGCAGGTTCATCCGAACGCCAAAGTAACGCAGAACCTCGTCGACCTCTGCTACTCTCTCAGTGGCCAGAGGGTGCCGGCAAGAGGCTTCGCCGGCAGGTTCATGCTCAAGGCATCAGGGAGGTAATCGATGTCCTTACTAAGAGACCGCAATCAGACCGTTAGCCCCGTCGCCGTTTCCCGCTCGGAGGCACAGGTGTGCAGCGACGCCTCGCCCTCCGACCCCTTCGTCGATCTGAAGCTCAAGATACACGAGCGTCTAATCAGGGAGATAGACCCCGCCCGCATGACGAAGCTGGACCCCAACACCTTGCGCGACGAGGTGGAGGAGGCGGCGCGGGCCACGCTAGCCACCGAGGAAGTGCCCCTGGCCAGGCACGAGAGGGTCAAGCTCGTGTCTGAGATCGCCGACGAGGTGCTGGGGCTGGGCCCGCTGGAAACCCTTCTAGAAGACCCCACCGTGACCGAGGTCATGGTGAACGGCCCTCAGCGGGTCTACTTCGAGCGCGCCGGCGTCCTCCACCTTAGCGACCGCGCCTTTCGCGACGAGGCGCACATAATGCGAGTGATCGAGAAGATCGTGTCGCCCTTGGGAAGGAGAATAGACGAAAGTAGCCCCATGGTCGACGCCCGTCTGGCAGACGGATCACGCGTTAACGTCATCATCCCGCCGCTGGCGCTGGACAGCCCGGTCATCACCATTCGCAAGTTCGCCAAGGACCCGCTCACCGTCGACAACTTGGTAAGCTTTGGCACCTTCACCCAGGAGATGGCCAGCTTTCTGGCAGCCTGCGTGGCGGTCAAACTGAACGTCGTGATCTCGGGCGGCACGGGCTCCGGCAAGACCACGCTGCTCAACGTGCTGTCCTCCTTCATACCCGGCACCGAGCGGATCGTCACCGTCGAGGATCCGGCGGAGCTCCAGCTCCGACAAATGCACGTGGTGAGGCTGGAGACCAGGCCCGCCAACATCGAGGGCAAGGGTGAGATCATCCAGCGGGACCTCGTCCGCAACGCCCTGCGCATGCGACCCGACCGGATCATCGTGGGCGAGGTGCGGAGTGGGGAAGCCTTCGACATGCTGCAAGCCATGAACACCGGCCACGACGGCTCGCTCACCACCGTCCACGCTAACGCCCCTCGCGACGCCCTGTCTCGTATCGAGAACATGGTTCTCATGGCCGGCTTCGACCTGCCGGTGCGGGCGATTCGCGAGCAACTGTCCTCTGCCATCCATCTCATCGTCCAACTGTCTCGCCTGCGGGATGGCAGCCGCAAGGTCACCCACGTTACGGAGATAGTGGGCATGGAGGGACAGACGGTAACCCTGCAAGATATCTTCGTCTATCAGCAGGTCGGACTGGACAAGGATGGGAAGGTAGTCGGCCGTATGCGGCCCACGGGCATCAGGCCGAAGTTCACCGAGCGCTTCGAGCAGGCCGGCGTGTTTCTCCATCCCGAGGTATTCTCTGTCGAAAGGAGCATGAAAGGATGAGTAACCTGGTTCTGCTGATTCCCCTCGTGGTGTTCGCCGCCACAGGGTTGCTGGTCTTCGCCGTGTATCGCTTGCAGACCCAGAAGCGAGAAACGGTAAGAGCGCGGCTGGCTCACTACGACATGGACATCGGCGCCAGCGCCATGCCGCTCCTCTCCACCGGCGTATTGCGCGAGCAGGGCCTCAGCTCCATAGGGGCGTTGGATGCGCTCCTCACCTGGGGCGGCGCAGGGGAGAGAATGGCCCTCGATCTGGCGCGCGCCGCCATCCCCTTGCGGGTCGGCGAATACGTCCTCCTCCGCTGGTTGATGGCAGTCGCCCTATTCGTCGTTGGGTACGTGTCGGCGTCCCCGCTCGCCGGCCTCTTGCTGGGGATCGTTGGCTACTTCCTACCAAGGTTCTACGTCAGACGGAGCGAGCAGAAGCGCATCAAGAAGTTCGAGGATCAACTGGTGGATTCCCTAGCACTCATCGCCAACTCGTTGCGATCCGGCTTCGGCCTCCTCCAGGGCATGGAGGCAGTGGCCCGGGAGATGCCCGCGCCCATCTCGGAGGAGTTCGAGCACGTCCTCCACCAGATGCGGGTGGGAGCCAGCGCCGAAGATGCCCTGGCAGGCATCGGGAAAAGAGTGCGCAGCCCCGATCTCGACCTGGTGGTCACCGCCATGCTCATCCAGAGGACAGTGGGCGGCAATCTGTCGGAGATACTGGACAACATCGCCCACACCATTCGGGAAAGGGTGAGGCTGCTACGGATGGTGAGGACCCTTACCGCGCAGGAGAGGCTGGGAGGCTATATTCTCACTGCCATGCCCGTCTTCCTTCTGGTGATCATCTCACTACTGAATCCCCACTACAGCGAGGTGCTGTTCACTACGACGATCGGCCGCCTGATGCTGGCGATGGCCGCAGGTCTCGACATCGCGGGCTTGGCCGTTTCGCGCAAGATCATGGCTATCGAGGTGTGAAATGCTACTGATAATCATTCCCGTCTTCATATTCGTTACCCTCGGTCTGGTCGCCTTTGCCCTTATCAGGCCTGGTCCCAACCAGTTGGCCCAGAGACTGCAGGCCTACGACCCCGGTTTCGACCAACGCGAGGTAGATGAGCTAAGCAAGCCATTCTCCGAGCGAGTGCTCTGGCCCGTCGTCGCCCGGATCGCCAAGCTGGTGACCAAGGCGTCCCCCCAGCAGATGCACGATAAGCTGGCCGCCGAGCTGGAAAAAGCCGGCAATCCAGTAAGTCCCGCTACCCTCATGACGCTGAAGGGAGTCCTTGTGGTCGCGCTGCCAGCGCTGTTTGGCTTGCAGTTCCTGCTGGCCCACCGGCCGGCCTCCTTGCTGCAGATCGGCGTGCTGGTTGTCCTGCTATTGCTTGGCTGGAAAGTGCCAGATCTCTGGGTAAGCTTCAAGGTTGATGCCCGCAAGTCGGCCATTCAGAAGAGGCTTCCCGACGCCCTCGACCTAATAACCGTCTCCGTGGAGGCCGGCCTCGCCTTCGACGCCGCCATAGCAAAGGTGGTGGAGAAGACGAAAGGGCCTCTCGCCGAGGAGCTTGGACGGGTGCTGCAGGAGATGAACCTCGGCAAACTGCGGCGCGACGCCTTGCGCGACATGGGCAATAGGACGGGCGTAGCCGACCTCAAGTCGTTCGTCGCCGCCATGATCCAGGCCGATCAGATGGGCATTCCCATCGGCAACATACTCCGTGTCCAATCCGACGAACTCCGGGTTCGCCGGCGACAGCGCGCCGAGGAGCTGGCCAACAAAGCGCCGGTGAAGATGCTCATCCCCTTGGTCTTCATGATCTTGCCAGCCATGCTCATGGTTCTGATGGGGCCGGCGGCTTACTCCATCTACCAAAACTACATCGTCGGCGTGGCCGGCAAGTAGGGAGGTGAGTTAAATGACATTCCTTTTCTCCTGGACAACGTTCGCCATAGTCGCCGTCGCGCTGGCCCTGATACTGCTGGCCCTACGCCTGTTCCACCGCCTTCGGTTTACCATCCGGTTTCGGGGAGCGGTGAGCGTGTCGCCCTGGTCCGAGCAGCCCTGCCCCCATCTGGGGCTGGTCGACGAGCCCTTCATCCACCGGGACGAGCCCAGCGAAGAGCACCGCTGCTATCTCTGGATGCAACGCGACCGGATCGACCTGACCCACCAGAAGGGGTTTTGCCTCAGCTCGGCGCACGCTCACTGTCCCTGGCTGAGTATAGCGCCACCCGAGGGCGAGGCCCCCGCCACCGGTCGGCTGGCGACCCCGGTGGGAGCCGCGGCCATCCACGGCGCGGCGAGTTCTCTGGAATGGCTGCGACCCCGCCTCAAAGAGTCACTGGCGGCCGGAAGGCAGAAGGCTGCTGCCGGCCTGCCCGTTCTGGCGGCGCTGGCCCTCGCCCTGGCCAAGGCGGCGGCACGAGGTGCTGGCGTGGCGGCGCTGGCCATCTGGCGTGCGGCCAAAACGGCTGCTGGCGATCTCTACGGCCGGCGGAGAGGGTCTGCAGCCCCGGCCGGCGGCAGCGTCGCCGCTTCGGCGACGCCGGCAAGCCGGGAGCCGTCTTCCCTGCCGGAGCCGGCCCTGGCGCCGGGGGCGACCGTGAAGATCCCGCTGGCCGCACCCGCTGGTACGGTGTCGAGCCATGTGGAAAGCCTCGTCGAGCAAGGCAAGGCCGCCAGCAGCGGTGGTGATCGTAAGCTAGCCTATACCCTGTTCTCCCTGGCGCTGGACCTCGAGCCCAAGAACGACGAGGTCTGGCTGTGGAAAGGGGCCTCTGCCGAGGGTGAGGAGGAGAAAGTCGCTTGCTTCCAGCAGGCCCTCGCCATCAATCCTAGTAGCTTACGGGCACAGCAGGCGCTCAACCAACTGACTCAGACATATTGGAACAGCCAGATAGCCTCGCGAGAGCCATCAGTTTTGCCCTATCAGACCGAAGGCCTGAGCGCCGAGGCGCTGATGGAGGCGGCCGTCTCCGCCCTGGGGAAGGGCGACGAGGATAGGGCCTACCGCTTCTCCGTTAGCGCCACGGAGGCCAACCCTCGCAGCGAGAAGGCCTGGTTCTGGCGGGCCAAGACGGCGGGTAGTCTGGACGAGGTTATCTTTAGCCTCAACCAGGCCCTCACCATTAACCCCGACAACGAGAAGGTCAAGGCCAATCTACTCTGGGCCATCCAGCGCCAGCAAAAAGAGGAAAGACCGAGCCAGCCGCAGACGGCAGCCCCTGCCCCCGCGGCGCAGTTCGCCGAAGTGGCCCGGCCGGCAAGGAGGATCAGGGCTACCGGCTTCCGCTGGCTGGCGTCGATGCTCTGTCTGGTCATGGCGGGCTACTGGGTGGCCGCCGCTTTGCAGCCGCTGTTCGACATCCTCAATCTGGGCAAGTTCTTCGTGGAGGCGCTGCCGGCTGGCCTGGGAAGCGATCTGGCCAACGGTTTGGCCGAGGGTCTCGAGCGCTGGCTGCCGAGTCTTAACTGGAGCTCCCTACCCAATCATCGGGACTTCGAGCTCAGCTCGGGTTATAGTCTGTTCGCTGCCCTACCCTACACGATTGGTTTTCTCTTCCTGTTCGTCGGCATAGGCCTTCTCCGACAGGAGAGATGGTCCTTAGTCTGGGGACTGGTGGCCACAGCCAGCAGCCTGGGTCTCGGCCTGTTCTTCTCGACCAACGGCCGGGGCAGCGGTCTCGTGATCGCCCTGGGGCTGGTCATCGCGGTGGGGCTGTTTCTGGGCAGAGCCGGACGGAAAAAGGCCGCACCGGAACCGTTGGTGCAATACAAACCCATTGATTCACCTTACCATCCTGTGCGATAATGGGTCGTAGTTACAATCATCCCATAGGGGCGAATCCTTCGGCGGAAGGACTAGCCCCTAGCCGTGATGGGTCACGGTCGCGGACGAGTGCTTTACCTGTGACTCCGTTAACGAATCATCCGTCTCGACTCTACCCGGAGGCTGTTCATGGCAACTGATCCCCATGAAGAGAAGTTGGAATTGCGGCGCCAGTTGGAACGGGCCAACCGGACCAACAGCGAGCGGGCGCTTATAGTCGAGATGGCCCGTGAGCTTTCGGGGTCGCTGGACCTGGGCGACATAGGCGGCGTGGTGGCGCGCGCTGCCGCAAGCCTTACGGGAGCAGGCCTGTGCTCCCTCTGGGTCGTCGGTCGAGAAGGCAAGCTGCAACCGGTGGCGCGGACTGAAGGATCCGCCGGCGAGCTGCCACCACTTTCCTCTCGCCTGCCATTGATAGAGCAGGCGGTTAGCGCCAACAAGGTGATTCGCTGGGGCGATCATTCCGCCGTGCTGCCGCTCCGTTTCGGCGATGCGGCGCTCGCCGCTCTCGAGCTGGTCAAGTGCCCGTTTCCCCAGCATCTGGACGAGCAAATAGCGACGCTGCAGCACGTTCTGCCTTTCGCCGCCCTGTCGCTCAAGAACGCCCTGGCGGCGGCGCAACTGCGGGAGGCCATAGTCATAATCGAGCAGAAGAACCTGCTGCTGGAGGAGCAGAACGAGGAGCTGAACGCCCAAAACGAGGAGATCCAGGCCCAGTCCGAAGAGATCCAGAGCCAGAACGCCGAGCTTGCCGAGCGGCAGGACGAGCTGGAGGCCAAGAATGCCGAGACCCAGCAGGCCAATCGTGAGCTGGAGCGCCTGGTAGAGGTGAGCCAGCATCAGGAGGCCCGCCTCCGCACTATAATCGACGCCTCAGCCGACGGCATCATGGTCGTGGATGGCAAGCAGACGGTAGTTTCCATCAATCCGACGTTGGAGGCTATGCTGGGTTTCAGCGAAGGCGAGCTTATCGGCCACACCTGCAAGTATCGGCTGGGTGCCCACCAGGCCAGCGGCGACCTTGTCTGCGACTCCGTGTGCCCATTCCTGTTTCCGGTGGGTGGCTCTCCTAAGAGCGTAGATGCCACTGTAACAACCCGGGACGGCCGGCAAGTTTGGGTCAACGTGGCCTATGGTCCCATCTACGATGCTCAAGGGCGGGTCACGGCGGTGGTGCACTCCATTCGGGACATCAGCGCCCGGAAGGAGTTGGAGCAACTCAAGGACGAGTTCCTCTCCATGGTCGCTCACGACCTGAAGACACCACTGACCTCCATCAAGGGCTACGCTCAGCTTCTCCACCGCCGCGCCTTGAAGAACGAGAGCCGGTCAGACGAGCTGCAGAGCCTGGAAACCATCGATTCACAGTCCAAGCGAATGCTCAATATGATCAACCGGCTGCTAGAGATCACCCGCATCCAGATGGGCCGACTGGAGCTCCGTCTCGAACCGACCGACCTCAGGCAACTGGCGGAGCGGATCGTCGAGCAGGCTCAGGTCACCACAGAAAGGCACAAACTGCTCTTTCAAGCAGAGGCCAAGGACGTGGTCGGCATTTGGGATTCCACCTACGTCGAGGAAGTGCTCGGGAACCTCGTGGACAACGCCATAAAGTACAGCCCCCAGGGTGGCAAGATCGAACTGAAGCTGCAGAGCGTCGGGGGGGAGGCCTGCGTCTCCGTGCGAGACCAGGGCCCGGGCATAGCCAAGGCAGACCAATCCCGGCTTTTCGAGCGCTACTATCGGACGGCAAGAGCGCGCCAGGGGGCGCAGGGTCTCGGTCTGGGGCTTTACATCTGCCGGGGACTGGTCGAGGCCCACGGCGGGCGAATCTGGGTGGACAGCCAGGAGGGCATGGGCAGCACCTTCCACTTTTCCCTGCCCCTCAAGACAGATGCTTCGGTTATTCCTCTGGCGCCAGCCGAGTTTTGAAGCAGGTGATGAGTAGGAACTCGGCTGGCGTTATGCACAATTTCGTGGAGAAACTTGACCAGCGGCCGGATTGACCCCTATAATGTTCGCATAGTCCTTCAAGCCTGCCTGTATTCACCTTGGCAGCGAGTGCGATGATTCCAAGCCTGCTCCTCCGAGGGGGCCAGCATGAAAAACCGGTTATGGCAAGGGCTAATAGCAGCCGGCATCGTGGTTATAGGATCGGCAGTGCTCCTGTCATCACGCCCGACTGTGTTCGACTCCGGACCGAGATCGTCGCCAGAATCCCCCACGTCCGCTAGAGCGGTAGATTCGCCCTACCCACGGTACTCCACGGCGTCTTCGACGTCCACCGTCCTGCCCCCGGCCAGTCCAGCATCTACTCGGGTCACCACGCCACCCGCCAGCAACGTGCCGGGGGTAGCATCAGGGGAAGAGGGAGCGCCAGCCGTGGTGGCTGCCGCCGAGCCGGCGGTGGTCGATCTATCCAGCACGCCAACGCCGGAGCCCAGTCCGACGGTCACAGTTATTCCGCCGGAGGCCTCCACGCCCACGGCTACTCCGACCATGGCGCTGCCTCAGCCATCACCCATACCACAGCCAACCGCTGGTCAGCCTGCGCCGCTGCCCACCGCCACCAGCTTGCCGACGGCATCGGCCACACCCACCGTCGCGCCCTCCCTTACTCCCACCGCCTCGGCGACGCGCACTCCCACCCCCTCGCCGACGGTCTCAGGCTCATATTCGTTCCGAGTGCTCCCGACTGGCGATTTGCAGGTCTACCGCGAGGGCGTGGCGCAGATTGCCGGAGCCGCTCCGGCCGGTGGGATCAAGCTCTATCTCGATGGGCAGGAATATCGCACTCCTGCCGGTGGGAAGCTTAGCTCGGGGACCCTGCTAACGGTCAGCCGGCAATACTGGCAGGGGGAAAACGTCCACGTCACGACCTTTGCCGGGACGGCGGACCTGGCGATCACGCAGACCATCGGTTACCCGGCCGGAGCAAATTACCTAACCCTAAGATGGGATATCACCTCCGCAACCCATGCGGACGGCCGATTCTTCTATGCCTTTGACAGCGCCCTCGAGGGCAATGACTTGGGTGACCCGTACCGTGACCCCCAGAGCGGCAGAATCGGCGTCTGGAACCCCGGGTTGCACAACCGCTTCATGGGCCTCCAGCCGGCCTCGCCATCGCCTTCGGCCCACACGCTTGGCGCTATCAGCGGACCCAATGGCTGGGCTGCCGTGGAGGCAAGCGTACTGAAATCGTTCGTCGGCGTGGGCACGGATAATTACCTGATCGCCCTCGAATGGGATAGTAGAGTAAGAAGCGACACCCGTTGGACCATCGAGGTCAAGTTGACCTTCGCTTTATCGGGCTGAACATGCCAGCGCGATACAGCCCGGCTCCCTGGCCTGAAGCCCATGGCCCGGTCGCCCGCCGGGTTGGTTCTGACAAACCATCTCGATAGCGGACAGGCAGCGCTCAGAGGGCGCCCGCTCCAGGGGCAGGACCTAGGCCCTGCCTAAAATCATGGTGAGATCTTCGATGGCCGCCAGCTCCTCTAGCTTGCCCAGCATTTCCAGCGAGCGCTGAACGTCCTCTTCCGAGAGCGCTTCCCGGGCGCAGTCGCAGTACTTTGCCTCGAGCTCGGCACCGGTCAGGGGTGCGGCGGGATGTCCTTTGGGGAGCGCTACCGAACGGGAGAATTCTCGCCCGTCTTTGAGCTTCACGGTGACGACGGTAGGCTCTTCAACCGAATCGCCTCCCGGTCGAATCTGCCGGTTCACTTTGGTCATTAGAGACCGCACGCGCGGGCGGTTGACCTGCTCGTCGGCGAATGACCGCAGGCCTACGGACTTGTCCAAGATCGCGGCGGCAATCGTGTACTCCAGACTGAACTTGGCCTCAAGGCCGGTCACCGGATTCGCGTGAATGAGGCTCTTCTGTACCCTTTCGGGCACGCTGCACGCCACGGCCTCCACGGCGTCGGGGTCGATCTCTTGGTCCGAAACGATCCGGAGAATGGCATCCAGCCCGCGATGGGTCTCGTAGCAGCAGGGATAGCGCTTGATCGCCGTCCTCGAGGCGAGGATATCGTATGGCCGGCCGAGCCCCTCGGTGAGCGGGCCTAGGGTGGCCTGACCGCGTCTGCCGAAGGCGTTGAGGAAACCCTGCCACCCCTCCAGGCCTACGGCGCTGGCCGTAAGCCCCTTTTGCGCCAGCATGGCGGCCATGACTCCGCTTTGCGCTGCATGGCCGGCGTGAAAGGGCTTGGTGTCGGTGCCGAAGTTCTCCCGGAGGCCGGAGGCCTGCGAGGCGGCGATGCCAAGAGCCATGCTCGTCTGGTTCGCCGAGAGGCCGAGAATGCGGGCGCTGGCCGCCGCTGCCCCCATCGTTCCCAGAACCGCCGTGGGATGCCACCCCTGCTCGAAGTACTGTGGCCCTATGGCCTGGCCCAGCTTGGTCTCCAGCTCGTAGCCCAGCAGATAGGCCACGACCACATCCCGTCCCGAGGCGCCTACGTGTTCCCCCAAAGCCAGCGCCGCCGGCAAAACCGGCACGCTCGGATGGCCGTGCATAGTGAATGTCACATCGTCGTAGTCCAATGCGTGGGCCATCGTGCCGTTGACCAGGGCGGCCAGCGGCGGCGAGGTCTTGAGGCCCATGCCCAAAACACTACATCGGGGGTTGCCGCCCAGCTCGCGCACGAGGTCCAGCACCACCGCCGTCGCCGGCTCGCGCCTGGCAGCCAGGGTGACGCCGAGGCAATCGAGAATCGCCCCCTTGGCCACCTCAATGGCCTGCGCCGGTATGTCGTGGAAGTTGGTCTCGCTAACAAATCGCGCTACTCTAGCCGTAACGTCCATCCTGTCCTCCTTATCACCGGCCACGGAAGGAGGGCTTTCGTTTCTCGAGAAAAGCCCGTTGGCCTTCTTTCAAGTCCTCGCTCGACGCGCACCTGACGACCAGCGAGGCTAACTCTGCCTCCTCCTCAGGAGATAACCGGCGGAAGCCTGTTAGCTTGTTTATGGCGACCTTCATGCCGCTGACCGAGAGGGGAGCGTTGGCGGCGATCTCCCGGGCGACGGCGTAGGTCATGGCGGCAAGCTCTCCGGCCGGCGCCAGGCGATTGACCAGCCCCATCTCCTTGGCCCGCCGAGCATCGACCAGACTGCCGGTGAAGAAGAGCTCCTTGGCGCCGCCCACGCCGACCAGGTCGATGAAGCGCTGGATTCCACCGTAGTCGTACATCACGCCGAGCTTAGCAGGTGTCATTCCCAGCTTTGCATCTTCGGCGGCGAAGCGCAGGTCACAGGAGGCGGCGAGGTCGCAGCCTCCCCCCACGGCGTAGCCGTAGATCATGGCGATCACCGGATAGCGATATCGTTTGAGACTGCCAAGCGGCATGCCCAACACGGATCGGGAGGAGGCCGGTCTCTGAGCGTTCTGGTCCTGCTGGCTCGCGGATGAAGACCGGGTTGATATCCTGCCGATGTCGAAGCCGGCAGAAAACGCTTTCTCGCCGGCGCCCCGAATCACCACGCATCGGATCTCGTCATCGCCATCAAGCGCCTCCATAACATCGACCAGTCTGGACAGCATCTCCGGGTTTAGGGCATTGCGATGCTCGGGCCGATTCAAAGTGATGGTGCAAACCCGGTCCTGCCTTTCGACCAGAAGTAAGTCATCTGACATTCGATAAACCTCCCAAAAGATAAATCCGTGTGCTTGGTTTCCTTAATGCCGTAGTGTTTCCGCCTATCCCATTGCTCGCGGCGCCGTGGCCATTCGCCCCTACGATCTCTACCTACCGCGCTTTGTCCAGTCTCGCCAGCAGCTCCCCTCGGTGGCTCGCCTCTTCCTCCCGCAGCCGGCCGATCTTCTCTTCAGAGTAGTGAAGGAGGCCGGCGAGGATCTCCTCGTTGTGCTGGCCCAGAAGCGGCGGCGCCGTGAACTCCTCGACGATGCTGCCGGGCATCTTGATGGGATTGCCGACCAGCCTGACCTCGCCGCCCAGAGGGTGGGGCATGGTGACGACCATATTCCGGTGCTGCACCTGCGGATCCACCACGGCCCGGTCGATGGTGTTCACCGGCGCGGCCGGGATGTCCTCGGCGTAGAACAGCTCGAGCCAGTCCGCCGCCCTCGCCTCCATTAGCCTTTCCTGTATGGCGTCGTCAAAAGCCTGACGGTTGATTACCCTGGCTTCCTTTTCTATGAAACGGGGGTCATCTATCATCCAATCCAGGCCGAGGACACGGGCCAGGCGGGGCCAGGAGGGGCCGATAACCAGCCAGCCCTCCTTGGTGTTGTAGGCGCGAAAGGGCACAACCGAGAGATGGCTCGTGCCCATCGCCTTAGGCACTTGGCCCGAGCAGAAATAGTAGCTGACGTAATAGGTCAGGTTGGAGAGCTGGGCATCCAGAAGGCCGATATCCACTCGCTGCCCTACGCCCGTACGCTCCCTTTCGTAGAGCGCCGCCAGCACCCCCTGCGCCCCGAACGAGCCGCCCCAAAGGTCGGCTTCGGGCGGTCCGGGCCGGACTGGAGGGCCTCCCGGCTCGCCGGTGATGCTCAGAACCCCCGAGAGGGCCAGGGCGATGAGGTCGACCGCGCCTCGTTCTCGATAGGGGCCGGATTGGCCGAAGCCGCTGATGGAGCAGGAGATAATGCGCTTGTTGATCTTTTTGAGTGTGTCGTAGTCGACCCTCAGTCGCTCCATTACGCCCGGCCGAAAGTTATCCCAGACCACGTCGGAGATTCTCACCAGGTCGTAGAAGGCCTCTCTGCCACTGTCAGTCAGCAGGTCCAGGATCAGGCTCTTCTTGTTTCGATTCATGGCCATGTAGAAGTAGCTCTGGCCCCTGTGGGTCCCCTGGCCTAAGCCGTCCTTGCGGGTTCTATCGCCCTCGGGCGACTCCACCTTGATCACCTCGGCGCCGAGGTCCGATAAGATCATGGCGCCGTACGGGCCGGCGACGGCGCTAGAAAGGTCCAGGACTCGCACTCCGGATAGTGGCCCCTTCATTTGCTATCTCCTCGCTGCGTTCTATTCCAGCTCTCGGCTGCCGACCGAGTTTGCTCGCCACTCAGCGGGGGCGAATCCTTCAGCCGATGGATTCGCCCCCACGATCGCCGCATAGAAGCTGCCCTACAGCACCGTCATTGGCTCGTAGTCGCCGAATACGTCGCGCAGAGCATTAGCGATCTCGCCCCAGGTGGCGTAGGTCTTCACCGTCGCAACTAGGTGGGGAATGAGGTTCTCCTTCTCGTCCCTTGCCGCCTTCTGAAGATCCTGCAGGGCGTACTTGACCCGGTCGTTGTCGCGTTCCTTCCTGATCCGTCTCAGCTTGGCGATCTGTATCTCCTCGGCCTGCGCCCGCTTCCTGACGTCGTAGGGATGGGATACAGTCAGAGTGATCCGCGGGGTAATATCGATCTCGTTTTCGCCCGTATACTTGTTGACGCCGACTATCACCCGTTCCCCGGTCTCCACCTGTCGCTGGAAGTTGTAGGCGCTGCGGGCGATCTCCCGCTCCATCCAGCCAGTTCGCACCGCCTCGACCGCACCGCCCATGTCGTCTATCTTCTTCATGATGTCCCAGGCCTCTTGCTCCAACTGGTCGGTGAGCGACTCCACGTAGTAGGAGCCGGCCAGCGGGTCCAGCACCTGGCCCAGCTTCGCCTCGTCCTTGAGAATACGGGAGGCGTCAAGGGATAGTTGCTCGGCCTCGTAGCTATGCCCCAGGCCTAGTGGCTCGTCAAATTCCTCGGCGACGACAGGGTCGTTGCCCGATAGGGCCGAGGCGATGCCGCCGACCACGCCCCGGACGACGTTGTTGATCGCCCGCTGCCGTGTTGTGGTTATGTTTCCCACTCTTGCATGGTCGGTGGAGCGCATGAACCAGGCTCTCGGGTTCTCAGAGCCGAACCGCTGGCGCATGATCTGGGGCCACATCCGGCGGGAGGCGCGGATGCGGGCTATCTCCATGAAGAAGTCCATGCTGCCGCCACCACTGAGCAAGGTAAAGTGGCGGGGAACGAATTCGTCGGGGTCCAGGCCGGCGTCCACGCCCAACTGAACATAGGCGATGGAGTTGGCATTGATGTAAGCGGTTACCTGCGCCGCCGTGGCTCCTGCCTCCCGCATGTGGTAGCCGCAGATGCTGATGGCGTTCATTTGGGGCATGTACTTGTCGACGTAGACGATGGTATCTCTGACCATGCGCATGGAGGCATTTATGGCGAAGTTTGCCGTGCCGCGGGCCACGATCTCCTTGAGAATAGCGTTCTGGGGCGTGCCCCGCAGCTTGTGCTGCGGCACCCCTTTCTTCTCGGCGAGGGCGATGTACATGGCGAGGATGACGTTCGCCATGCCGTTCATCGTCCAGTTGGAGCTCATGTTGTCCAGCGTGACTATGCCATCGAAGGCCTCGTAGAGGGTCTCGAAATCTCGAAAGGTATCGACGGCGATACCGACTTTGCCCACCTCGCCCCGACTCATGGGGTCGTCGGAATCATAGCCGCACTGGGTGGGCAGGTCGAAGGCGACGTTGGCCCCCCGCCGCCTCTGCTGACGCCAGAGGTCGCGGGTGTCCTCAACTGTGCCGTAACCGGCGTAGGCGCCGGCGGGAGCGCGCGCGTCTCCCCGCGTGGCCCTCTCGGGAACGGGCATCGGATAAAGGCCGCGGGTATAGGGCGGGACACCGGGGAAGCCCACTTTTTCGAGGAAATCGTGGTTTTCGGCATCGAGAGGAGTGTAGACCTTGTGCGGCGACTCCTCGATGCCAAACCTGTCGAGGGATTGCTTGAGAGGGCCTTCCTCCCACTCCTTGCGCGCCTGTCGAATGCGTTCCAGGTCTTGATTGTCGCTCATGTAAATAGTCTCCTTACGGTCTACTCTCCTGGTCGGACGTTGTCCCGAATATATTCGGCGATGGTCCGAATCGGCGTGCCGGGGAGGAACACCTCCCTAATCCCCTGGTCTTTCAGAACGGGGACATCTTCCTCGGGAATAACGCCACCGCCGATGATCAACACGTTCTCGGCGCCGTTCTCCCGCATCAGCTCCACCACCTTGGGGAAGATATAGCCGTGGGCGCCCGACAGGCAGCTCATGCCCACGACATCGGCGTCCTCTTGGATGGCGGCATGCGCTATCTTCTCTGGCGTCTGCCGCAAACCGGTATAGATCACTTCGAACCCCTCGTCGCGCAGGCCCAAGGCCAGGACCTTTACACCCCGGTCGTGGCCGTCCAGACCTGCCTTGGCCAGCAGGACCTTAACCCTTCTCTTGTCTGCCATTTAGGACCTCCCTTCATTCTCGTTTTGGAGTCCAGTCCTAATGTTGCTAACTTTCGTAGGGGCGAATCCTTCGGCGGAAGAATTCGCCCCCACGCTGGTGGGCGACCTACGCCTCAATCGAAAATGGTCTCGCAATCCAAAAGCGCTACTGGTATCCCCAGTTGTCGCTCGACGTCGAGATAGACCCGACCAGTTAGGTCTCGTTTGAATCGCCCAAGATTGAAGGGCGACGACGGGATGACCACGAGTTCGGGTCGGGGATTGCCCGCCGCGAGGTATTCCTCCACGCAAGCGACAAAATCCTCGACCACCAGCAGATCGCCCATAATGATGTTGCCGCCGAAGAAGTTGTTGCGGGGAACGGCGAGCTCGATGGATAGATCCGGCGCGGCAAAGAGCAGCGATTCCCGCAGGGCCTGCTGAAAGCCGGGTTTCATCAGGGTCGAGGTAAGAAACAGGATTCGCCTCGCCTTTCGCTCTTCAATGAGCTGTTTCAGCGACTCCAGGGCGCTCGGCCGGAGGCCGGTCCCCATCATGATGATGCCCAGGTGGGCAGTGACGGCGGGATCGTAGGGATAGCCGTGATGGTTAAGCGCCAGCTCGAAGGTCAGCGCTTCGGCTCCCCTGCGCGCCTCGAGGGTTGCCTTTTCCCGGCCGCTTCGGGCAACCAGCGACAGGAGGTCGCGCGCCTGAGGACGCGAGGAGACCACGCTGCCTTCTACCGCCATAATCAAATCCCCGTGCGCCAGGCCGGCGTTGGCGGCCGGCGAGTTCTTAATCAATCCGATGATCTTGGGTAGGTTCGCTCTCTTCTCGTGGAGATTCTCTTCGTACATGCTTGGCATGACCACGATAGGCGCCCTGGCCTGCTCCCGCAGCCGCCCAACGCAGTCGACGATGGCCGACCAGGTCTCCTCCCGATCGAAGAGCTTCTCGTTAGAGAAGTACCGCGAGTAGCCGGGCAGATGAACCTCGATTAGGTGAGGGTCGTAGGCGTCGGCGTAGAGGATGGTCTCCCCTAGGTCGTCCACCATAGTCGACGTAGGGGCGTCCTTCAGCCGAAGGACGCCCCTACCCCGCGTCGGCCAGGGCACGATGACCGCCGCGTACGGAATCTGGGCCTCGCGGATGAGCGGAAGGGCGTCGATCGCCACTCTTGCCTTCCCATCGTTCAATAGCTCTTTCCTCCTCACCGCCGAGGCGCTATGCAAGGACAAGTATAAATAAACCGGTTTTAACTCTGACAGGGCGCGGACCATACTGGCTGTCAGTAGCCGCCCGTTAGTTGTTATCCGGAAAGGGCGCTCCGTCTTCTGTCGCAGAGCCGCGAGGATGTCCAGGATGTCCTGGTGAGCCAGCACCTCGCCAGTGTTGCCGAGGGAGGGGAAGAGGGCGGAACGGGACATCGAGGAGTAGTACTTGAGCCGGGTCTCCATCTCCTGTCCGGTCTGGACCGTCGGCCGGCAGTCATGGCCCAGGGCCAGCGTAGGGGGATCCCCCTTGTGGTAGCAGAAGACGCAGTCCACGTTGCAGCGCGAGCCGGCGTAACCGAACACCTCCAGCGGGTCGCCGCTCGAGGGTACCACCCAGTCGCGCAGATTCTTCAGTCTGAACCCATCTACGGTGACCACTTCGCCGTCTCTCTCCAAATCTACCACGCTGAGCAAGCTGAGCAGTTGCTTTCTTACGAGCTCTATTCGTGGCTCAAACAGGGCGGCGTTCCGGCCGCTCCGGTAGAACGGTTGTCCTTGCTGGAAGGGTCTATCGCTCATGCTTCCTGGCTCCGTCGAGGGAAAGCGGGAAGATGTCATGAACAGTGTCCAGGTCGCTCAGAAGCTTGAAGCCGTCGACCCTGACCTCTCTGCCGCGATAGACCGGCACCACTAGGTTCAGAAGGCTCGAAAGCTGCTGCCGGATCATCTCCAGCAGGCGGTCTTCGTAGAAAGGAGCCTCGCCCTCTCCGTCTTCCGGTCTCAATCGATAGCGGAAGACGTACTCATTCCTCGCGTCGTTTCGGGCTTCTTTCACGGCGTCACCTTCTAGAGCGGCCGCAGTTGACTACAGCCGGGCGGAATCGGACGTGCCCGACGGCATATCGTAACTCGGCGGGCGTTCGTCCTGTGTGGCCCTATCATATCAGCGGAAGGCGTTCACGTCAACAAGTCCGGACGCGGAGATAAGGTCCCTTAGAGGTCACCCGAGCCGCAGCGAAAGGTCTAGGAGGCGAGGGGCCTCCCCTCCTCCCGCCAGATGCTTCGTCCTTCTCAGAAGGACTCATCATGACGCGAAGGGTTCGATAATGAAAAGACCGTCAGGCGGAGGCGGCGGGAGGCCCCAGATCGTTGCCCGGCGAACGGTTTCCAGCATCTCTTCAGGCTTTCCTGCCGCTACCTGCACTTCAGCCAGCCTCAAGCCCAGTTGTGCTCGCTACCCGGTATCAGTCTGGAACCTCCGGCGAAAGCCGTGCCCCTCGTCCCTACTTAGGGTGGGTTAGCGTCGCATATGACACCCCAAAGTAGGGTATCTGCGCTATCGGCGTGAAGTCGCCGATCTTGGAACCGAGAGCGACGATGGAGGCCACGTTGAGGACCCCGAGATGGGCGTATTCGTTCTTGGCCAGCACGGCAGCCTCCAGCGCCAATCGCTTCTTTTCGGCTGGGTCCCTAACCGTGGGAACCTTGTCGAGAAGTTCATCAAGTTGCGGATTTCGGATGTTGGAGAAGACAGCCTGCTTGGAATGGTACGTGATAGCCATTCTCTCGAACTGCATGGCCGATAGTCCGCCGCTGCCTACGCCGAATACGCTGTTATAGACCTCCTCGGCCTTGGGCTTGGCCATTAGCATAGGGCGGAGCCGCGACGTAAAGTCGATACGCTCCAGATTCACCTTCACCCCGACCTTCCGCCAGTAGCCGGCCAGAGCCTGATTGTAGTTGCTCCAATCGAGGTCCGTCCTGTCCCAGATCTTCAGGTCAAACCCGCCGGAATACCCTGCCTCGGCGATCAGCTTCTTCGCCCCCTCAGGATCGTAGGGGTCCGGCTTCAGCACGTTTGCATCGAAGAAAAAGGCCCCAGGGGACACCGCCTCCATTATGCGCGGCGTCGCATAGCCTCCGTAGAGCTTGTCGGCTAGTTCTTTCCGGTCGATCCCTAGCGACAGGGCCTTGCGAACCTTGACGTCCCCCAGCGCCCATTTCCCGGGGTTGTCCAGGTCCCAGAACAGATAGGCCATAGCCCGGCCGCCCCCCTGGTGGTTCACCAAGCGTATACCAGCAGACTTCAGGCCGGGCGCCGAATCGCCGGCGACCTCGGCCATGTCCAGCTCCCCGGTCTTGAGCATGGCCGACCTGGTCGCCTCGTCAGGCACATTCAGGCTCGTGAGGGTCTTGAATTTTGGGACCGCTCGCCAATGCTCCTCGTTGGCCTCTAGAACCAGTTTGTTACCGGGTTCGAAGCTCACGAACTTCCAGGGGCCGCTGCCCACTGGATTCTTCCGGAAGTAATCTATCCCTTTCTCTTCAATGTATTTCTTCGGCAACACGGCCGCGACGCCCCCCATGTTGGCAAAAGTGTCGAGCAGGTCGAAGCTCGGCTTCTTCAGACGAAGGACCACCGTGTAGTCGTCCTTCGCCTCCACGCTCGCTATCCAGCCGCGAAGGCCGGCGCCGAAGTAGGTGTCCTCTGGCGCTAACATCCGCTCGAGGCTGAACTTCGAATCGGCGGCCGTCAGTTCATCGCCGTTGTGAAACTTGACTCCCTTCCGAAGGTAGAAGGTGTGAGTCATCCCATCCGGTGCTATCTCCCAGCGCTCGGCTATGCCTGGCCTCGGCTGCCCTTCGAGGCTCAACTCCACCAGAGAATCGTACAGCGTGGCGTTTATACCGTAGTGCCCCGCATCGGCGCCCAACTGCGGGTCGGGCATGCCCGGCCCAAAGTACCCGGCAACGGTCAGGCTACCGTAAGGCTTCGAGCTGTCGGCCCCTGCCTGGGATGAAGTTGAGGGCGCTGGGGCCGTCGAGCATCCCTCTGCCAGAAGGGCCAACAGCAGAGCGCCAGCGATTATGGCGACCTTGATGAGTAAACCTTGTCTGAGGGTCATTGATGCTTATCCTCCTTTGCGATAATGGGCTTTGTCTCGAATCTCCTGCTTTCCTGCTTGGCGTCCGTTATCTCGGCGCGGATTTTCCCTTGATGGCTTGACCTCGTCGACCTTCTCCCTTCCCCTACCGTCCAGGGAGCTTGATGGGCCTGGTTATGGTCGGAACACCGCTGCCCCTGACCGGAACATAAGTGCTGTGCAGTCCGGATGGCCCGCCCGCCACGATGATCGTGAAGCGCTCAGGCTTGTCCGTCAGAAGCATCATGCCATCTACCACCAGATTACAGGCCCGCTTCTGTTCTGCTAGCCATGGCGGCAACAAGCCCATGGGAAGGCGGGCGCGTTCCCAAAGAATCTGCTTCACCTGCTGCTTAGACAGGCCCACGTTGGCGAAGATCCCAGCGTGAATCTGGCTCAGAATCAGCACAGGATGGTTGTGGAAAGCAGTAATGATCTCATTGGTTCCCATGGCCGTCATGGAGTGAGCAAGGATCGTTAGGGCGCTGTCAGCCCCACCGAACTCCCCTCTGGTGCCCGCATACAAGTTGAGGGTGCCCGAAGCAGACACTACCGTAACCGTGCTTTCCTCAGGCGAAAACCCTCGCTCCACGTGGAGGGGCTCCCAAGGGCTTGCCTCCTCATTCTCTCCCAAACACATCGTGAACTTGCCAGGCCAACCCAAGGTCGCCTTATCTACCGTGACCGGCGTGCCGCCCCCGACGTTGAGAAGGATAAGGCGGATGGCGCGGCCGATGGTAGCGTTGGCCCGAAACCCTGGGCCGAGGGCGCTCGCACCGCAGTTGAGCCCAATCTGCTGGCGTATCGGACCATTAACTATCAGGAAGGGAGTCGTGGGGTTTGTGGTGACCTGCACGGCACGCAGCACGTAATCCGGGTCAAGAAGCGCCTCAATGGCGGCGAGAAGCACGGGCATGTACTCCGGTCGACAGCCAGCCATCACGGCGTTGATGGCTACCTTCTCTACGGTGGCGACGCCGCAAGCAGGCGGGATTTCCCCCACTACTTCCCCGGCGTCCCGACCGACATAGTCGATGCAGGCCCGGACCAAATCATCGGTTGGTGGGATGATAGGCAGGCCATCGGTCCAGCCCCGTTCATACAGGTCTTCGTACATGCTGTGGACAGATTGAGAAACCGCGACTAACTCTGAAGTTAACATAGCTTACACCCCTTGAACTTCATTAGATCGACTGTCCTTCCCGAAAGGACGAGTCGATCTGGCGACATCCTTGGCCCCAGATTGGTTAGATGACGCCGGCGAAGAAACGGACTCCGCTCTACTCACCGGCGCGCACGTGTGCGAGGGATTTGGCTGTGCACGCGGCGACCACTTGGTCGAAGAGTTTGTCAGCCGCGGCGATGACCTCCGCTTGCGACAGGCTGTCGAAAGGATGGGGGACGGTGATCAAGTGCAGATCAAGCAAGCCCGCACCCTTCCTTGTTCTTTCCGCCAAAGAGAGGAACCACTCGGTGACAAAGGTGGCTGCGGGAATCCCCCTCTTCTCGAATTCGATTCCATCGAGGACACTCCCCGAAGTGCAGCCTCCTCAGTTGCCGAGGCCGTTGATGACGACATCGCACTTGGCGGCGAGTCGTTCGATGAAGTGCGACTCGGCACCAGAGGCAATTCTCCACGTTCCACTGCCTCCTCCTTCCTCCATCGTAGCGGCACGAAAATCCAAAAAGTGCACATCGGCGACGCCGCAGCGCTCCTTCAGCAGCTCCCCGAAGCGCTGCTGGACGACATTAAAGCTCCACCAACCGTTGCTCAGTAGACCAACGGTCAGCCCTTCGAGGCTCTCCGGACGGGGAGCCAGTTTCAGATTCAAGGTCCTCGGCTGCCCGATTGGGCTCCGAATAAGAATGGTTGACCCACCCATAAGTTGTCTCCTTCTACTAATAACCCATCTGGCCAACCTCTGGCGTGCACCAGAGGCATCCCAAGTCTTATTGCCGTTGGCGCCAGTATATACTAAGGGAGCAACGGAATCAATGGCGAAAGAAGAACTCGCTTGACATTGAGATGGTAACTGAGAATGGTGCTTGGTCAGCCCTAGTCGACGGTGACGAAGATACAGTGACGGGTCTTCCCAACCGGCTTCGCTACATGCCCCTTTCCCGTTGTGTCCTCGACGAGGACTACTTCTCCAACGCCGATGACTCGAGTTTCGCCGTCGCTGGCGGTGAACTCTGCTCCCGCATCGAGGTTGATTATGTACTGACGCCGCGGCGCTCGGTGCCAATCGTGGCTATGGTCTGCCGGTATCTGACGGAAAATGACCCCGGTGGCGGGAAACACTTTCGAATGCTTGCCAGTCCGAGTCTCCTTGGCCCATTCGATCTCGATGTCTCGGAAGTGTGTCTCGCCATTAGCATCGACGTATAGATTGTGAATGCGCATGGAAGTTCCTCCCTATTACAAATTGAGATCTCGGTTGGTGCGGGTAATAGTATCATAAACGGGCGCGAGCTCGCAAGGCTCTGTCTCACAATCTCATGAGGGCGCCCCAGGTTTTGGTAAAGGGAGAGGGAGATAGTGGAGGTGCTTGCGTGCTTTGATAAGGTAGGGCGATAGATAAACTATAGTGGACCCGTAAAACTGGACACGAAAACGCCGAATAATAAGTTAGAATGGCGACATGAGAAAGCGCTACTCGAACACGTTTAAGGCACAAGTTGTCCACGAGGTCCTGAGGGAGGAGAAGACCGTTACGCAGATCG
>JACPQF010000077.1 GCA_016190625.1 Chloroflexota bacterium | reverse complement strand
ATCGAGATGAAGATAGTCCGCTTCAAACAATCCACCCTGCATAGAATGCCTTCCTAACATACCAAACCTCCGTTCGCATGTTAGGACGCATTATACTACATATCAGCCAAACCAGCAAGACTTTTCGGCTGGGTTTCTAGCGCCAGCGAGGCGAAGGAATTCAAAACGCTCAACGCCCGCCTGCAGTCGGTCGCCAGGGCAGAAACGGCTCTCATGCTCGTCGTCTTAGCCACCATGGCGGTCGCAAGATTCGTATAGCGCGGGCGGATTCCTCGTTTCGCCCTATTAAAGTCACCGAATCCTCAGGCGCCACCCAAGGGTCGAGCAGCGTGACGGGGATACGGCACAGCTTTGGACCGCGAATAGCGCTTCGGACCACGAATGGCTTTCGCGTTTTCATACCGTCTCGTGTCTCTCGTGCTCCTGAGTGTCCTGGTCAACGCTGTATGGCAAGCTTGGTTGAATGCGGCATTACGGGCCCGCTTCAAGGTCGAGTGGGAGGAGGAAGAAATGGACTACCACGAGTTTCTCGGACAAGCTCGGTACAAAAGACTCATCATGCTCGTGGCGAGGTATCGGACCAACTGCTGAAGGACGATGCCCCTGATTGGCGCATTGAGCTTCGTCCCACTGTCCTTCTCACCCATTATGAAGGCGCGGTGGTTATTGCATTCCCTCGCTATTCTTGATGTCCAAGCCACTCCGGCCATCCTGGTCTCTCCGTTTGTCCCCCCGCCGCAGTTCCGCCACCCGTTGCCATATCAACGCCCCCACGGCCTCGGCACAAGCCGTGGCATCGAGCACAAGCCAGCGGTCCGGCTCTGAGGCCGCCATCTCCAGATAGCCCTGCCTTACCCGCCGGTGGAAGGCGAGGTCTTCGGCCTGGAAGCGGTCCCAGCCTTCTCCCTTCTTGCGCTCAAGTCCGAGTTCGGGAGGAAGGTCGAGGAGAACGATGAGGTCGGGGCGGATACCCTCCGTGGCGATGGCGTTGACGGCGGAGATCAGGTTGAGGCTAAGTCCACGGCCGTACCCCTGATAGGCCAAAGTCGACTCCGCATAGCGGTCGCAGAGGACGACGCGCCCGGCGGCGAGGGCGGGCTTCACGACCTCGGCAATGAGCTGGGAGCGGGAGGCGGCGAAGAGAAACAACTCGGTCGCGGGAGAGATGGCGGCATCTTTCGTCTCTTTTACCAGTTGGCGAACCTTGAGGCCCAGGCGTGTTCCGCCCGGCTCCTCGGTCACAGTAACCGACCGGCCGGCCTGTCGAAGGCGCAGGGCGAGGGCCCCTATCTGGGTGGTCTTGCCGCTTCCCTCCGGGCCCTCGAAAGTGATGAACAACGCTACTCTTCCTTGTAGATGGTTACCCGGCGATGGGGTTCCCGCCCGGTGCTGCGGGAAGCGAGGTTGCGATGCTCCACCAGTTGGTGTTGGAGCCGGCGGATGTAGGATGTCTGCGGCGAAAGCTCGACCGGCCGCTGCGTGTTCAGGACCTTCTCGATGGCCTCCTCCGTCTCGCTCATGGCCACGGATACAGGGTCGGCGCCCGTCTCGACGTCGAAGATGTCGGCCAGAGACTGCTCTATCTGCAAGACCGTGTTGTTTCTCAACACGTAAACCGGCACTCCCCGGGCCTCGGCATCTCGCAGGGTCTGGGGCCGGCTGCGATAATAGTTCTTCGCCGTCATAACCAGATCGGCGTTCTTGATGTCGTTCACCATCTGAATGGTGATCTGCATTTCCTTCGCCGCCTCCTCCAGCCGGGTGCGACTGATGCCGTAGGGGAAGATCCTCGTGGTTGCCGCAAAGTGCCTCGCCCGCGGGCTGATGGCCTCGCGCTCCCGCTCGGGGGCAGGCGCCGTCGGATGCTGGGTCTTGATCGTGCCAGTATCGTCGATGGTCCGGATTTCGGGCGCGGGCATCTGTCCCCGCAGGATGAAGTCGACGGTCGACGCCACGTCGGGATGAACGGAAACCCTATCCCAGGCGAGGATCTCGATGACCACGTCGAAGGTGGGTGGCGCCTTTCGCTCGAGAATGGATTTCTGAGTCCCCCGGCGTCGAGCCTCCTCGTCGCTCAGGGTAACGCTCTGGATGCCCCCCACCAGGTCGGCGAGCGTGGGATTCATCATCAGGTTCTCCAGAGTATTGCCATGAGCGGTACCGACGAGCTGAACGCCGCGCTCGGCGATGGTACGCGCCGCTTCCGCCTCGAGCTCGGTGCCGATCTCGTCGATCACGATCACCTCGGGCATGTGGTTTTCCACCGCCTCGATCATCACGGCGTGCTGCATCGTCGGCGTCGCCACCTGCATTCGCCGGGCGTGGCCGATGGCCGGATGGGGGATGTCGCCATCGCCGGCGATCTCGTTGGAAGTATCGACGATGATGACTCGCTTCCCGAGGTCGTCGGCCAGCACACGCGCCATCTCGCGCAGCATGGTGGTCTTGCCGATGCCCGGCTTGCCCAGGAGCAGTGTGCTCTTGCCCGACTCCACGATGTCCCTGATTATGTCGATAGTGCCGTATACGGCCCTGCCGATGCGGCAAGTAAGCCCGATGATCCGCGACTTGCGATTGCGGATCGCCGAGATGCGATGCAGCGTGCGCTCGATTCCCGCCCGGTTGTCGTCGCCAAAGGCGCCAATGCGCGATATTACGTGGGCCAGGTCCTCGTCGGTCACCTCCCGGCTGCCAAGGGTTGTCTCTTTGCCAGGATAGCGGGCCTCCGGCAGCCGCCCGAGATCCATCACTATCTCCAGCAAATCCGTCCGATCGTCATTTTGCTGTACCGGCTCCGCTATGTGGGGCGGCAAAGCCCCAAGCAAAGCCTCCAGATCGTCCGTAATTACCTTTTGCACAGTGCCTCCAAAACGCTAGGGTAGAGGGTAGAGGGGGGCGGGGACCTCTACCCTCTACCCTACTACGCGCTCACCGGTACTAGCTTCGGCCGCCGCATCCTCACGGCCAGTTGCCTGACGAGGGAAGCGTAGTCCCCAAAGCTTTCGAAGCCATAGGTTTCCAGCAATCTGCCCAAATGGGAGTTGTAGTCTGGCACCAGGCTTACGACGACGGCCTTATGGGTGAGAAACCCAAAAGCATGCTCGGCTATCGCGTCAAGATACTCCTCCCCCACCGCGCTGGACAGAAGGTCGAGCTGTCCCACCCGACCGAGCTCCGCAGTCTGAACGTAGCTGATCAACTGCCCTCGCTTCTCGACCAGAATCTCCTTTCGCCGCCTCGATTCCGAAGCCTTGTCTCTCGTCTCTCGCCATTCCTCGTAGGTCATTGCTTCGGCCTGGCGAACAGCAGTGGGCACCGACGCGCAGTAAAGATGAAACACGTTCAGCAAGTCCGCCGAGTTGGCTGCCCGGAAGAAAAGCGAGGAGTCGCTCGAGGTGAAGGCCCGATTGACCCGGCTGCTGGTCGACCGGTAGAATGTCTCGACCAAATAGGGGAAGAATCCCGCCTGCTTCCCCATGTCAATCAGCAGGCTGCCCAACGGCAAGCGGAGAAAAACCTTTTGAATTCCCACCTCCGCACCCACGGCGGCGAGGTAGTTCAACAGACGCAGACATACCCCGTTGCTGATTCCATCCTGCGTCAGGAGAAGCCGGTCTATCTCCCAGACGCTCTGGCCCCAGCGATTCCGCACGGAGACGAGGCCTCGGATCCGCCCTCTCTCCACGTCGATCCAGGTATACCTGTTCTCCTCCAAGGAGAGCCATAGTTCGAGAAACTTGCCGAGGGGTAGCGCTCCCTCCTGCTGTCGGGCAATGCTACTCCTGGTCTTCGCCTCATTGGGAAACGCGGCGCGATTGAAGACTGCCAGGGCCGCAAGATCGGTCGGACGGACGCTGCGAATCATGTCATCCTCACGAAGTACTCGTGCACCCTCGTATCGCTCGTAAGCTCTGGATGGAACGCCGTGACCAGCATATTGCCCTGCCGGGCGGCAACCGCTTCTCCGCCAGGCAAGGTCGCAAGAACGCAAACCTCGGGGCCGAAACTTCTGACGGCGGGAGCGCGGATGAAAACGGCGTGAAATGGCTGCTCTCCCAGCACCGGAATGGCCAGATTCAACTCAAAGCTATCGACCTGCCTGCCGAAGGCGTTGCGCTTCACCGCCAGATTCATCAAGCCCAAAAGGGGCTGATTCGTACCCTCGACCTCCCTGGCCAGAAGGATCATGCCGGCGCAGGTGCCATAAACTGGCATCCCTTCCAGCACGAGACCGCCTAAGCACTTATCGAAGCCATAGATGACCATCAGCTTCCCGATCGTCGTACTCTCGCCGCCGGGAAGGATCAGTCCCTCGACGCCGTCAAGCTGGCCTGGCAGTCTCACCGGCATGGCCTCGACGCCAATCCTCTCCAATGACGCAATATGCTCGACGAAAGCCCCTTGCAGGGCCAGCACACCAATCCGCTTCATCACTACTCGATCTGGCCCCGGCTACCAGCCTCTGGTCGCCAGCAACTCTTCCCGTCTGATGCTCCCGATCTCCAGGCCCTTCATGGCGTCGCCCAGCCCCTTCGACACCTCGGCGATGATCTTCGGATCCTGGTAGTGGGTAACCGCCTTCACGATCGCCCTCGCCCGGGTCGCCGGGTCGCTGGACTTGAAAACGCCGGAGCCCACGAAGACTCCATCTGCACCCAACTGCATCATCAATGCCGCGTCGGCCGGCGTAGCCACCCCGCCCGCGGCAAAGTTCACCACCGGCATTTTTCCGGTCTGGTGGATGCCCTGGACCAGTTCCAGAGGGGCGCCCAGCGCTTTCGCTTCGGCCATTAGCTCGTCGAGCGGCATATTCTTGATCTTACGCATGGCATCCATGACCGTCCTCATGTGCCTGACAGCCTCGACTATGTTGCCGGTCCCCGCTTCCCCCTTGGTGCGGATCATGGCCGCCCCTTCGGCGATGCGCCGCAGGGCCTCGCCCAGGTCGCGGCAGCCGCAGACGAAAGGCACCTTGAAGTCGTGTTTCCAGACGTGGTGGGACTCGTCGGCGGGAGTGAGCACCTCCGATTCGTCGATGTAGTCGATGCCGATGGCCTCCAAAACCTGCGCCTCGACGAAATGGCCGATACGGCACTTGGCCATCACGGGAATGGACACCGCCGCCATTATCGACTCTATCAGTCCCGGATCGCTCATGCGCGCCACGCCACCATCGGCCCTAATATCTGCCGGCACCCTCTCCAACGCCATGACGGCGCAGGCTCCTGCTTCCTCGGCGATCCGGGCATGTTCGGGCGTCACCACGTCCATGATCACGCCGCCCTTCAGCATCTGAGCCAGTCCCTTCTTGAGTTCCCACGTGCCCTTCTCCATCCTTGCCCTCCTTAACTCTTCGCAGCCACAGCCGTTCGCTCGCCGCAAGCGCCTTGTGGTCCATTACGCTCTCTCGTTCCGCCATTATTGTACTATCGCGAGCAGTCCCCTTGCAAGTGCGTTCGGAAGACCCGTTGACAGGCCACCCACGCGGCTATTATACTGAGGATGGTTAGGGCAATACAAAATAATGGTGTAAGGCTGAACATTCTCCACGGGAGGGGGAAAGCCGTTCCTTGGACATCGTGGCAGTGGAAAACCTGGTGAAGCGATTCGGGCGGTTGGAGGCCGTCAAAGGGGTCTCCTTTGCCGTGCGTGAGGGGCAGATCTTCGGCTTTCTCGGACCAAACGGCGCCGGGAAGACCACGACCATCAATGTCCTCTGCACGTTGCTCCGCCCGACGGCAGGCAGGGCCACGGTAAACGGCTATGACGTCACGGCGCGGCGCAGCGAAGTGCGGCGGTCCATTGGCCTGGTGTTTCAGGACACCACTCTCGACGAGTACCTGACGGCCGAGCAGAACCTGCGCTTCCACGCCTACGCCTACGGCGTGTCCCGAGAGGTCAGAGAGCGACGCATAGAAGAGTTGATGTCCATGGTCGATCTATGGGACCGCCGGAAGAGCAAGGTCAGCACCTACTCCGGAGGAATGAAGCGGCGGCTGGAGATCGCCCGAGGCCTGCTCCACCATCCCCGGGTTCTGTTCCTCGACGAGCCGACGCTGGGTCTTGACCCCCAGACGCGACGCCGCATCTGGGAACACGTCCTGAGCTTGCGACGCCAGGAGAACCTCACCATCTTCCTTACCACCCACTACATGGATGAGGCGGAGTATTGCGACCGCATCGCCATCATCGACCACGGCCACATAGTCGCTCTGGACACGCCGGACAATCTGAAGAGCGCCGTCGGCGGCGACGTCATCAACTTCAAGGCCGAGGACGAGGTGGCGGCAGTGCGGGAGTTGCAGGAGCGATTCGGGCTGACGGCCCGGTTGGAGAACGGAGCGGTTACCTTCAGCGTCTCCCGGGGCGAGGAGTTCCTGCCCAACTTCGTTCGCAGCTTCTCTCAGCGGTTGCTTTCCGTCGGCATGCGGCGTCCCACCCTCGACGACGTCTTTCTGACGCTTACCGGCCGGGACATTCGGGAGCAGGAGGCGGGAGCTTTGGACCAGATGAGACGGTGGAGGCACTAGACGATGGCGGAGATCTACCGGGGAATCTGGGTTATCGCCTACCGCGAGCTGCTGCGATTCATGCAGGAGCGCTCCCGCATGATCTCCTCCTTTGCGATGCCCATCCTCTTCCTCGTGATCTTCGGCGCCGGCTTCAACAAGGTCATCGGCGCTATGGTGCCCGGCGTGGACTTCATCAAGTTCATGTATCCCGGCATCGTGGCCATGAATGTGATCATGAACTCGATGTTCTCCGGCCTGTCCATCGTGTGGGACCGCGAGTTTGGCTTCTTGCGGGAGGTGCTGGTGGCGCCCATGGGCCGATCCGGCGTGGTGCTGGGGAAGGCCCTCGGCGGGGCAGGCGTGGCCATCGCTCAGGGCATCATAATGTTGATCCTCGCGCCCGTGGTAGGTTTGTCGCTCACGCCGGGACTGGCTGCCAAGCTTATTCCCCTGCTGGTTATCACCTCGCTGTCCCTGTCCGGCATGGGTGTGCTCGTCGCCTCACGCATGCGGTCCCAGCAGGGTTTCCAGATCCTCATGCAGGTAATCATCTTCCCCATGATGTTCCTCTCGGGCGTCTTTTTCCCCGTGGACAGCGTGCCGGTGTGGCTGGAAGCGCTGGTCAAGATCAACCCGGTGACCTACGGGGTCGACGCCATCCGCCAGCTCTTCCTCGGCGACCTTCTTGCTTCCTCGTCCGTCCCCTTGTCTAACAGCGGCTTGACCCTCGGCGTAACGGTTTTCGGGCACACCATGTCCATCGTAGAGGACGCCATCGTGGTGAGCCTGCTGGGAGTGGTAATGCTCGCCGCCGCCGTGTGGTCCTTCACCACACAGGAGTAAGAGCCGCTAACAAAACTCGTTTGCGGGGGCGTAGTGGCCGCCGTCTCTGGCGGCCACGGAGGGCCGCCACTACGGTTTTGTTAGGTGCTCTAAATCCAATACCTTTCAAATAACAAGACTTACAGGTGCAATCCGCGACGTAGACGGCTGCCCGTCGTCGGTAGGGGCGAAGCGTTGGCGCTGGGCCTTGGACTGGCCATTCACGGCCCTTCGCCAATGCTTCGCCCACCTCGCCTTCGTCTTCTCGCCAAGCCCGTTCAGCGCGAACAGGCCTCGCACAATAGCCAACCGGGAGGGCGAAGCATTCGCAAAGAATGTTGAGAGCTCCGAACCAACTGATTCTGCGAATGCTTCGCCCCTACAGGAGGACAGATGATCACTCCGCCACGAGGTGACAGCGTAACTACTGTTATTTGAAAGGTATTGGCTCTAAATCCACTCGGGAACTTTTGGGTCGCCAGCAGCGTCTGAAAAGCTAGAAATGCAGCCGAAAACTGGCAATATGCAGAGACCCGCGAATTCTGTCCCCACTAGGAGGTCTGAATTGTTTGCCAGACCTGCTGTTGCCCCCCACATAGTGCCAAAAAGCGGATGCGATTCCCCACCGCTTTT
>JACPQF010000009.1 GCA_016190625.1 Chloroflexota bacterium | reverse complement strand
TCGAGATGAAGATAGTCCGCTTCAAACAATCCACCCTGCATAGAATGCCTTCCTAACATACCAAACCTCCGTTCGCATGTTAGGACGCATTATACTACATATCAGCCAAACCAGCAAGACTTTTCGGCTGGGTTTCTAGGCCGGAAGGTGCAGCCTAGTGGTCCCTACTGCGCGGTGGTTCTGAGGACGAGGACGGGGCAGGGGGCGTGGCGGAGGACGGCTTTGATGGTGGCGGCGCGCTTTCCCCTGAGTAGCCCTCGCCATACGAGGACTATGAGGTCCGTCTTGTTCTCTCCGGCGAAACCGAGGATCTCCGGGGCAGGCTCACCCCGGCGGAGAAACAGGCGCGTCGAGAGGGACGGGCGCTCGACGCCGGGGCAGGTGCAGAAACGCTCCACAAACTCCCTCGCCCAGGCCGGCCACTCGTGCTGGGGTTGGTCCATGTAGCGGGGCGCCGTAAGCGTTCCCGGCTCTTCGGGGCGCGCCGCTCCCGAGGCAACCACGTAGAGCACGTCGAGACGGGCCTCGTTACTGGCGGCGATCTCCATCGCCGGACCGACAGCCGCAGCGGTGGTGGGTGTGCCGTCGAGGGGCAAGAGAATGCTGGCAATCCGCTCTCCCCGCCGCGGACTCTCCGGACGCACGAAGACCACGGGGCACGGCGCTTTCTTCAATACGCCCTCGGCGACCGGACTCAGCGGCTTGCGGTGGCCAAAGGTGCTCATCACGATAAAGCTGGCCCTCTTCTCGGCTGCTGCTTCGGCGATGGCCGCCGCTGGCGTATCGCTTATCTGGTCGAGCAGCATCCCCCGAACCTCTCCGGGCTGCAGATTCAGCTTCTCTAGCAAGCCGGCGGGCGAGAGCGGCCTCTCGGCTACATGGAGAATGTGAATCGTCGACGCCGTGACGCCGGCCAGAGTCGTGGCCATGGGCATGGCCGCTTTGGCCTCCGGCGCGTCGCTGAGAGGCAAGATGATTACTGGCTGCCTACCCTCTAACAGGCTGTCCATCGCACCTCTGGCAGCGTCACTTACCATTTTCCGCCTTGGCATGACCTACCTCCTTCCACGCGGTCCAACTACCACCTTCCATCTCGGTGCGATAGCGTCTTCCCAACTCGATCGTCTGTCCTGCCTCTTCGCCGACTGCCACGGCCATAGGCGCTCCCGCCTCGAGGCCGACCTCGACGGCCGGCGGCGTGGCCGAGAGGGTTACCCGCAGGCGACGGCCCTGCCACTGGACCGGAAACCGCATCTCGCCCCATTCGGGCGGCACGTGGGGATCGAAGCTCAGGCCATCCTCCCGCAGGCGCATTCCGCCGAAGCCAAGGACCGCCGCTTGCCATAGGCTTCCCATGGCGCCGATGTGCAATCCATCGGCGGCGTTGCCCATATTGTCCGCCAGGTCGATCTCGCCCGCTTGCTTGAAGTATCGCCACGCCAGCTCGAGGTCCCCGAGCTGGGCGGCCACGGCGGCGTATATGCCGGGGCTGAGCGAGCTTCCGTGGCCAGTGCGCGGCTCGTAGTAGCGAAAGTTGGCCACTCGAACCTGATGGGACATCTGCTGCCGAAGAAGGTGGAGTAAAAGCACTACGTCGGCTTGCTTTATCACCTGAGTTTCTCCTGTCCGCTGGCGACCGAGGACGACATCCATAGGGGCGGTGCGCGGTTCGTAGGCCTCTAGGTCGACGTACTCGAGATTGAAATAGTCGGCGAACTGCTCGAATAGGCCAGTGGCAGGGTCGAAGCCGGTGAACAGCCTATCGCCAATCTCGCGCCAGCTTTCGACCTCCTCGGCCATCAGACCAAGTCCGCCAGCCAGGCTTTCCCAGCGAGCGGGCCACCTCCGCCTAAAGATGTCCGCCGTTTCCTTCGCCCTCTGCAACACCCACTGCGCCATCATGTTAGTGTAGGCGCTGTCGTCGACGCCCTCGTGGTACTCGTCCGGTCCGATGACCCGTTTGATGTGGTAACGCCCATCTTCCTCCAGGCTTGTCCTGCTCGCCCAGAAGCGCGCTGTTTCAAAGATCATCTCCGCTCCCGCCGCCAGCAGGAAGCTGTCGTCGCCGGTCGCCTGCCAGTAAAGCCAGACTCCGTAGGCAACATCCGCCGAGATGTGGTGCTCCATCTCGCCCGAGAGGATCGGAACCACCTCGCCTATGGGCGTCAAGACGAAACGTGGCGTGACGTCCTCGCCGGTCGCCGCCGATTCCCAAGCGTAAAGGGCGCCGCGATATCCCATCGTAGTGGCCCGGGCTCTGGCAGCCGGCAGGGTGTGGTACCGGTACATTAGAAGGGCTCTAGCAGATGGGGGGTGAGTAAAGACGTAGAAGGGAAGCATGTATATCTCCACGTCCCAGAAGACGTGGCCCTTGTAGGCCTCGCCGGTCAAGCCTCTGGCCCCGATGGACACCCGCTCATCGTCAGGATTGGCCGCGCTGACAAGGTGGAAGAGGGCAAATCTGAGGGCCCGCTGCGCTTCGGCGTTGCCCTGAATCTCGACGTCGCACGTCTGCCAGCGCTCCGCCCACGCCTGTTCGTGCGCCGACCTCAGGGCGCGGACGCTCTCTCGCGAAAGGCGGTCACGGCCCGCCTGTGCCACCTCAGCCGGCTGCAAGACCTGGCGAGACGTAGCCACCACCACGGCTCTGGCGAGGTCGTATCTCTCCCCTAAATGTGCCTCCCACGCCCAACTCTCGCCAATCGTGCCTTCATCGGGGGACGGGGGTCGGGGGTCAGTTCCCCCAGCCCCTGGCTTGCGAGCCGCGTCTCCTGTCCTCTGATCCCTGTCCTCTGTCTCCTGTCCTCCATCCCCTGACCCCTGTTCCCTGACCCCTGACCCCCAACTCGCCAGCGCCAACGCCATGCCCGACGTCGACGTCCTCGCGACCAGCAGCCACTCGGCCGGCGTGCAGACCGCCAAATGGCGGGCGCCGCCGCTGTTTGTCACCTGGCCATCCACCAGAGCCTCGACCCGAACGTACCCGGTGTAGTTCTGCGGAACGAGCGAGACCAGTTGAACGACGACTCTGCGGTCAGCCAGCGAGGCAAAGCGGATGAAGCTCAGCCTGGTGATTCTCCCCTGCGGGTCTCTGTGTCGCCATTCCCGCCGGAAGATACCCCGACGAAGGTCGAGAATGCGCCGCTGCTCCATTATCTTGCCGCGGTCGAGGCCCAGCTTCTGGGACTGTACCTCGACGTCCAACCTCGTCCAGTTCGGAGCAACCACCAGCTCTGGTAGTTGAGAAGATCCCGGGACGGCGTCGAACAGCCCGGCGATAAAGGTAGCCGGACGGGAGATAGGATTGACTTCGTCGACCGCACCACGGGTGCCGATGTAGCCGTTTGCCACCGTAAACAACGACTCGATCTCGTGCTCGCGCGCTGGACTGAATCCCTCTTCGACCAGAACCCAACCTGGGTCGTCCACCGCCGCGGGCGCAGAGACGGCGAAGAGTTCCCCTTTTCCCTCCCCGTCCACCGCGGTGAACCCCCGATGCGACAGGATCTGCCGGTCGAGCAGCTCTCGAAAACGACTGGGGCCGCCGCCCAGATGGATGACCCCGGCTGGCACGCCCTCGGGCTCGACGCCGACAGAGACGAAGGTCGCCACGGCGGCTTCCGGGATCATCATCCGGGAGTCGCTGCCCTCGAAGCCGCCGATGGGACCGAACTCGTCCCCGGCAATAAGGACATCCGGGGACGTAATGCCCGCCTGCCGGGCCAGGCCGCTCATGGCCCAATGCACGGAATCGCCCTTGTCGGTCAATCCCACCTCGATGTGTTTGACGTCGCTGGTTATGCGAGCGTGAGAGAGGCCGGCGCTGACCGCTTCGGTCCGGGCGATCTCGAAAGCTTCGTGCAGACCGCCGGCGAGGCCTGCTCCCCTCAGCCGCCCCTCTACCGCATCGAGAAGCTGGCCGATGGCCGCCTTTGGCGGGTCTCGCCACTCGGGCAAGGGGATGAGGTCGATCTTCCGGCGATTGAGGCGATCGTAGACGACGCGGAGCTCGAGGCCGGTGCGCGATTGGAGGATATCCCGAACCCGATCGGCTACCGCCGTGAGAAGTCGATCTTCGTCGGGTGTGGCGACCCGCCGGTGGCGCAACGTCGAGTTGGATTGAGAGTCGAAGCCGTAGACCTCGGAGCCCCGGTTCGTGCACAGGTAAAGGCGCTGCTTGTGGGCGCCCCGGATCGCCGCCGAAAGCTGCCGGTCGATGTTAGCGAAGCTAGTGCCGGTTATCACGACGATGAGAATGCCGAGTTCGAGCAGGCGCTCCAGTCGCCGGCGAACTTCAATGGCGTCAGCGGTCCGGCTGGGAACGGCGGTGCCGTCCCAATCAAACACTATCATCTTGAATGGTCGGTCAAGTTGAAAATTCACCTGGGCCCTCGCAGCCTATCGTCGTTGGGCCGCAAAAAGGATGCCAGGTCCGTCAAGGTCGGACTGGCTTGGAATACCGTAGGGGCGAATTCTTCCACCGAAGGATTCGCCCCTACGATGGCCGGGATCCCTTCCGATTCCACTGAACCACCCCAACCGGTCAAGACTGGCATGTAATGTGCACCCGGGCAGGTAGTTGGGTAAACAGGCCGGCTGAGGGACAGAACGGTCAAGCTTACGGTATTGCTGCAGGGGTTTTCTTGGAGAAACGTAATATCTGGGTCGCGAAGCTTCATGGCCAGCCAGTGGCCGAACAGCCCATCGAGATCGTCGAGAGGAAGGGCCTCGGACACCCCGACTCCATCTGCGACGCGATCATGGAGCAGGTCTCGCTGGCGTTAACCCGCGAATACGAGCGGCGCCTCGGCCACAGCCTTCATTACAACGTGGACAAGGGCCTTCTTGTCGCCGGCGTCGCCGAGCACCGGCTTGGCGGCGGCCGTTTGGTCGAGCCCATGCGCCTGGTTCTGGGAGACCGGGCAACCTTTGAGGCGGAAGGCGAGCGCCTCCCCGTTAGAGAAATCGCCATCGACGTCGCAAAGAAATGGTTCCACGATTCCCTCCCCAACGTGGATCCAGAGCGAGACGTCATCTATCAAGTCGAGATAAAGCCCGGCGCGCCTGAGCTAGTCAGCATTTTTCACCGGCGCAATGGTCCTCTCGGCGCTAACGACACGTCGGCAGGCGTTGGCTACGCGCCCCTGAGCGAAACCGAGAAAATGGTGCTTGGAACCGAGCGCTTTCTCAATTCACCCGGCTTCAAGCGAGAGTTTCCGGATACGGGGCAGGATGTGAAGGTGATGGGGTTTAGGATAGGCGATTGCCTCAACCTGACCATCGCCATGCCGATCCTCGACCGCTATGTACAGAGCGAGACCGATTACTTCCAGCGGAAGGCCCAGATCGTCGAAGCGCTGCAGGAGCACGTCGACCGGGCGCGGCGCGAGATTAGCTGCGTGAACCTCCACTATAACACTTTGGACGAGCCGGGCAGAGGAATGGAAGGCATGTACCTTAGCGTGCTGGGCACCTCTGCCGAAGATGGTGACTCAGGCCAGGTGGGGCGGGGAAACCGGGTAAACGGCGTCATCTCGCTCAGCCGGCCTGCTCCGGCCGAAGCGGCTGCCGGCAAGAACCCGCTTAGCCACGTCGGCAAGATATACAACATGTTGTCTCACCGGCTGGCTGACAAGGTCTACCGGGAGGTGCCTGGTCTGAAAGAGGTCTACGTCTGGCTCTGCAGTCAGATTGGCGCCCCCATCGATCGGCCCCTGGTTGCCGCCGGCCAGTTGGTTCTCGCGCCGGGGGTCAGAATGGCAGGCGTGTCCCGCAAGGTCGAAGACATACTGGATCGGGAGCTAGCCGGCATCGGTCGCTTCACGGAAGAACTTAAGCAGGGAAAGTATTCCGTGTATTAACCTTACCGTTCGTCCGATTGAGGAACCATATGCTAAGAATGGAGCGGCCGAATAGCCCTGCCGCCATAACCCGCTACGTACTCATTCTGCTCGGCTTCGTCCTGCTCGCCCTGATCCTCTTTCGGATTCGAACCATCGTCGCCATAATCTATGTCTCCCTCATCATAAGCAGCACGCTGCAGCCGGTGGTTGTGTTCCTCCAACGCCGGATGCCCAGAGTAGTGGCGCTCATCCTCATCTATCTCGGCTTGATTGGCGTTTCGGCTCTGCTGGGACTGCTGATCATTCCACCCCTCGTCATACAGGTCGGCAGCTTTATCGCTCTCCTTCCTGAACAGATGGAGGGGTTCACGGCTTTTCTTGAAGCCACCGATCGCTGGTTCCGCCAGGCCGGTGTCCCTGTTAACCTGGAGGGTCTGATCACCCAGGCCAGCGCTCTACTTGGCAACCTGGCCGTTCGCCTCGTCCAGATACCTTTCCTTCTGTACGAGATGGGAGCATCACTATTTGCTACTCTAACGCTTTCTTTCTACTGGCTCCTCGACCGGGAACGACTTCTGGCTTCGTCTTTCTCGCTCCTAAAGAGTGAAAGACAACGGACTCGGGCCAGGCTGATCTACCAGAGATCGGAGCAGCGCCTGGGAGTGTTTGTCCAGGGCCTGCTCCTCGCCAGCGCCATACTGGGGGTGACCACCTATATCGGACTCATCATCCTCGGGGTCCCCTTTCCTCTTCTTCTGGCTCTCATCGCGGCCATTCTGGAGGTGATTCCCATCCTCGGCCCAATTATCGCCGCCGTTCCTATCGTCGGCCTCGCCTTTGCCCAATCGCCAGCCTTGGGCCTGGTAACGTTGGTGTTCTGGATTGGCATCCAGCAACTCGAGGGATATGTGGTAACGCCGATCGTCCAGCGCCAGGCCGCGCGCCTGCCGCCGTTCACCATTTTGGTGGCGATCCTTATCGGTGGAGCGTTGTTTGGCATTCTCGGCGCTCTCCTTGCCATTCCCACCGCCGTGTTCGTTACCGTTCTCCTCTATGAGCTGTCGGCAACTCACGAGCATCGTGATGACGAGGATGCCCCTTGACCTATTCCTTCCCGCGTTCTATTGAAACCAGGATACATGTTCCATTACTTCAACAGAAGTATACTGATCCCCCAGGTCTTTCAAGGCACCAGCCCAGCCGAAACTGGGCATGCCATGCGGCTTCGCCGCCCGCTTTTGCAGCAGGAACTCGATGAAGTCGGCCACTTCCTGCTGCAACTCAGGCGGCAGTTCCCTGACCATTTCCTCAATCTGTCCTCATTTCGTCGCCTCCTAACACTCGGCGGAATGTCCTCTATACAAGTCATTATAGCCCAAAACGGCAAGTGAACATAGGGCACGCGACATTTTCTCGTCTTTGCATCTTTGCTTGCGCAGCAAGCTAAAGCGTGATAACCTGATCGGGCGCCGCAGGCCCCAGGGCGGCGTAGAGGTCGGGGAAGCAGCCGATCCTTGCCCCTTCCACGAGGCTGGTGGCGATGTTTCGCTCGTAGGCGCAGAGGTCGCAGGCCATAAGGAGCATGCCGTTCTCCTGCTGGATCTTCCGCAGCCGGTTGGCCATCTCGGTGCCCTTCAGGAGAAAGAAGGCGTTGTCGCCGAAGAAGAACATGCCAACGACGTCGGCGCCGTGACGCTTCTCCTCCAACTGGGGGATGATCATGCGGTCGAGGATCTTCTGTGACATGGTCGTGGTAAAGACGTAGGCAACTTTCACGGGCAGGTCTCCTTTCAGAATCTATTGTCGATGGAGCGGGACGCCGCCAGGGTCCGCATTTCGTAGTCGTCCAAGGCTGCCTTGACGGCGGAGAGGGCCAGGCGGCATCGGCTCATTTTCTCCCCGGGAACGCCGCCGAGGGCCCGGGCCAGTTCCTCCGGGGACAGGCGCCGCGCCTCCTTGATGCTCATGGCGTGCAGCAACTGGGCGGCCATGTCGCAAGCTGCCACGGCGACCGGGCAGGCAAAACAGCGAAATCTGGCTTCCACGATCTTCCCCTCTTCCGCACGAATTGACATCTGGACAAAGTCGCCTTCGCCAGGGGCGCCAACCACCCCGTATCCGTCCGGCGACGGCAGTACTCCCACATGTCGCGGATTGAAGAAGTGGTCGAGGACCACGTTGCTGTAGGGCATTTCCTTTCATCCAAGTTCTATGGCTATCCACATATCCGGATCTGCGGATATATGTGACATCCGGTACAGACGTTTGGTCTTGGCCGGAAAATGGTATCGCGGGCTGTGCGGGATTAGGCGGATCGACCGGGCAGGGCCCTCAGCACGTCCATGACCCGGGGGTCCTTGATGCCGTAATAAACGTTCTTGCCGACGCGACGCGGGTACACGTACCCGCACCAGCGCAGTCAGGTGAGATGGGTGGAAACCCTGCCCTGCGGCAAGCCGCCCAGCAGCGCCATGAGCTCACCCACGTTCTTCTCTCCCGCCAGCAGATGTCTCAGGATCTCCAGGCGTATAGGGTGGCCCAGATCGCGAAAGAGCTTGGCATCGGAGGCTTCTACTGCCATGACTTCATCCTCGCGCAGAAAGGCAAATATCCGGATATAAAGATACTACCTACTTGCGCTGAAGTCAAGGTTTTCCGCGTCCTTACGCGCCTTTGAGGTGAAAAATGTGGGCGAACTGCTGTTTGTCAGTCGGGAGAATCTCCTTGGCGATGCGCTCGACCTCACTTCTCGTCTTTGCGCCCGCGACGATGTTGCCCTGGACGATGGCGAACCAGGCATCTGCAAGGCCGAGCTCGCGCAGCTGCCTTCCAAGGGTACGGGCGTGGACCTTGCCCATCTCCTGATGGTAAAGCACCCGTAGGGCAGGGTCGCTGTTGATCAGCTTGCTTATCTTGTCCCAGTTGAGGTCCCGGCTGCGCTCAGTTTTCAGATACGCCTTCAAGATCTCGGCGTCGCTCGTCCGCACCTTCTCCGGCGAGAAAGGCAGAGAGGTGATGATGCCGAACTCTGCCTTGGCCTCTTGGTAGGAATCGCCGAAGCTCCGGCGCGCCCCCGACCCAAACGAAATGCGAAAGTAGGTCAACAAGCCATCGTAGACGATCCGCCCCTTGAACGGCAAAAGGACGGCCCCGACAAGGATGGGGAGATAGGGGCCGATAATGTCCTCAAAGCTGTCCGCTAGGGCGAGAACGCCGTAGGCCTTGGGCGGGGTATGGTCGTCGAGAAAGACCGCGTATCTCGTCAGGTAACGCACCACATAGAAACGCCCCTCGATGAAGCTTTTCCAGCTTCGAACGATCGCCAGTTCATCCGTCGAAAAGCCGACGGGATTCTGCTCGACAAAGGAATCGATCAAGTCGAGCCGCTCGACCAAAGCGTCCCTGACCTTTCGCCGCTCTTCGGGGGGCAGTCGCATGAGATCCGGCGCCGTCGAAGCTTGGGGAACGACCCCGAGCTCTTGGTTGACGTAGACCAGCAAAGCTGGGTGCAGCTTGTAGAACAGCGCAACGTCGTCAGGCGACAGATTCATCATCACCACCTCCTCAGCGGTACATCCGCTTGGTTCATCGCATTCACCACCGTAGGAACGGTTGCCTGCGAATAGAATTCGCAGGCTCATATCATTTGCTAGCCTGCAAGTCTTGAGTACAGGCGCAGGCACGTCAGCACCTGATTGTACCACGCGAAGATCCTCGGCAATCAACCAGATTTTGGCCAGCCAGGATTCCAATACGGGAGCGTCGCGTTTTCGACGGTGAAGAGGCTCCACCCCAACCTCCGGTCCGAAGTGCAGATTGCTGCAATCGTGCACTACCGACCAGGCTAACGCAAGCCGCTCATGATCGAAGTAGCGGTCGTCGCGTAACCGTTCCAGGCAGTCGAGCAGAATAAGGGTCTTGTGGAGAACCAGATCGCCAATAGAATCCGCTATCAGAAGCCCCATGGACTCCACGGGCAAGGTTCGTAGACTGCATGCTTCCGAACCCAAAGCAGCGCCTGCGGCCGCCGCTACGCTTTTGGCGTGCGTCAGGAGACCGTCAGGATCAGGCGACCAGTTGATCTTGGCGGCACTGGCAAATGCAGACATGGGGTGAGCCTCAATGCCAAGGCTGGGAATGCCAAGCTTTTTGCACTCGACAAGAACTGTACCCGTGCCGCAACAAGGGTCAAGCACGCGCATTTCCGGCGTTAGCTCAAAGCGCGCGCAGTAGTCGCGCACCAGGTGGGGGGAAGGAGAGAACAAATCGATACCAGTCGTGGACTGGCGCATCTGCCCCCAGCATCTTGTTCTTGTCGCGATTCGCTATTGCCATGCTTTTACTCGGCCAGAGAAGATCGGGTCTGACTCAACCTCTTGCACGAATAATAGCTCATAGACGCTCTGGCCGCAAGTGAGGTCAGACGCTTTCCAAGATCGGCTCGTCGCCGGTGATCCCTTCGGCAATTAGCTCGGCGATCTCTTCGTCCGACAGGTGGAGAAGCCGTCGCAGGATATCGGCGCTGTGCTGGCCGAGACCAGGGGCGGGCCGGCGGATGGCGCCGGGAGAGCGGGATAGCCTCACGGGAATCCCGGCGGTCCGGCGGCGACCGGCATCCGGATGATCGACGGCGACGATGAACCGGCGGGCATCGAGCTGGGGACAACCATGCACCTCGGCCATCGTTCGTACCTTCCCAACGGGGACACCCGCCACCATGAGGACCTGTTCCACCCCCTCTGCCGGACGCTCGCGCGTCCATCCTTCGATTATTAGATCTACCACTGTACGGTTTTCGCGCCGGCGGTCTGTCGCGGCGAAGCGAGGGTCGATGGCGAGCTCGGGACGACCGATGGCCTCAGAAAGCCTCGTCCAATCCTGGTCGTTCCTGACCGCAATGGCCACCCACTGATCGTCTCCCCTGCAGCGGTAGTTGCGATGGGGCACCATCTGGGGGTCCTGGTTCCCCTGCCGCGCCGGCGCCTCCCCGGTGAGGGAATGAGCGACGATGGCCGGACCGAGCATTGCCATCATCGCCTCCTGCTGTGAGAGGTCGATGTGCTGGCCGCGTCCCGCGCGCTCCCGGGAGCGGAGAGCAGTTAGCACGGCGGCGGCGCCAGTTACGCCGGCAACCGCATCGGAATACATCACCCCCGAGTTGAGGGGCGGGCCTCCCTCATAACCGAGCAGAGAGGAATTCCCTGCCATCGGCTCGATGGTATTGCCAATGCCGGGGAAATTGGCATAGGGACCGGTGCCGCCGAAAGCGGGCATGGACAGCATGACGAGGTCCGGCCGGATGGCGCTCAGAGCCGCGAAGCCCAGCCCGAGTTGGTGCATGACCCTCGGGGTGAAGTTCTCGGTTACCACGTCGAAGAAGGGTACCAGCCTGCAGAACAGGTCCCGTCCCCGCTCCCGGCTCAGGTCAAGGGTAATGCCCGACTTGTTTCGATTCACGCTATTGGCGTTGAAGACGCGGTTATACGGCCGGGCGCCTGGCCCATCTGCGGGGTATATGTCCCCCCCGTACAGCGAGCTGGAGGTACCCCGCCACGGGTCCGGTCGCTGGCGCGCCTCGACTTTGACGACCTCAGCGCCATAGTCGGCGAGGATCTGGGTGGCGAATGGCCCCGACCATGCCTGTGTCAGATCCAATATGCGAATGTGTTCGAGGGGCAAACGTCTAACCATTTTTACTTTCAGCCTTCAGCTTTCAGCTACACCGAGAAGCAACAACAGGAGCTACGCGGTCTCACCACGGAGGCACGGAGACACGGAGGTTTGTCTTTTTGGTTGAGAGACGAAAACTGAATGAGATCATATCTCTATGGAATGACGAATCGACGGCGGACAAGACCAGAAGATCTCTCTGTGCCTCCGTGTCTCCGTGGTGCGAGACGTCCCTCACCACCTAGGTCCTGTTGCTTACTGCTGCCAAAACCTCCCGAGTATGCTCCCCCAGCCGCGGCGCTGGCAGGCGTATCCGACAGGGGCAGTCGTTCAGGCGGAAAGGGAGACTCGGATACGTTACTTCGCCCGCTCCGGGGTCTTCCACTTCGGCGAAGGAATCTCGGGCCTGAAGGTGAACATCCTCCTTGAGCTCGCGAATGGATAGCACCATGCCTGCGCTCACTCTGGCCGCGCCCAGCAGCTCGAAGAGCTCAGCCCGCGAGTAGGCGGCGAGCGCCGGTTCCAGCAATTCCCTCACTCGCTCCGGGTTCGCCGCTCTGGCGAAGTTGGTGGCTACGGCGGGATCATAGGCGGCGCTGCCGAGGTCTAATAGCCCGGCCAGAAAATCCCAGGTAGCGGGAGCGCTCACGCTTATACTGAGATAGCCGTCTTTGCAGGCGAACAGTGTGCTGTCGCCCTCCGCTGGCCGGCCGGGATAGCGACCCTGATACGAATACTGCGTCAACTGGGGAGTCAAGGCGCTGGCTACCGCTTCTAGCGATGAGGCGTCGACAGCCTGGCCCTTGCCCGTGGTGGCCCGGTCGGCCAGCGCGCAGAGGGTGCCGATGTGGGCGAATAGTCCGGCGAGAAGGTCGGCTTGAGGCCCGGGCTCCTTGAGGGGCTCCCGTCCGGCGATGCCATTGACGAAGCTGAGACCGCCGAGGGCGCTGATGGTTAGGTCAGTGGCCGGCCGGTCCCGCCAGGGGCCGCTGTTTCCGAAAGGGGTTACCGAGGTGACGACCAGGCCGGGGTTCAGTCGAATCAGACTAGAGGGACCCAACCGCAGACGGCCGAGCAGCGGCTGCTGTCCGCTATGGATCAGCACGTCGGCCTTGGCAATAAGACGTCGCAGGGCACGGCGACCGCCGGCCTGTCGCCAGTCCAGAACGATGCCCCGCTTGTTGGCGTTGAGCCAGAGGAAGAGAGCGCCGGCGTCGATCCTATCAGAAAGGACCGCCTTGTCGCCCGGTCGAGCGGGGAAAGGGCCCACGGCGCGAACCGGGTCGCCTCCGGGAAGCTCGACCTTGACCACGTTGGCGCCGTTGTCGGCCAGTAGCCTGCCGCAATAGGGGCCGGCTACGCCGGTGGCTATCTCGACTACCGTCAGATCTCCCAGCGCCGTGTTGTCGCCCTCTCCCACCAGCCCGTTCACCGCAGGCTCCGCCGACATGATTGTACCAAACTAGTGCTACTTCTTCTTGGGACCCTTATTGACCATTGGGGTCTTCTTGGACTTGTCTTTCTTAGCGCCGCCCTTTTTTGACACCTAACCACCTCCTCGAACGTGTGATCTGTTCATGTAGTGAAGGAGCATACCATGCAGAGGCGGAATAATCAAGACGGCTCAGCCGACTGGCCCCTCCTTGATGTGAGGAAATGGAGGACGATTATGGCACGATTGCAACATGACCGGAATAGCCTCGCACAGCCGGATCAACCGACACAAGCGTCAGGTTCTGTTGAACAGCCTGGCACAAGAGCATCCGATCAAAGGGATCTCTGTGGAGCATAGGCAACTTGACCAGTGGGATAACACTCATTTCATCGAGCGGCAGGCTTTCGATTCCATGCAGTTGGCGCTGTAGGAGGAGGTAGGTTTCCGGCGGCTTGGGAATAGCCAGCTTTCCAATTTGGTGCTTGACTATGATTTCCCAAACCGAGATGACGCTTAAATACACCTGGTTGGCGGGATTACGGATCTTCGGCAGGATCGCAGCGGGCAGACGTGAATCTCCCGTGATATACCACAAGAAAATGGGGTATCCAGCAGGAATCTCATCGATCCTCGAATTGGTCGATGATGTCATCCGGCAAAGGGGCGTCACAGTCCTCGGGTACTTGGAACTCACCAGCGCATAGTGCGTATGGGCGCAAGGCTTCTCCATGCTGGACTATCGGCTTGATCTCCGCTACCGGATCGCCGTCCTCCAGAATCACCAAAGTCTCGCCCGTCTTGACTCGCTCGAGATAACCCGCTAGGTTGCGTTTGATTTCGTCGATGGAGACCGTTTTCATGGTTGTATTATAGTCACTTGACGGCAGCCTGTCCAGTCAGCCCTGGTCCCGGGATCACCATGGTCCGTCCTACTTGCGCCAATTGCTGTCCTCGGTTGAGTGGCGTCGCCCGCGCACGGCCGGCTCGATGCAGAGGATGGCGAAGACCACCAGCCCCACGATGAAGTTGCCCAAAGCCATACCGTGCTGCTGGGCGATAAGGAGCAGTTGGGTCGTAGCCACAAAATAGACCACGACCAGTGTGGCGAGTATGGCGCCACCGCCGGCCCTGATGGTGTCCTCTCCCGTCGCGGGATTATGCCCCCCGGTGCCCCGCCAGACCAGAATACCGGTTAAGGCAGCGGCGAACAGGAACGACGAGCTAGTTATGACCAGCCCGGCAATTATGTCCATGTCTACGACCTCTTCGCGGCGTATTGACCCTCTGTATCTTGTCTCCAACTAGCAAAACGCATGCCATTTGTCGGCGGGTAGGCGTTCCTGTCAGTGGATTTCGGAAACGGATTGCATTCAGCCCGCTCCCCCCGAACCCGTTGACAGCAGCGTCCCCACAGCCAGACGCCCGGCTCAGAATCTCGGCGCGCACCGATGCCCGGCGTCGAGTTTGACAAGGACCGGAAGATACGATAGTATCCTGAGCAGATTCTGCGGCGGGTGCGGCGATGACGAGGCTTCTGCTGGTCCGGCACGGCCAGACCGATTGGAACCATTCACGGGTCTTTCAGGGACATCAGGATACGGAGCTCAGCGAGCTTGGCATCAGGCAGGCGGAATGTCTGGCGGAGAGGCTGGCCGGCGAGAAGATCGACGCGGCCTACGCTAGCGACCTGAAACGGGCCTATCACACGGCCACCATCGGCCTGAAGCGCCACCAGATTGAGGTGGTCCCCGATGCCCGGCTGCGCGAGATGTATTTCGGCGCCTTCGAGGGCCTAACCGCAGCCGAGATCGCCACCCGATATCCCGAGGATTGGCGACGGTGGAACGACGACTGGGCCAACGCGTCCCCGCTCGGCAGCAAAGATACCCTCAGGTGCCTCACCAACAGGGTCGGGGAGTTCTTCGCCGAGGTCCAACAGGCCCACAAGGACGACACGATTATTGTGGTAGCCCACTCCGGCACCCTCAGAGCGTTCCTCTGCCTGACGCTGCATATCGACCTGAACTTCTTCTGGCAGCAGCGCCTCGACAACGCCTCTCTCACCATCGTCGATACCTACGGAGATAGAAATATCGTTTCGCTGATGAACGATACCTGCCACCTGAGGAACCTGTAGCGTGCTGGCGAAGACACTAATGGTGCAAGGGACCGCCTCTTCGGCGGGAAAAAGCATACTGGTCACCGCCCTTTGTCGCATCTTCAAGCAAGATGGCCTCCGAGTCGCGCCCTTTAAGTCCCAGAATATGTCTCTCAACTCCTTCGTCACCAGAGACGGCGGCGAGATCGGCCGGGCGCAGGTCGTCCAGGCTGAGGCAGCGGGCATCGAGCCGACCGTCGACATGAACCCTATACTACTCAAGCCCGAGGCCGAGGCCAGGTCGCAGGTCATCGTGCTGGGTAAGCCTGCCACCACCCTCGCCGCCGTCGAATACTACCAGCGCAAGGCCAAGCTGCTGGGCGTGGTCGAGGAATCCCTCGCCCGATTGCAGGAGGCGTACGACGTAGTAGTCATCGAGGGGGCGGGCAGCGCGGCCGAGGTGAACCTCAGGGACAGCGAAATCGTCAACATGCGCATCGCCAAGCTGGCTCACGCGCCGGTGCTTCTTGTCGGCGATATCGATCGCGGCGGCGTCTTCGCCTCTCTCGTGGGCACCCTCGAGCTCCTCGACCCCGACGAGCGAGACCTGATCAAGGGGCTGGTGATCAACAAGTTTCGCGGCGACATCTCTCTCCTGAAGTCGGGCCTCGATTTCCTCGAGACCCGCACGGGAAAACCCGTTCTTGGAGTGATTCCTTTCTTCCGCGACATCGCCATCGCTCAGGAGGATTCGGTCTACCTCGAAGACCGGCTTATTCAGAGCACCGAGGCGAACTCCCTGGATATCGCCATATTTCGTTTGCCTCGCATCGCCAACTTCGACGATTTCGACCCGCTGGGCTATGAGCCTGACGCTCGAATAAGGTATGTCGACGGGCCGCAGGAGTTGGGCCGGCCCGATTTACTGGTCATACCGGGCACCAAGAGCACCTTGGCGGACCTCGCCTTTATACACGAGAGCGGGCTGGCGCGCGCCATCCTGAGCCTCGTAAGACAAGGAACGCCGATAGTGGGCATTTGCGGCGGCTACCAGATGCTGGGGAAGAAGATAACGGACCCGTTTGGCGTCGAGTCCCCCGTCGGCGAGATGGCCGGCCTTGGCCTCCTCGACGTCGAAACCGAGTTCGCTCCCGAAAAAACCACCTCGCAGGTGACGGCCGTGGTTACAGGTGATAGAGGGCTGCTGGCCGGCTCGACCGGCGAAACCGTCGATGGCTACGAAATCCACATGGGACAGACCCGGGGACGGTCGGACTTGCCCGCCTTCGACGTGGTGGGGGTCAGGGGTCAGCGGTCAGGGGTCAGCGGTCAGGGGTCAAAAGACAGCGCTCGAAAGTTCGGGGACGGGGGGACCGGCCCCTGTCCCCTGTCCCCTGTCCCC
>JACPQF010000090.1 GCA_016190625.1 Chloroflexota bacterium | reverse complement strand
GGCAAGACCGTCACCGACGAAGAAATGAACTCGCTGGCGATTGAGCGTTGCGACTTCCACGGGGAATGGAACTACAGCCTCTCGCCGCGCAGCGCTCAATCGGGTTGATTTGTTCATGTTATTATGAAAAGGCTCCTAAGCTGAAAGCTGACTGCTGGTGGCGTACTAGAGTTTGACCCTGCGCCGCACTACCTTGCACTTCTCGGCTTCGATGACCGAGCAGATGTGCTCTGCAGCCTCGTCCAGCCGGTCGCTGGCGTTCAGCACCACGTAGTCGAACGTCGGGAGACACTTCATCTCTTCGCGCGCCGTCTCCAGACGGATGGTGAGGTCTTTCAGGGTTTCCGTTTTCCGCTGTCGCAAACGGTCGGCGAGGTCGTCGAGGGAGGGGGGGGCAAGGAACACCGTTATAGCGTCGGGCACGGCCGCCTTGATCGTTCTGGCGCCCTGAACGTCCGCCTTTATGATGACGTCCTTACCCGATTGCAGCGCCTCCTTGACCAGTGACCTTGGTACACCGTAATAGTTCCCGTAAACGTTGGCCCATTCGAGAAACTCGGCTTTGTCGATGAGGATCTCGAAGAGCTCCAATGGCACAAAGTAGTAATCGACGCCGTGCCTTTCCGCCGGTCGCCTATCTCGCGTGGTCATTGTCACTGTGTAGAACAAGGGATAGCCTAACTCCCTCATTCTGGAGAGGACGGCATCCTTGCCAACTCCCGAAGGCCCGGACAGGACTATCAGGATAGGAAGGTTGTGTTGTGACGCAACGCCTTCGCAGGTGAACTCGTCAACCATACGTATCCTTGACCTCTGTATTTCTCACTTCCGGGATTGACTGCCCGGCTGAGGCTCTGCTGGCGATGGTCTCGGGCGCGAGGGCCGCCAGCACCAAGTTCCCGGTGTCCAGAACGACGACGGCTTTGGTCCGGCGACCGCTGGTGAGGTCGATCAGGGCGTTTCTGGCCCTGGCCTCCTGAATGAGCCGCTTTATGGGGGCCGATTCAGGACTGGAAATGGCCACCACCCGGTTCATGGCGAGGATATTTCCGAAGCCAACGTGCACTAGCTTAACGCTCATTTATCCCTCTAACCACCAGATGTAGGGGAGAATCCTTCAGTCGAAGGATTCTCCCTAGCCCTGACTTGTCAAAGTCTCTATGTCCTTCCAAAACCCAGGGTAGGATACGTCGACTGCCTCGGACCCCTGGATTCTGGTCTCGCCATCGGCCGCCAGGCCGGCCACGGCGAAGGCCATTGCCAGCCGGTGGTCGCCGTATGAGTCCACCTCGGCTCCCCTCAGCCTCGCGCCGCCGTAAATGATCATTCCGTCGGGCAACGCCTCAACCCTTGCCCCCAGCCGGGAGAGGCCGGCGAGGATCGTCTCGATCCGGTCGCTCTCCTTCACCCGTAGCTCGCCCGCATCTCCAATAATGGTTTTCCCCTTAGCCAGGGCGGCGGCCACGGCAATCACGGGAATTTCGTCGATGAGGCGGGGGATGAGCTCACCCTTTATCTCGATGCCTGCGAGATTGCCGGTGCTCACCCGCAAATCGGCCACGGGCTCTCCCCCTTCCGTCCTCTGCCGCTCCCACCGCACTCTCGCCCCCATCATCTCTAGCACATCCAGCACTCCCGTCCGCGTCGGATTGACGCCGACGTTGGGGATGCAGATCTCGGCGTCGGGGTGGATGGCGCCGGCGACCAGCCAGAAGGCAGCCGAGCTGATATCGCCCGGCACGTCGACGTCCACAACGTGAAGCGAACGGGGCCGGGTTATCGAAACCGAATTGGCGCCAGTCGCCGGGTCGAGATGGCTACTGACCTCCGCCCCCATGGCCAGCAGCAATCTCTCGGTGTGATCGCGAGACCGCGCTGGCTCGAGGGCGGTAGTTTGGCCGTCGGCGAAGAGTCCGGCCAGCAAGATGGCAGACTTGAGCTGGGCGCTGGCTACTGGCATCTGGTGGTGCACAGACTGGAGGTTGCCGCCGCGAACGTTTAGGGGAGCAAGGGTGCCGTTCTTCCGGCCGTCGATTCGGGCTCCCATGCGACGCAGAGGCTCGACCACCCTGCCCATGGGCCGCGAGCGGAGCGACGAATCGCCGGTCAATACGCTGAAAAAAGGCTGGCCGGCGAGAACACCGGACAGCAGACGCATGGTGGTCCCACTGTTTCCCGCGTCGAGGATGTCGAGAGGCTCAGAAAGTCCGCTCAATCCCCTGCCGGTTACCTTGACCGTAACCGGTCCATCCTGCCCGGCGAGGTCGGAGAATCCCTCACCCACGCCCGCTCCCTTTTGCGAAATGGAGAGGGAAGGAGAGCGCTCGCCCTCCCTACTATCCGAAAAGGAGGCGGAAGGCAGGCCGACGATCTCGATTGGCACGCCCATGGCCCGCAGGCATTTGACCGTGGAGAGACAATCGGCGCCGGGCAAGAAGTTCCTTATCGTCGCCAGGCCTTCGCCCAGGCCGTTGAAAATAATGGCCCTGTGGGAGATTGACTTGTCACCCGGCACCACAACCGTGCCGGCAAGATGCCCACTGGGTCTAATCGTTCTTCCCATTTTTCCCATCGGCGTTTCCCGCTTCCTGAGGTCGAAGCAGTTTTCCCGGTAGTTATTTTCGTCTGGACCGGTCGTCAGCTTTGGGACCCTGCATAGCCCTGGCCAGGCGCTGTCCAACCAAGAAGCTCATCAGCGTCTCGCCGGTGCCGCCATGCACTTTTACGGCAGCATCTAACTCCGACGTCTGTTTTCCTGCCAGCCACTTGTCGCGCGCCAATTGCGCCCGCGCCAGTTCGATTCTAAATTGCTCGCCATCCTCGTTCATGAGAGTCTTGAACCGCCCAAGCTCCTCAGTTAGGGCATCTATCCACCGGCCGATGTTCTCTTTGTTGGTGACACACATGTCGTGGCCCATCGTCGAATCGCCGGAGGCCAGTCGCGTGACATCGCGATAACCGCTGGATGCCAGCCGGGCCATCTCCCGCCAGCTCTGGCTATTGGTCGTTAAGGACACGAGGGCAGCCGACATCAAGAGGGGCAAATGGCTGATGGCGGCCACGAAGCCATCGTGTTCCGTGGCGTCAACGAACAAGTGCTTGGCGCCCACGATCTGCGCTAGCTCGACCACGGCGTCGACCGCCTCACTCGGAGCGGTGACCGAGGGCACGAGACAGTAGGTGGCGTCTTGAAACAGCTCGGCGTCCGCACCATCTATCCCCGGCGTCTCTTTGCCGGCCATTGGATGGCCGCCGACGAAGTGAACCGACGACGGCAGGATGTCCCTCGCCCATTCCATGACCTGAGCCTTGGTGCTGGAGGTGTCGGTGACGACGCAGCCGGCGGGCAGATGGGGAGCGATGGCTTCCATGATGTCCTTGACGGCGACGACGGGAACGGCGATAACCACCAGGCTCGATTGCTTCACGGCGCCGCCCAGGTTCCAGACGATCTTGTCGACCGCGCCGATCTTTCGCGCCTTGAGACAGGCCCGGGGGCCGCGATTGTAGCCGACCACCTCGAGGCCACTGACTTTGGCTTTCTTGAGGGCCAGACCGAGGGATCCCCCGATGAGACCCAGCCCGATGATAGTGACTCGCTCCACGTCTCCTCCTCCTGCACGCTACTCAGCGCCGCGAAAGACGGTTTTCGCCGTCAGAACCCCAACAATAGCCACGACCAATAGGCTCCGAGCAACAGCTTGGACACGCCATGAACCAGCGGCCCCAATATCCAGCCCAAAAAGCCAATGCCGAAGAACTGGTCGGCAACCACGAGCAACATCAGAATTGCCATGCCATACTGTTCTGTTCTGGCGAGAGAAATCGCCAGGTCCCGCGGCAGGATCCCGACCGCCACCTTGAACCCATCCATCGGCGCGATCGGGAGCATGTTGAACACAGCCAAAATGATGTTAATGGTGACCAGCGTGCCGATTAAGCTTCCGAGAAACTCGTCGAGCACGTCCGGCCCATTAAAGACGAAACGAACCGGCAGCAAACGAACGCCGATGGCTATGATGGCTGCCAGAACCAGGTTGGAAAGGGGCCCGGCAAAGGAGACTTTGGCCATCGCCTTAGCCATGCCGCCGCGCAGGTTGTACACGTCGACCGGCACCGGCTTGCCCCAGCCAAAGCCAGCCAATAGCAGGAACACGGTGCCCAGCGGGTCCAAATGCCGGAGAGGATTGAGCGATATCCTTCCCAAACGCTTGGCCGTGCCATCGCCAAGATAGCTGGCCGTAAGAGCGTGGCTAAACTCGTGGATGGTGATCGCCACCAGTATTCCGAGGACCATCGTCAGAAACAGGATCGCCCGGTCGCGGACCGGCAGACCCGAGTTCAACAATTGAAATAGCATCTAAACCCCATCAGGCATGTTGGTGGTATTATAACACACCTTAGGTTTTGGCACGAATGATGCTCAAGCTCGCTCGATCTAGCGCTCTATCGCCTTGCCGATCTCCCGGAAATCCTGCTGCATCAGATCGATCAACTGTTCCCCGTCGGCGCCCTGCTGCCGGAGGACGTAGGCGGGATGGAAGCTGGCCATAGCCCGGGAGCCGAGGGGCCCGGGGAACCATTTCCCCCGCTCCGCGTTCATCTTGAAGTCCGGGTGAATGAGCGAGGATGCCGCCCGGATGCCCAGGCAGAGGACCACCCGCGGGCGGATCACCTCCAGTTCCCTCTCGAGCCAGGCGCTGTCGGCGGCCACTTCCGCGGCTCGGGGCGCTCGATTCACCCGTCCTCCCTCCTCTCGGGTAGGCCGCCATTTGACGACGTTGGTGATCCATACCTCATCCCGGTCGATGCGTGCCGCCTCGAGGAGTCTGTCGAGGAGCTTTCCCGAGGCGCCCACAAAGGGCTTGCCAAGCTCGGCCTCCCTTCTCCCGGGGGCCTCGCCGACGATCATCAGCCTGGCCTCCGGTGAGCCTTCGCCAAACGCGAATCCGGTCTCGTGGCGCCCGGCCATTCTCGCCTCCTCCCGCAGCCGCGCTAGCGCTTCCGCCTTGTCCCCTCGCTGCATCATTTGTCCTCCTGCGCTGCCTGTGCGCTACGGCGTCGATCTCCGTAGTGGCTGCCCTCCGTGGCGGCCACGGGGGCGGGGGCGGGCATCCTTCCGCCGAAGGACGCCGCCCCTACAGCAGCGCTCGGCCTTTTCGCCCAGTACGTCAGCAGCGCAAATTGGATACCAAGGTCGAAGAAACCAGACTGTGCTATAATCCACCTTGCACATGCCCATGTGGCATGGCTTTGGTCGTCGGCGAGGAGATGAGTGGAAAACGGCAAGGTCAAGGCTATCATCTACGACGCGGGGCTCACCCTCATCGGTCCCGACCTCTCGATCGAGGAGGTGAGCGCGCTCATCTGCGCTCGCCAGGGCATCGAGGCAGACCTCGACGCCATCCGGCGCGCTCTCTCGGCGGCTCAGGAGCAGTTTATATCGGCGCAAAGGGAGGATCGTCACATCTGGGCGCGAGAAGAAGCCATTCGTCAGTTGTGGACCGACTACTATGCCACCGCCCTCCGACAATCCGGCGTCGAGGCGCCGCCCGCAATGGTGAGGAGGTGCGCCGAGGCCGTGTACGACGAATATGCCAAGCCCGAATACTGGCGCGCCTACCAGGACGTGGAAGGGACCCTGGCCGAAGGACAGCAGCGGGGGTACGTTCAAGGAGTGGTGTCAGACTGGGGCGTGCAGTTGCCCGCCATTCTTCACAACCTTGGTCTAACCCGGTATCTGGATTTCGTGGTCGTATCGTCGCTGGTGGGAGTCGCCAAGCCCAATCCCCAGATCTTCGAGTTCGCGCTGGCGAGGGCAAGGGTGCGGCCCCACGAGGCTCTCTATGTCGGAGATTCCTATCGCACGGACATCATCGGCGCCCGCGTGGCGGGGCTAGCCCCGGTGCTAATCGACCGCGACGGGCTGCATGGCGGCCTCGACTGTCCCGTGGTGAGAAGTCTGGGAGAGGTTCTAAATCTCCTTAATGGCGACCGAAACGCAGAAGACCGGCGAAACGCTTCTGGCTCTTGAACGGCCCGACTACCGCCATGTTGAGCTTGTCGGTGGTGTATATCTGCTGGGCCATGCGCCGGAGGTCGTCCGGATTGACGGCGTCGATGATGGCTACCACTTCGTCGACGGTGAGAATGCGCCCCGTCAGCAGCTCCTGGCCGCCTAGCCAACTGGCGACGCTGCGGGTATCTTCCATGCGAAGGAGCATCCTGCCCTTGCTAAACTCCTTCGCCCTGACGATCTCCTCTTCCAACACCCCATCCTTGAGGCGGCTCAGTTGCTCAATAATGCCGCTAATGGTAGCATCGATCCGCTTCGGATCGACGCCCGCGTATACCACGGCAGCGCCAGAATCGAGAAAATGGCTGACATAAGAATGGACGTCGTAGGCTAGGCCCTGTTTCTCGCGCAGTTCCAAGAACAGGCGGCTGCCCATCCCTTCGCCCAGAATGACGTTCAGCAGATCGAGGGTAAAGCGGGAGGGATGCAGGCTCGACAACCCCCGCACGGCCAGACAAACGTGCGCCTGCTCTATCTTCCTCTGCTCGACCCTAAGTCGGGGCTCCATCTGGCCGTCTTCGACCGGGGGAAAGGCAGTCGGCGCATTCAGCGGCCAGCCGCGAAAGGCCTTATCGATCAGGTCCACCACTTCGTCGTGAGCGATGTTTCCCGCAACGCTCACCACCGTGTTCCTTGGCCCGTAGTGGGCGTGCAGATAATCCAAGACCGTCTCACGCGAGAAGCTGGAGACCGTCTCTTTTCTGCCTGCCACGTCACGCCCGAGAGCCTGGTTGGGCCAGACAACTTCGTCGATGATGACGTCCACGAGCTGGTGGGGCGAATCGAAGACCATGTTGATCTCCTCGACCACCACCTTGCGCTCTTTCTCGATCTCGACCGGGTCGAAGCTCGACCTCAGGATCATGTCCGCCAGCAGGTCTGCCGCCAGTGCCAAATGAGGACGGGCAACCTTGCACCAGTAGACGGTGAGCTCTCTATCTGTTCCGCCATTCAACACGCCGCCCACACCCTCGATGGCATCGCTGATCTCCTTGGCCGTCGGACGCGCCTGAGTTCCCTTGAACAGCATATGTTCGACGAAGTGAGAAATGCCCGCCTGTTCCTCGCTCTCGTAGCGCGAGCCGACGCCGATGTATACGGCGATGCTGACCGAGCGGGTGTGGGGCATCTCCGAGGAAACGATGGTCATTCCGTTGTTTAGTATCGTTTTTTGAAACATCTTCTCATTTCCAAACAAAACCCCGGGCCCATTCTGGTCGGGGTTAGCCTCAAGAGCAATTGGTTGCTGTCTATGATTCTAATCCAATCCCTGCGGGATGTCAAATTAACAGACGAACGAACGATCATTAGATTTAGTCCTTCCTTACGGCTATCTTCACCTCCACGCCAGCGTCGACCTCCCGACCGGCGGGCGGATCGGTGCTGATGACTTCGCCCACATCAACCATTTGGAGAAGCCTATCGGGCAGATCGGCGTGGCCCTGATAGTTGGTCCAGGGGAAATTGCGCAGCCCGGCATCGACGATCGCCTTCTTGGCCTCGGCCTCGGACTTGCCGACTACGTTCGGCACGACAATCCTAGGGCTGGCCTTGCTGACAATGAGAGTGATGGTGGCACCGGGGGAAAGCTTGGCTCCGCCTTTCGGGTTCTGGTCGAAAACGGTCTCCGGCGCCGAAGTTCCCGTAACCTGGTCTTGTCTGACCACGCTGAATCCCTGGCTCACTAGCTTCGATTGAGCTTCGGCAAACTTCAAGCCGACGACCGAGATCACTTCCACCGCCGAAGGGCGTTTGCTCAGAACCACCACAACCTCGAGGCCTGGCACCACGGAGGTTTCAGGTTGAATCGACTGTCTAATGACGAGGCCCGCCTGTATTGAGTTGCTGAACTCTGGCGGGCCTTCACGGTAGGCTAGTCCTGCGGACTCGATCGCCCGCTGTGCTTCGGCAGCGTCCTTTCCCTCGACGCCCGGCACTTTTACGAGGAGCCGACTGGAAGTGGCCGACGGAAGGGGCAAGGTGATGTTGGGAGAGGACAGCCCGAAGGCGAACTTATCGCCGTAGGTTTGAGCGATCGCTGCTCCGAGGGCGCAAAGGCCCAAGACGCTCAGAAGCGCGAGAAGGGCTAACACCAACAGCAGGAAGGTGCCACCTCTCTTGCGCCCGGTTATCTCGTCAGGCGCGGCCGTCGCCACCGGCGTCACAGTCGTCGCGCTGGCAATGGCGGGAGGCGCCTCGGCCTTGACCGCGCCGATGATCCCTGTTGCCTGCTGTCCAAGCTCCGCATAGTCCTGAAACGCTTGACCCATCTCCTTGGCCGATGGGTATCGCTCGGCCGGGTCTTTCGCCAGCGCCTTGAGGACGATCGACTCTAGGGTGGGGGGAATCGCCGGATTGAGTTGGCGAGGGGGCCGGGGGGGCTCCTGAATGTGGAGGTGGGCGATGCCGACCTCGGTTTCGCCCTCAAAAGGCAATCGCCCGGTCAGCATCTCGTAGCAGGACACCCCGAGAGCATAGATGTCAGAAGCCGGACTGGCCGGCTTGCCCTGAGCCTGCTCCGGGGAGAGATAGTGAATCGAGCCGAGAACCTGGTCGGTCTGCGAGAACGAGGTTTCGCCGAGGGCGCGGGCGATGCCAAAATCGGCTATCTTGACCTGGCCCTCCGCCGTCACCAGCACGTTCTGGGGCTTCACGTCGCGGTGGATGATGTTTCTACTGTGCGCCGCCTGCAATCCGGCGCAGATCTGGCCCGCCACGTTTACGACGCGACTCGCGGGAAGTGGGCCTTCCTTCTGGATGACCTCCTTCAAGTTGGCGCCTTCGACGTACTCCATGACGATGTAGTACCGACCGTTCTCATCGCCCACGTCGAAAACGTTCACGATATTGCTATGGGACAGGCTGGCCGCAGATCTGGCCTCCTGGAGAAACCGCCCGAGGAAGGCTTTGTCGCTGGCGTATCGGTCCCGCAGGATCTTGACGGCCACAAAGCGGCCGAGAAGCTGGTCCTCCGCCTTGTAGACCTTCGCCATGCCGCCCTTTCCGACCAGCTCGATCAGGCGGTACCGGTTAGCCAGTTGCTCCATCGTTTCTCCAGACAGCGTCGGGCTTTTCGTCGATAATGATACAACACCCCGGTGTTGGCGGCAAGTGTTTTTGTAAGCTCCGGAAGTGACTTGCCATTGGAGAGCCACCAACCAGACCCCGGACAGTGAGGCTTCAGCCGGTAACGCCGGATGGGCCTGCTGCGTTGACAGAGCTTACCGCTGGAAGCCTCAACGCCCCGAGATAGAGGCTTGGCCCAGAGTGCCATTAGACCTCCCGGAACTCTCCCTCGACGGTACCCTCCGCCTCCTTCCTGCCCGGCCCAGCTCCCGCCTGGGGCCCGGCGCCGGGCTGCCCGTATACGGCGCTGCCGATCTTCTGGAGAGCCTGCGATAGCTCGTCGGCGGCCCGGCGGATCTGGCCGCCGTCTCCCGATTGGAGCGTCGCGCGGACGGCGCCGATCTTGGCCTCGACCTCGCCGCGGAGATCCGAGGGCGCCTTGTCGCCATGTTCCCGGAGAGTGCGCTCGGCCGTGTAGGCCAGCGAGTCCGCCTGATTTCTCAGCTCGATGTCCGCCCGCCGCTTCTGGTCCTCCTGAGCGTGAAGCTCCGCCTCACGGACCATCCGATCGATATCCTCTTTGGCCAGGCCGCCGCTAGCGGTGATGGTGATCTTCTGCTGTCGACCGGTGGCCCTATCGCGGGCCGACACGTTTAGAATGCCGTTGGCGTCGATATCGAAGGTGACCTCGATCTGCGGCGTGCCGCGGGGTGCGGGAAGCAGCCCATCGAGCATGAATCGGCCGACGGATTTGTTCTCCGCCGACATCGGCCGCTCGCCCTGCAGCACGTGGACGTCGACGCTGCTCTGGCTGTCCGCCGCCGTAGTGAACACCTCCGACTTGCTGGTCGGTATGGTCGTGTTGCGGGGAATGAGAGGGGTCATGACCCCGCCCAGGGTCTCCAAGCCAAGGGTCAGGGGTGTAACGTCCAGGAGGAGAACGTCCTTGACCTCGCCCTTGAGCACGCCGCCCTGAATGGACGCGCCGACGGCTACCACTTCGTCAGGATTGACTCCCTTGTGGGGATCCCGGCCGAAGAGCTGCTTGACCTTGTCCACCACCGCCGGCATCCGGGTTTGGCCGCCGACCAGCACCACCTCGTCGATGCCAGCAGAGGTCAGGCCGGCGTCGGCCATCGCCTGCTGGCAGGGGCCTACCGTGCGCTCGATCAGATCGCCCACCAGTTGCTCCAGCCTGGCCCGGGTCAGGTTGAGGGAAAGGTGTTTCGGCCCGGCGGCGTCGGCGGTGATGAAGGGCAAGTTGATCTCGGTCTGCGCTACCGACGACAGCTCGATCTTGGCCTTCTCCGCCGCTTCTTTCAGACGCTGGAGAGCCATTTTATCCTGTTTGAGGTCGATGCCCTGTTCCCGCTTGAACTCGGTGGCGACCCAATCGACGATGCGCTGGTCGAAATCGTCGCCGCCCAAATGGGTGTCGCCGTTGGTGGATTTCACCTCGAAGGTGCCCTCGCCCAGCTCGAGAATGGAAACGTCGAAGGTGCCGCCGCCTAGGTCGTAGACGACGATGGTTTCCTCCTTCTTCTTATCGAGGCCATAGGCGAGCGATGCCGCCGTGGGCTCGTTAATGATCCGGAGCACCTCGAGGCCGGCGATGGTGCCGGCGTCCTTGGTGGCCTGGCGCTGGCTATCGTTGAAGTAAGCTGGCACAGTAATGACCGCCTGCGTGATCTTCTCTCCCAGCTTGGCTTCGGCATCGGACCGCATCTTCTGCAGGACCATGGCGGAGATCTCCTGGGGGGAGTAGGGCCTTCCCCCAATCCACACCTGAACGTCGCCGTTGGGCGCCTCCGTGACCTTGTACGGCACTCGCTTCATCTCCTCTTGAATGGCGGGATCGCGGAACGTGCGGCCCATGAATCGCTTTATCGAGTAGATGGTGTTCTCGGGATTGGTGATGGCCTGCCGCTTCGCCACCGTGCCGACTAATCTCTCTCCCGTGCGGGGGTTGACGGCGACCACCGATGGCGTGATCCGCCCGCCTTCGGCGTTCTCGACCACCACCGGTTCCCCTGCTTCCAAAACGGCCATGCAGGAGTTCGTGGTTCCCAAATCTATTCCTAGCACCTTTGGCATTGCCTGTTCTCCTTAGTTGATGGTTCCGGCTTCATCGCCGGCGGTCGCCGGTCGCTTGGCGACGATGACTTGAGCGGGGCGAATGACCTTATCGTCCAGCTTATACCCCTCGCGGACGACCGCGAGCACTCTCCCCTCCTCCATGTCGCTGGTCTCCTGATGGAGGATGGCTTCATGTTCCCAGGGATCGAACTCCCTGCCCCGGGCCTCCATTTGCTTTAGCCCCTCGTTCTCGAGCATCAAGACAAGCTTGCGATGGATGAGGCTGATTCCCCTCGCCCAGTCGAGCGAGGCGATCTCTTCGGGCACTAGCTCCAGAGCGCGCCCGAAGTCGTCCAGGACGGGAAGGGTCTTGAGAATCACGTCGGCCTTCACGGACCTGGCAAACTCTGATCGCTCCTGGTCGACGCGACGCTTGTAGTTGGCGAAGTCCGCCTGAACGCGCTGCAGCAGCTTGAAATACTCGTCGGCTTTGGCAATGGCCTTGTCCATCTCCTCCTTTAGCTGGTCGAGCTCCTGCTCGCCGCCATCGGAGGGCTGGCGCTCCTCATCGTGTCTCTTCCTCATGGGCAGTGTTTCCTCTCTATCAGTTTGGGTTTTCCGAACCACCACGCCAGTGCATGGCTCTCCGGCAGCCTGGCGGTCCACGTTGCAGCGCTAACAGGACAAACCTAGTAGTCGCTTCAAACTATTCGTCTCCGTTATCATCGACTCGTGCAGCCGCCCCGGATCTCGCTCCTGACGAAGCAGTCGCTCCATGTCCAGTACCACCTCGGTGATCTCGAGAATCCGGTCGATTCCCGCCAGGTTGATCCCCAGCTCACCCACCAGGTACTTGATCTGCCTCAGGCGCTCGATGTCCTCTGGTGAGTAGAGGCGAACGTTGCCGCCGCTGCGGGGCGGATCGACGAGCCCCATTCTCTCGTATTTGCGGAGCGTCTGAACGTGCATGCCTACCAACCGGGCGGCAATGCTTATAAAGTAAAGCGGCTCGCGCTCGCCGCCGTCAAATCGATTATCTGCTTCCATCGTCTCGTCCCGTCCTTGTAGCTGTCAGTCCTTCCGTAGAAGGACCGTCAGCTTTCAGCATTTCGAAGACACGAATGCAAAGTTGTTAATTGCTTCCTGCAAAACGTCCTGCTCCAATGGCATCCTTCCTGCAAGCGCTCTTGCAACAGAGGACGCATCGTTCACATCTATAGCATAATACTTGACACGGGCCGTGTCAAGTATTATGCTATGCGTGGCTTTGGCTCCCATTTCGGCGCTGGCGGCGGCTCATCGCACTCTCGGACGCTGAGGCTTCAGCCGGTGGCGCCAATCGAGCGACCAGGTGCATCGGAGTTTACCGGCTAAAGCCTCAGCGTCCGGGCACAATTCTGCCGTCATCTGCTCAGCATGCCAGTAAATCGGAGTAATTCGGCCAGGCTGACGGTCCTTCCGTGTAAGGACTGAAAACTGACAGCTTCCAGGGAAAGGAGGTCTGAGGTGGATATCAGAAGACCGGCGGTTGCCGGCGCGTTCTATCCGGAGTCGCCAGAGGTGGTGAGGCAAGAGATCGAGACCTGCTTTCGCCATCGACTCGGCCCGGGTGCGGTGCCGAAAGTGGAGGCAAGCGGGCCACGGCAGGTCCTGGGTTCGGTCAGCCCCCATGCCGGTTACGCTTTTTCGGGGCCGGCGGCGAGCCATGGGTTTTCGGCGCTAGCCGGAGACGGATGCCCCGATCTATTCGTCATCGTCGGGCCCAATCACCGGGGCCTCGGCGCTCATGTCGCGGTGGGAGCGCGGGGCTACTGGGAGACACCCCTCGGCCGGAGCCAGGTCGACGAGGTGGTGGCGCAAGAGATAATCGCCAACTCCGGGTTGGCCGAACAGGACGAATGGTCCCACCTTCTCGAGCACTCGGTCGAGGTCCAACTGCCCTTTCTCCAATATCTCTACGGCGAGCGTTTCCGGTTCGTCCCCATCATCCTGGCCGACCAGGACCTCGAAACGGCGCGAGACCTGGGCCGTTCCCTCGCCGTTGCCCTTCAAGGCAAGAACGCCGTGATTATCGCCAGCACGGACTTCACTCACTACGAGCAGCAGAGAACGGCGGAGCAGAACGACGCCCTGGCTATGGCTGCCATCGTCCACCTGGACGAGGCGCTGTTGGCGAAGGTGGTCAGGCAACGGGCGATCTCCATGTGTGGGGTTGGTCCGGTGATGGCGATGCTGGTGGCTGCCAAACTGCTGGGCGCCTCCCGTGCCGAGATTCTGAAATACGTCACCAGCGGCGACCTCACCGGCGACAAACGATCGGTCGTCGGCTACGCCTCGCTGTCAGTCACAAAGCAGTAGCTGATTAGTCTAACGTAGGGGCGAATACTTCGGCGGAAGGATTCGCCCCTACGTTGGGAAGCGCCGATCACACTTGTTATCCAGATGCACTTGTTGCCGTTCGGCCGCAGGAATGCGGCAGGACTGGATAGCCGCGCTCAGCCACCCACAAGAACGATCTCTTTGAGGCGCTCGGCCACCCGCTCGGGAAGGATGCTCTCCATACACTGATGCTGCGGGAGCAGACAATCCTCGTTGCGGAAGCGGTTCTCTTCGCACAGGGAGCATGGCGACGTGGGAAGCATGGCCTCAAGGTGGGCAACCCTGGGCGCCCAGAGCTTCCAAGGGCTGGCGCCAAACAGGGCCAGGGTGCGGGTGCCAGCAGCCACGGCGAGGTGCATGATGCCGTTGTCGATGGTCACGCAGGCTTTGGCGCGCTGCAGGGCGCCGGCCACTTCGGGCAGGGAGAACCTGCCCCTGAGGTCGACCAGGGTGGTCCTCTCCAGAAGGTAGGCATCCGAATCGGCCGCATGGTAATGGCGGGCCTGGTCGGCGGGCTTGGCCCCCAGCAGCCCTACCTCGATGCCGGACTCAGCGCAGAGGTTTACGAAGCGCTCCCAGTAGGCGATAGGCCAGAGCTTGGCCGGTCGTTTGGTGCCCGTGGCAATAAGCACCGGCGGGATCGGCCCGGCGGCCGGCGCCACGGGCGTCTCGGTCCGCTGGAAGGCGGTCTCCACGCGGGCCAGCCGGCAGAAGATCTCGCCGATGAAGTTGGAGGTCAGGATATCGCCGTACCGCTCGAGGAAGCTATCGGGAGCCCATACCTCGCGATGGATGTCGTCGATGCGGTTGTTGGGAGCCGGCCCGAGGCCGCGCAGGTCGGGTTGGTAGCAATTGCCCATGACAAAGCGCGGTTGGAGCAGAGAAGTGGACAGCGCCAGAACCTCATTGAAATCGCAGTTGATGGCCAGGTCGTAGGGTCCGACCTCCCGCTCCCGTTCGACGATGTAAGCGATCACGTCGCGCAGGCCGCCGGTCCCGCCGAACACCGAGAATCGCGAGTCGACGAGCGGTGAGGCTTCCTCGATCTCCCGGGTCTGCTCGCCGCCGAAATAGTCGATGCAGCAGTTCGGGTATTTCTCCCGCAGACCCCTGAGGAGGGGAGTAATGGCAATGAAGTCGCCGATGGCATCGTAAAACAGCACGGCGATATGGGGGGCCTCTCCCAGGTCCTGCCCGGTAAACCGCTCCAAGATCAACACCTCGCAAGCCAATTATACACAATGCGGAAAGCCTTGCAAATGGCATGCCCACGTTTGAGGCTCTTCTCATTCTCTATCCCTGCAGACATCGCGAGCCGCACCCAAGCATCGAGTGGCGAGAAGGCCCTCGCCGCCCCAGACTCTCGACCGCGCTCAGAACGACCATGAAAAGTCCTTTCCCTGTTTCAACAGCTTGCGGCTGGTTTCGGTCAATCGCAACAGTATCCGGCTGAGTGAAGCTCCCAAAGTATAATACTGTCAGCCCTGGCTGAAGAGGTCAAGATAAGGTAGGCACCATCTCGCGCTGTAGCAGTACAGTTCCTTGTTCGCCCCGGCAGATGCGCCGTCGAACCGCCTCTGCCCCGTGTACCGTTCGTCCTGGCCCAGGTCGTTCGCTCCCGACACCGCTCGATCTCCCCCGAACGGGTAGTACCGCCGCTGTCCCGCCTCGCTCTGGCCCGCGTTGGCTTCTCCTCGCGTGGAGCCGAGATGGTCAGTGAGCAGGTAGCGGAACTGGGTGTTGTTCCGCCAGGCCACGGTTCTCCCGCCGAAGCGGTAGCAGACCGTTGCCTCGCCTGTCTGGATATCCACAAGGTAGTCTCCAGTGACATAGCGGGTAGTGGGGTTTCCCCCAACATCCATGCGCCTCAGTGTCCCATCGCCATCATACAAGAAAGAGCGGGCGGGAAGACCGCCGACGGCGCTAACGCTCTCCAGCCGGTTCTCCAGATCGTAGCCATAAGTTCTCCCCTCGGCCGTGAGCAGGTTTCCGTTCGCATCGTAACCGTACGCCTGCCCGCCAACCTCCGTCGGTGGGGGGGGTCGGGGCTGGCCGGCGACGGGGTAGGTGCGAGAGACTCCACCCTTGCTGGTCAGGTTGCCGATGGCATTGTAGGCGTAGCTCTCCCCGATCGGCGCCGAGGCCGATAGGAGCCGGTCAAGGTGGTCGTAACCGAAATCGATCGTCTCACCGCCGTGCCCGTTGTTGTCGCTCAGTTGGCTGACGTTGCCCTTAGCGTCGTAATTGTAGGTCAGACTCTGGAGGCCGCCGGTGATGATGCTTCTCAGCAGACCGTAGCGCAGGTCGTTTTGCACCCTGTACTCCACGCCCCAGTACTGGTAGTCGGTGGTCAGACCATTGCCTAACGCCACCGAGACCGGCTTGCCCAGGGCGTTATAGCTGGCGTTGCTCACGATGGTCCCCCTGAGACTGCTTACCAGCGACACTGGGAGGCCATGATCGCCGTAGCCGTAGGTGACGACCTCGCCGTTCGGGTGGGTGATGGTCAGGACCCTGTCCATGTCGTCGTAGGTGGTAGAGATCGTGAAAGGCTGCCCGTCGAGGTTGTAGTCGACCCTGACGACCCTGCCCCGCTTGTCGTAGTAGGTCTTTACCGTGTTGGTGAGACCGCTGCCGAACTTCATGGTGGTCCTGCGGCCTAGGCCGCTGAAGCCAGAAAGGCTGCCGCCAGTTTCGTCGTAGACGAACTCCGCAAGGGTCGCGCCTCCGTTGTTCTTCTTGTACCGCAGCCGGTTCAGGCCGTCGTAGCCCTCGAAGGTGAGCCTCTGCCCTTTGGCGTCGGTCTGGCCGGTCAGGCTGCCATTGGCATCGTATTCGTAGCCCCACCAGTAGCCGGGCTGGCCGATCGTGTTGGTGCCGCACATGTCCGGGTCGTGCATTTGTGTCTTACGACCAAGTGTATCATATTCTATCACCGTTTGGTTCCCCAGAGCATCCGCAACTTTGGTTAGTTGGTCCCGCCCGTTGTAAGTGTAGTCGGTTGTCTTGGGCAAGCTCGGGTTTGGCGAGAAGCCGGAATACTCTATGACCCGGGTCAACCTGCCAAATACGTCCGTGACGTGCTCCTTCACCCGGTTGTTCGGATCTATCGTGCGGGTTGTCGCTTCGCTAGCCTCCCCATCGATGTGCCCGCGGTATACGGTGGTGGTGGTTTCCCCGCCGGGCGCTTGGACGCTGGTCGGGCGGTCCAGCACGTCGTAGGCGTACTCGGTTTTCGGGTTGCTGGCGTCCCAATCCGAGCGGTTGAACTTCCACAGCACTGTCGGTTGGATGTTTCGAGGTGCGGTCTCCCGCCTCTTCCGGCCGAGGCTGTCGTAGTAGGTGTTGACGACGGTCACGGTGCCGACGAGGTTGGGCCAGGCGGTCTCCGTGGCCGGCTTCTTTATCTCGTACTGGTTTAGCCAGAGGCGCAAATCGGCCAGGTCCGATAAGTAGACCAGGCTACCCGTCTGCGGTGTCGTGCCGCTGGACCATGGGGGCACAGAGCCAAGCTGGAGGGTGTTCCACAGTCCTTGAATTGCATCCCGCATCTCGGTGTAGTGGAGGGCCTTGACGAGAGTGGTTGTGCCCACAGGATGTCTGTCCAGGTCTGGCCGGGATTGTGGGTGTTGACCCCCGAGCGGAGCTGGCTGATGTCCGCCGTGCGGATGGGGCAGGTCGAGGTCTCGAAATTCACCTGCCGCTGCACCTCCCGCCCGAGGCCGTCGTAGAAGACGTGCTGGTAGCGCCGCGTGGGCCATCCTTCCGCAGAAGGACCACCGGCGTCCTTGCGAATGCCGGTCACCACCTTGTTGGGCACGGTGGCCGTGTGGTGGCGGTGGACGATGGTCGCCGCGTCGGCGTCGCCGTAGGTGTCGCCGGGCCTCCGGGTCTTGACGATGCGGCCGAACACGTCGTACTCGTGCCTGGTCACGGCGCCGTTGGGGTCGGTTATCTGCGTGGGCTTCCCCAGCACGTAGTCGTATTGGACGTTGGTCTCCCGCAACAGGGGATCGACCGTCTTAACGGGGAAGGTGTGGTAGGTGGAATCGTATACGGTCTCGGTCACGTTGCCTTTTGGGTCCTTGGCCCAGCGGGTGTTGCCGTAGGGGAATCCCACCCAGTTGCCGTTGCGGTCGTACCCGTAGTACCAGACGACAGAGAGCTGGCCCGAGACCCCCTCCTCCATGAGGCTCACGTGGCCCTGGGTAGGAGCAACCGCCCAGCCCAGGTTATCGTAGTAGTAGGACTTCCGGCTAGCCTGCACGTCGGTGCTTGTCGAAGAGTCCCACGCGTAGACGTTTATCTGCCTTGGCTTGTCCACAATGTAGGCGCTCGTGTTGTACGAGATGCTGATGTCGGTCTTGCGGTAGTAGTGAGCATCCTTGCTCGGGAACTCCAGCTTCTGGACGAGGTTCCCATAGCTGTCGTAGGCGAAATCCGTGCGCCGGCAGGTAGCCGTGGCGTACCCCTCGTTGTAGCCGCCGACGTAGCTCCTGTCGCCGGGCGACCGGGGATGGCCGTTCACCACCTCCCAGCGGCGATAGGTGCGGGCGATTATCGCCGAGTTGACGCCGCCTACCTTGGTGACGACCTCGAACTCCTTCCCTTCGAGCAGGTCGTCGTCGGCATCGGGGGCCGTATCGGCATAGGGCGCGCTGCCGATGGGGTTGGCATCCTCACACTTCCTGGGCCAGCTCGTAGCCATTCCCTTGTAGAAATGATGGTGGGCGACGTGGCCGTCGGGGTAGGTCACGGTGACCCGGTCGTGCCCCCGAAACTCGGTGCGCTCCCAAGCGCTATCGTCGGTGGGATGGAAGTCCTGGAAGCCTTCATAGGCGTATGTGGTGGTCAGCGGGTTTGCCGATAGGCCATCGAAAACTTGTTTCGAAGTGACCCGCTGTCGGGTCCAGCCTATGAAACCGGGGGGATTGAAAAGGACGGCAGGGAATGGGTCGAATTGGAATTGTATCCTGCCCCCCTGACCGTTATCCGCCCAATCCAAGAAGGGTTGGCTACGGTCCTGTTGTCTGTAGTTGTGCTGTTCGTGATACCAATCAAAGTACTTGAAACCACGACTGGTATAGGCAAACGTCCACCTCGGCAAGCCGCTGGCGTTGTCGGTGCCAGACTGGGTCAGGCCGGTAAGAATGAGGTAGTTGGGGTTCTCCTGATAGTCAAACTGATAGCGCCTGACGAGGTTGGTGCCGACATACATTCTTATGTTGACGAGTCTCCGCACCTCGGCGACGAAAGGTCCCGATGGGACGTCGCTACGCCCGGTAATGTCGAAAACTATCTTGCGCTGGTAGCCGCCGGTGTCGTTGAGGGAATAGTGTATCTCCTTGGGATAGGCGTTCTGGTCATAATCCGAACAGTACCCGACGCCCTCGGGAGGGCCGGCGGAGCCGCTGCAATCACTGGCGGTACAGCCCTCCCAAGTGACTTCCATCTCGTTCCCGTCCGTGTCTCTGACATAATCGAGGTCCCAGCGATAGAAACTATCCCCGTAGCCCACTCCGTTCCATGTCTTGTGAAACTGCCGCGAGCCGTCGTTAACCAGAATCGTGTCACCCTGTCTGGTGTCGCCCTTAAACCCGAACCTATACAGAGTTCCCGATTTGTCACACACCTGCCAATACCACTGACCGCTCCCCGCATCCAGCCGCTGGATCTTGAGGAAGGACTCGTGCTTGGTTCGCCACATGTTGTTTCCGATGTCCAGCAATTCGTCGCTGATGCCGTTGAGCTCCAGAGTATGTTTCCCATCCCCCTCGTCGAGGCGGATCGATCCGAGGCTCAGACTCCAACCGACCCCTACCCAGCTCCCGCGCGCGTACTGGCTCTTCATCTCGTTTACCCGTCCCGAAGAGTAAGAGAGCGCCAGCTTGGGACCGAACCCGTTTGGTCCGGGCGGCACCTCCAGAGGGATGTTCACTGAGGCAGACCCGGAGTAGAGGTCCGTTTCAAAGCCCTTGATCGTCGCCGGTACGACGTGGTAAGGGTCTCCCCACATTCCCATGTCGGAGAAGCTGGACACTGCCGCCGTCAACTGGCGATTCTTGAGATCATGCTGGCTCTTCAACGGGTCCCATCGCTTGGTGCCCGTGTTCCAGTGGTACAGGCCGAGCGAGGTGGGGATGATGCCGCGCACGTCGGCGGCGTCGTAGCTGACCGTGAGGGTGGCCGGCGCTGCCAGAGAGTGAGCTGCCGCTCCCGCGCCGTCGGTGATATCAACCTTGAACGAGAGCAGCGACCGCTCGAACTGGCCGTAGGGGGCGATCGGCGTAGCATCGGCTAGCTCGACGTCGACGTCGCCGGGCAGGGCGCCCTGGGGAAAGACCAACCTCGCCTTGCCGTTGGGAAGGTCCAGCGACACGCCATCTCCGCCCATCCGAACCCGGACCCGGCTGCGAATGCCGCTGCCTCTGTCCTGGAGACTCATCTTGCCTGTCTCTCCTTGTCTGGCACAACTGCCGCGAAAACGCTCCAGCCGACCTTCCAAGTCCGCCAGAAGCGTGGGCTGGCTGGAATGTGCCGTCCACCAAGACCGTCAGGAGTAGTAAGCCTTGGCTGCGCCCCCGTCAGACTTGATGGCGAGAACGCCGTTGACGGCGATGCTGCCAGCCACGTCAAGTTTCTGCGTGGGCTGCGTTGTCCCAACCCCTACGTTGCCGGCCCCGGCCTCGCCGCTGCCCTTGACAAGGAGAGGGTAGGAGCCGTTGCCTTCGTCGAGCAGGCCAAAGCCCAAGTCGCCCGCGACCAGGCTGAAATCCTCCCCGCCAGCGGCCGTGCACTTGATTCGCACGCCGGGCAGGGTTGAATTCGTGGTTCCAGGCCCTTCCACGTGCACCAGCCTTGACGGCTGGCTTGCCCCGATGCCAATCCGGCCGCTATTGTCGACGGCGACCATCGCCTGGTCGTTGACGTTCTGAACCTCAAATAGGTTGGCGGTTTGGCCCGATGCGATTCGGCGTGTTCTTGGCCATTTCCGAGGATGGACTTTCTGGCAAGTTGTGCTACAATACACGTGTTGCCCGGCGGCCCAGCGGCGGTCACGGCCCTATCTTGTCCGTTTTTTGAGGAGCGCGCGATGGAGCAAAAGATTCAGGAGTTCCTGAGCTTTCTCGAGGTCGAAAAGGGCTTTTCCCCCCACACCGTGGCGGCGTATCGTAATGACTTGAGCCAGCTGCGCGATTTCGCGGCCCGGGCCGGCGCCGAAGCCACACCCGTCGAGAACTGGATCGACGTGGATAAGCAAGCGATCATCGCCTATGTGTTGGGCCTGAAGGACAGGCAATACGCCGCCGCCACAGTGGCGCGCAAGGTGGCGGCGATGAAGTCCTTCTTCCATTTTCTGCTGGCCGAGGGAGCGGTCTTCGTCGATCCAACCGAGCGCATGGAGTCGCCCAAGGCGGGCAAGGCTCTACCGAAGGCGGTCACCGTCGAGGAAGTTGAAAGGCTCCTCGAGCAGCCCGTCAAAGCGGACACGCCGGAATGCCGGCGGGACAAGGGCATGCTCGAGCTGATTTACGCCACCGGCATGAGGGTGAGTGAGCTGGTCGCCTTGAACATGGACGACGTGAACCTCCAGTCGAGCGACGTCCGCTGCTTCGGGAAAGGGTCGAAAGAGCGGATCATTCCCATGGGCGAGGAAGCGGTTGCAGCGTTGGAGGACTACATCCACGAAGCTCGGCCTCAATTGCTCCGATCCGCCGCCAATCGGGCGCTTTTCCTCAACCACCGGGGGGAGAGGCTGACCAGACAGGGGTTCTGGCTGATAATCAAAGCCCACGCCAAGGCGGCGGGCATTTGCTCGCAAATTACCCCTCATACGCTCCGCCACAGCTTCGCCACTCATATGCTGGACGGCGGCGCCGACCTTCGCTCGCTGCAGGAGCTGCTGGGGCACGCCAATATCTCGACCACCCAGATTTATACGCACGTCACGCGCGACCACGTGCGAAAATCCTACGACGCCGCGCACCCACGGGCCAAGTAGGATGGCGGTCTGGACAGCAGCCATCCCCGCGCCGCAGCGCCCTCACGTGGCTATGGGGACCGACGAGTGGTAGACACCTCGCCTCGACGACGAATCGAAGAGGCGGCGGCCGCTCTTGCCGCAGCGATCGGCGAGCCCCCGAGCGTGGGGATCATCTTGGGCAGCGGCCTCGGAAGGCTGGCCGACGAGGTGTCCCCCACCTCTACCATCCCCTTCGAGAAGATCCCCCATTTCCCGACCACGACCGTCCCCGGCCACGCCGGAGCGCTGGTCGGTGGCGATCTGAGCGGCAAGCGGGTTATAATGATGAGGGGACGGCTTCATTTCTACGAGGGCCATAGTCCGCAGGCGGTCACCTTCCCGGTGCGCGTGCTCGCCGCCCTGGGCGTCCGCACGCTGGTGGTCACCAACGCCGCCGGCGGCGTCGGCCGTGGGCTCGGAACGGGCGACATAATGGCCATTACGGATCACATCAACCTACCTGGACTAGCGGGCTGGAATCCCTTGCGAGGCTGGCAGGACGAACAGGGGCAACCAGTTTTCGTGAGCATGCAGGATGCCTACGATCCCCAGTTGCGAGAGTTAGCGCTGGCGGTGGCCGCCAACCTCGGTCTTAGCTTGCGGCAGGGCGTGTACGCGCTGGTGGCGGGGCCTAGCTACGAGACGCCAGCCGAGGTACGGTTCTTGAAGGCGATAGGGGCAGATGCGGTGGGAATGAGCACCGTAGGCGAGGTGATCGTGGCCCGGCACTGCGGGATGAGAGTCCTGGGTCTATCGTGCATCACCAATGTGGTGACCGGCCTGACCGCCGAAATCAGCCACGAAGAGGTTCTAGCGGTGGCCGGCGTCGCCGGTCTCCGTCTCGCCTCCCTGGTCAAAGGCTTCATAGCGAGGTTATAAGCTTCATCTACATGAAAAAACGCGTTCTCTTACCGGCGCTGCTCTCCGTCGTTCTGATCCTCATCATAGTTGCTGCCACCCGCTGGCCACATTTCGTTCAGGAGGCGATCCATACCTTCTCGCCTTCGGGGGCGCCCGCGCCCACGGAGCAGGTCTCGCCCCTCCAGGAAGGAGCGCCTGGCCGGCCGCCCCAGCGCGATCTGTTTGCCCTCACGGCGGCGCTGCGGCCCGACGTCAAGGGGCCTATTCCCCATGTGGTGAACCGGGACACGCCCCAGTACAGCGTCGGGCAGAAGCAGGTCTTCTCGCTGACCGACCTGGAGAAGGACCGGCACTTCACGGCGTCCACCACTCTGCGCCACGTGTCCCCCCACGCCTACTTCTACGTCGAGGATGGGGCCAACCTCTCCGACGATGAAATCAGACGAGGCGCCGACGATTTCGAGAACACGGTTCTGGCCAGCGACCGGAAATACTTTGGCACGGAGTGGCTGCCGGGCGTGGACAACGACCCTCACCTGTCGATCGTGATGGCCAAGATCCCCGGCGTCGCCGGCTACTACAGCTCAGCCGACGAGTATCCCAAGGCGGTCAATCCCTACAGCAACGAGCGAGAGGTCATCTATATCAGCCTTCTCGGACTGCGCCCCGGAACGAGGGAGTTCGCCGCCGTTCTGTCCCACGAGTACGAGCACGCGATCCACTGGAGCAGGCAACCGGAGCAGGAGACCTGGATCAGCGAAGGAACGGCCGAGCTGGCATCTTCGCTGGCGGGGTTCAGTCCCTCCAGCGCCGCCGCCTTCCTCAGGATGCCCGATACGCACCTGACAGGCTGGAGCGACGACCAGGCGAAAGTTCACAGCTATTACGGGGGAGCCTACCTCTTCATGAAGTACCTGTTCCAGCACTATGGTGGCTACGAATCGATCGGGGATTTCCTCGCCGAGCGCCAGCCGGGTGCCGCCGGCGTAACCGCCTACTTGAAGAAGAAGGGATACGGGGTGGACTTCGACGGCGTATTCAAAGATTGGGTGATCGCCAACTACCTCGACGAGCCAGGCGGCGGCCGCTACTCCTACCCCGACGACTCCATCAAGGCCGCAGCGGCCACCATCAAGGCGCTGGGCGAGACCAGCGGGTCGGTTAACCAGTACGGCACCGAATACTATGACATAGAGGCCCCGTCGGGCGACCTGACCCTCAAGTTCTCCGGCACACCCAACGTCAAGCTGGTGGCCACCGATCCCCACAGCGGTAAACGCCAGTGGTGGGGCAATCGGGGCGATGCCATCGACAGCCGGCTAACGCGCGAGTTCGACCTTACCCGGCTTGGCGCCGCCACTCTGAAGTTCTGGGCCTGGTACGACGTCGAGAACAAATGGGATTTCGCCTACGTCGAGGCGTCCACCGACGGCGGCGCCACCTGGCGCACACTCTCCGGCGGCTACACCACCGGGGACGACCCCCTGGGGAACAGCTTCGGCAACGGATTGACCGGCCAGAGCGGCAACTCAGGCGGCCCGACCTGGGTGGAGGAGACGATGGACCTCTCGCCTTACGCCGGGAAGAAGATCCTGCTTCGCTTCGAGTATATAACCGACGAGGCTCTCAACAAGCCCGGTATCGCCATTGACGACATCTCCATTCCCGAGCTGGGATTCGACGACGACGCCGAGACCGACGCTGGCTGGACGGCCGAAGGCTTCGTGCGAACCAGCAACTTGCAAGATCAGCGCTATCTGGTACAGGTAATCAGGCAAGGAGATAAGGAGAACAGCGTCGAGACGGTGACCCTCGATGCCAATCGGAACGGCCAGGCGGTGATTCGCAGCCTCGGCAAAGACCTCAAGAAGGCGACCATCGCCATTTCCGGCCTCACGCCCGTCACCGGCGAGCTGGCTCCTTACCGCTTTTCCCTATCTTTGGATCGCTAATCTCAATCACGTGGTATAATCGCCCACGTCACAAGAACCACGGCGAGGTCAACGATGCAGGACCTATCCTTCCTATCTCGTGTGCCCCTGTTTGGCGGCCTATCACGGCCGGACCTGGCGGCTATTACGCAGGTCATGCGGCCGCGCGCCTTTCGGCGGGACGAGATCATCTTCCACAAGGGCGACGAGGGCCGGGCGATGTACATCATCCGGAGCGGAAGGGTTCGCATCTTCATGACCACCGAGGAGGAACAGGAGATCTCGGTAGCCATCCTCGGTCCGGGAGACTTCTTCGGCGAGCTGGCCATTCTGGACGACAAACCTCGCTCGGCGAGCGCCATCGCCATGGAGCATTGCGAAGTCCTATCCCTCAGTCGGGATGACTTCCTCGCCAGCCTGAGAGAACACGTCGAGATCGCCACAGCCATCATGGCGGTGCTCAGCGCCAGGCTGCGTCAGGCGGACGAGCAGATCGAGAACCTGATCTTCCTCGACATCTTCGGCCGGGTGGCCAAGAAGCTCCTCGACCTGTCGGAGACCCACGGCGTGCAAACCGGCGACGGCATTCTCATTAACCTCCGGCTTACCCAACGCGACCTTGCCAGCCTTGTTGGCACGACGCGAGAGAGCGTCAATCGCGTGATGGGGCTGTATCAGGACAAGGGTCTGGTGAGCATCCGAGACCGCCTGATCACGGTCCATGACCCCACTGCGCTGAGGAAGAGGGTGTACTGATTAGCTGCCTAGAAATGCAGCCGAAAACTGGCAATATGCAGAGACCCGCGAATTCTGTCCCCACTAGGAGGTCTGAATTGTTTGCCAGACCTGCTGTTGCCCCCCACATAGTGCCAAAAAGCGGATGCGATTCCCCACCGCTTTT
>JACPQF010000079.1 GCA_016190625.1 Chloroflexota bacterium | reverse complement strand
CCCGTCCCCCGTCCCCCACAAAGCGGTTTTTGCTGGAATCAAGGTAGCCGACTTCAGTTGGGTGGGGGCCGGCCCTTTGGCGACCAAGCTACTCGCCGAGCACGGAGCGACCGTGATCCGCGTGGAATCGATTAAACATCCCGATACATTGAGGGTGGCTTCGCCTTACAGGGACAGCAAGCCAGGGATCAATCGCAGCGCCTACTACGCCTGTTACAATAACGACAAGCTCGGTCTGGCGCTGGATCTCCAGCACCCAAGGGCGAAAGAGATGACGAGAAAGCTGGTAGAGTGGGCCGATGTCGTCGCCGAGAGCTTTTCGCCGGGCATCATTGGTCGTTGGGGATTGGACTACCAAAGCCTCGTGAAGATCAAACCAGATGTCATCATGTTCAGCACCTCTCAGCAGGGCCAGACCGGCCCTCGCGCAAGGATCGCCGCCTACGGGACGCAGCTTGTCTCATTGGCGGGATTCACTTGGCTGGGAGGCTGGCCGGATAGGGCGCCTACTGGACCGTATGGCCCATACACCGATCCGTGCGCTCCGGCGATCGGGGCTACCGCCATCGCCGCCGCTCTGGACCATAGAAGGCGAACCGGCAGGGGCATGTATATCGATCTATCCCAGTATGAGGCAGGGGCGAACTTCCTTGCCCCGGTGCTGTTAGACTACCTGGCCAACGGGCGCCTGCAGGGCGCCCAAGGCAACCGCTGTCCAGAAGCCGCTCCCCACGGCGTTTTTCCCTGCAAGGGCCGGGACCGCTGGTGCACCATCGCCGTGTTCGACGAGAAGGAATGGCTCGGCCTCCGCGAGTCGATGGGTGATCCCGACTGGGCGAGGAGATCAGAGTTTGCCAGCCTCCAACTGCGGAAACAGAACGAAGATGAGCTGGAAAGAAACCTGGCGCAGTGGACGGCGAGCTACAGCCCTGAAGAGGTCATGCACATGTTGCAGAAGCGTGGCGTCCCCGCCGGAGTCGTCCAGACTTGCGAGGACCTCCATCGCGATCCTCAGCTCGCCCACCGTCGCTACCTGCGGGAGCTCGAGCACTCTGAGATAGGCAGGCACCATTACGAGGCGCCAGCGTTCCAACTGTCGCGTACGCCCGCCGAGCTAAAGCGAGCGGCCCCCTGCCTCGGACAAGACACGGAGCACGTTTGCACCCGCATCCTCGGCCTGTCAGACGAGGAATTCGTCGACCTCCTTGCTGCCGGCGTTTTCGAATAGCGACGAACCTCGGCGTGGCAGATGACTGCCACCACAGCATCGTTTCTCTCAATCAAAGAAAGAATCTCCGTTTTTAAGTGGCAATCAGCCCCCAGCTTCATCAAGCTGAGGGCTTGCTGGCAGCTACCAGCTACTCACCCTATTGACTAGCGCAGGGGCTGAGCTTATCATTGCGGTATCGGGGGAGAATGGCTGAAGCGCCGGGATGAGCTTCTCCGGCAGTAAAGTTTCGGGGGTGTCTAAGTAGCCAGCTTGGCAGAGGACCTGGCGAAAGCGTGGGGCACGGTCGGGCATGTGCCGGAGCCCAGCCCGCGCCCGGTCCTGGTCATGCTAAGCGGCCTCCCCGGCACCGGCAAGTCTCATCTTGCCCGCCGGCTGGCCGGACGCGTCCCCCTTGCGGTTGTCTCCACAGACACTGTCCGGCTGGCCCTGGTGACCAGGCCTACCTATACCTGGCAGGAGAGCCGCCGGGTCTACGCCGCTTGCCAGCAGATGGTTGGCGAGCTTCTGGCCAAGGGCGTGCCTACGATGTTCGACGCAACCAACCTGGTCGGGCGCTTTCGGGCGGCCGTTTACAAGATCGCCGAGGAACATAGCGCCAGGCTGGTGGTCGTGGAAACGGTAGCCCCGGAGAATACGGTCCGGAAGCGGATGGAGCGACGGTCCCGGCGGGAGGACGAGTTCGACCGGTCTGAGGCCGATTTCTCCGTCTACCTCAGGATGAAGAAGAGCGCCGAGCCAATCCGGCACGAGCATTTCACCGTCGATACGTCCGAAGGCATTGAATCGGCCATCGACCAGATCGTCGAGGCTATTCGAAATAACACGTAGGGGCGAACGGCCGTTCGCCCCTACGGGCTTGATCGATAGGAAACGACCGTTCGTGAGGATCATAAGCGCGAGCCGGAGAACGGACATACCGGCCTTCTATTCCAAATGGCTTCTGGGCCGCCTGCGCGCCGGCTTCTGCCACTGGCGGAGCCCTTACGGCGGTCAGATCCATCGCGTCTCCTTACTGCCGGCGGACTGCCTGGCCATCGTCTTCTGGACCCGCAACCCGAGACCCCTGCTCCCCACCCTGAAGTCTCTGCACGAGGCGGGCTATCGCTTCTATTTCCAGTTCACCATCAACGGCTATCCCCGGGCCATCGAGACCCACAACCCACCGGCGGAAGATGCCATTCACACCTTCCAGCGCCTGACCGAGGTCATCTCTCCAGAGTTGGTTATCTGGCGTTACGACCCCATCCTGCTTGGCCTTGCGACGTCCGAAGCGTACCATCTGGAGCGGTTCGACCAGCTTAGTCGCCAGCTCGAGGGCTACGCGCGACGTTGTGTCTTCTCCTTTGTGGACTTCTACGGCAAGACCGAGCGCAACTTGAAAGGGGTGGAGCAGGAGCTAGGCGCTTTTCAGCGTCCCTCGGCGAATGAGCAGCGCAGCCTTGCCCACCAGCTCAGAGACATCGGCCTAAGCCGGGGCATCACCCTCTACTCGTGCTGCGAACAGGCGCTGGTCGGCGAGGGCATCGAGCAGGCCCACTGCGTGGACGCGGATATGATCGCCAAGCTGCGACCGGACCTGCAACTGCGCTTGAAAAGCGCTCCGACGAGGCGTGATTGCGGCTGCTTCGAGTCGACCGACATCGGCGCCTACGACACCTGCGCCTTCGGCTGCGCCTACTGCTACGCCACCAGCAGCCGCACCCTCGCCCTCGACCGCCTGCGTTCCCACGACCCCGCCGACAGCATTCTCTGGCGGCCGCCTTCACTGCGTGACGCGGACCTCGGGAAGGTACACGAAAACGTTCAGCTCGTCGAAGGATAAGAGTCTTGGCTTCTTCTTCATCTTCGTTGGTGGTTGGGAACGGAGAAATTCCGCTATTGGACGGCAAGGGCCTTTTCATTTTCTTCGCCCCGTTGGTCATGCTGAGCCGCAGCGAAGCATCTGGCTGGGGGAGGCCCCGCCACTCCATCCTTCCAGAGGAAGGATTCGCGCCTGCTCAGCGTGACGACGCCCTGACCGCGATTGGACGACGGCACGGCATTGACAGGAAAGCTAGTGCCGGTATATTATCTTGCTTAATAGTTGGCGGTCTCACACGGCTGGCACTCTTGACGCATCCGGAGGCAAGGCAGATCAACCAACACCTTAAGCAGGGGTATACCGACTATGGCCATTCCGGGCTTCCAAAGCTTGATGCTGCCGCTTCTAAGCATTGCAGCGGACGGAAATGAGCACACCCTTGGCGACGCCGTTGAAATTCTGGCTGCTCAACTCGGATTGTCAAACGACGAGAGAAGGGAAATCATTCCCAGCGGCCAGCTTAAGTTAGAAAACAGAGTAGGATGGGCACGAACTTACCTGAAGAAGGCTGGGCTTCTGGAGAGCACAGGGCGAGCAAGGTTCCGTATAGCTCAACGCGGCATCGAGGTCTTGGGAAACAAGCCTACAGGAATTACAGTTGAGTTTCTCAAGCAATTCGCCGAGGTCCGCGAGTTCTTGGGCACCTCGACGCAAGGCAACAAGAACGACAATGAGGTGACCGACCTAAAGCAAACTCCACAAGAGATCTTGGACTTGAGTTATCAGCACTTGAGGCACGCAGTGGCTCAGGATATTCTTGAACGGGCCAGGAAATGTTCGCCCAGACGCTTCGAGCAAATAGTTGTCGACTTGCTGGTCGCCATGGGCTATGGTGGCTCCAGGAAGGATGCTGGACAGGCCGTTGGACAAAGTGGGGATGGTGGAATAGACGGCATCATCAAAGAAGACAGGCTTGGGTTAGACATAGTATACATTCAAGCCAAGCGGTGGGAATCAACTGTCGGGAGGCCACTGGTCCAGGCTTTTGCCGGAAGTCTTGAGGGCCAGCGAGCGAGGAAGGGAGTACTTATCACGACCTCACAGTTCTCATTGGAGGCGAGAGAATACGTGGGCAGAATCGAGAAGAAGATCGTCCTCATTGATGGCGAGGAACTTGCTCAGTTGATGATCGACCACAACATTGGGGTGTCGGAGCTAGCAACGTACGTGGTGAAAAAGATCGACTCCGACTATTTCGGCGGGGAATTGTGAACAAGGACAGTACGCTTGTGTGGAGAGTGGCCCAGACTAGTCACATGGCTCTCGTCTTCCACTTGGGTGGTGGAACGGACAAGAACAGGGGATCCCGTTTTGTTTCCTGAGATAGTAGCCGAACATGAATAGGGCGCGGACGGTGCCAAATCTTGAGCAGATCAAGAGGATTGCAATTCCGATACTTAAGCGGCACGGCGTCATACAGGCTGCGGTTTTCGGATCCTTTTCCCGCGGCGAGGCGACCGAAGAGAGCGATCTCGACCTGCTCGTGACGCTCCCTGACACCAAGAGCTTGCTCGATCTAGTGCGGCTGGAACTGGACCTACAGGATGCTCTCGGCCGCAAGGTGGACGTGCTGACCTATCGGGCTCTGCATCGACGCATTCGGGACCAGGTACTGAGGGAGCAGGTGTCTATCCTGTGAAAGAGAAGCGCGACGTCAGGCTCTATTCGACGATATTGCGGAGAGCTAACTATTGACTCTTACCGCCACAGTGCTATAATGGCCCCGTGAGGGCTTCGCAGCAGCCGCTTCCTCCTGCGATACCCACGGGAGTCAAGGACGACCCCAGAGATTGTCCACGCCGGACGACGGTCAAGGACGACCCCAGCAAGCATCTACTTCAACCGGTGGAGCCATAGCCGATGCCGAAGCATCTCGTCGGGTGGACCAATGGGGGAAACGCTCGCGATAGGCGCAGCGGATCGCGCTGATGCCCTCGTTTTCCTTGCAGTTGGCGAAAGCGGAGGTAAACGACACGCTGGACATCATGGGTTTCCGGAACTCCATGCTCGCCACCTTCAAGGCCCATCATCTTGCCCACGGCCACACCGCTGCCATCACCGGAGGGGCGCCCATGCTGAACCCGACGGGACCGAACCAGGGTGTCAAGGACTGGTTCAAGCAGCGGGACAAGGCCTTCAACGATCAGCAGTGAGATGGGCCAACCACGAAATATCGGCAGGAGGATCGAGGATGTGGGCCGGCGAGCGCTAGAAGGCGTGAGAGTCGTGGAGTGCTCCCAACTTGTCAGCGGTCCACCGAGCTTGTCAACGACCCCCGCTTGAGGGAGCGTGGCTTTCTCGTGAACGTCGACCACCCGGCCACCGGGCTGGGCCATCAGCCGAGGCCGGGAATCCAGTTCAGCTCTACCCCTCCTCGGTTCCTTCCAGCGCCGCTCCTGGGCGAGTACAACCAGCGCGTTTTTGGTGGACTGCCTGAAATGACCGCCGAAGAAATAGAGCAACTGGTTGCCAAGGGCGTGATCTATCGAGTAAAATCGGGCTGATGGTGTACCGAGTTGCAGCTACCAGGCGAGAGCGGTTCAACTACGGGTGGGCCATCGTCGGCGCAGGCCTGATCGTCCAAGCACTGAACGTGGGCATTCCGGCTACGCTATTGGTGTGAGGAATCCTCGGCTACGTTGCGTGAGGCATTCTTCAAAATATAGAGAAAAGGAGATGATAACCTGTGGGTAAACGTGTTGGAATCGTAGGGGCGGCTGTCACCCCTTTTAAGGGGCGATGGGTTGAGAAAACGTATTATGAGCTGGCGCAGTGGGCCACGGCAGATGCCTTGAAGGATGCCGGTATCTCGCCAAACGAGGTGGATGGCGCCTTCTACGCCATTTACAACGACATTTTCGAACGGACTTGTATTCCCGAGCATCCGCTGCAGGGCATCCTTGGCCTGCAGAACAAGTTCGGTATTCGAATAACTAACGGTGGTGCGACGGGCGCTTACACGATGTCGGCAGCCCACGCCTACGTGGCGGCGGGAAGGTTTGACGTAGTGTTGGTCCTTGGCGTCGAGAAGGCCACTGACTGCTTCGACTTCCAGTCAATGTCCGCAACGCCCGAAGTCATCAAGAGTATTGGCTGGTCTGGCGACAGCTTCTTCGAGCAGAAGTTAGGCTGGACAGCGGCTGATAGCTATGCCGAGGTGATTCTGGCCTATAAGGACGAACACCCGGACGACCTCAAACCGGAGATCTCAGCGGCCATCTCTTCCCAGTTGAGCATGCAGGTTCGAACCAACCCTTACGCTCAGAGACAATTCGATCAGGTCACGCCCGAGGAGGTTCTCAATTCGCGGGTGGTGGCCTATCCTTTCAAAGAACTGGAAATCTGCGTTTATAGCGAGGGGGCAGCGGCACTGGTTATGGCCGAGGAGGAGACCGCCAAAGCGATATCCAGGAACACGGGGCAGCCTGTTGTCTGGATAACGGGTCTGGGGGAAGCCAACGAGCACTCTTTCGCCGGCAAGAACCAGAAGGTGATGCACCGCATCCTGTCTGACCATTTGGCCGCCCAACGAGCTTACAAAATGGCAGGAATAAAGTCACCGATCGACGAAATAGACATCGTCGAGCTACACGATGCCTTCGTGCCCCAGCTTGAAGTTACCATGGCGGAAATGGGCTTTGTCCCTCTCGGCAGAGCAGATTCTCTAATCGAGGATGGTATTATGACGCCTGGTGGCAAGCTTTCGGTGAACCCTTGTGGTGGTCTCATCTACTGCGGCCATGCCGTCGGCGCTAGCAACATTATGTCGGCATGGTCAGCCCGCAGCGAACTGATCAAGCAGGGAAAACGTCGTGCACTGGTTCACGGCACTGGCAGCACGGTAGCTCAATACACAGCCGCGCTGATCTTGTCACAAGAATAGGAGTATAAGATGACAACCATTAACAAAGTCAAGAAAGTCATTCCTGACGAAGCCATACCTGAGGTTGGCACGAAGATAGTCAACCGTGATGGTCAGGACTACCTTCTCGTCAACGACGCCATGTTCACTTTCTATCAAAGGTCAATGGGAGAGTTCACGCCATTCTTTCTGGGCATGAGAGACGAGCGCAAGATCCTGGGCTGCCGCTGCACAAAATGCGGCATCGTTCGCGTTCCTCCGTTGGCCACGCGTTGTCCCGACTGCAACTTCGCTCCCACTGAGCTTGTGGAAGTCGGTGACGTGGGCAAAATGCTGAGCACTCCACCGATCACCTACTTCGCCAGCTCGCTGTTTCAAGAGCAGGTACCTTCCGGTCGCGGTCGCATCGTGCTCGAAGGGGCCGATACCGCCTTGAGCGTGAACTTCTATACCACCAAGGGGATTCTCGTGCCTGGCATCGTCAATAGGGGCACCGAGATGAAAGTGGTCTTCAAGGATCAGCGTGTCGGCGACATCACCGACATCTTCTGCGTACCGGCTTCCGAGCTCACCTCGGAGCAGGTAGCGCGAAAGGGACTACTGGTTTCAGAAATCGATTGGGAGTCGGCCGCCGAGCCTGACCTTCCCCAACAGGGACCGAACGATCGGGGTCGGTTTGCCTCCGCTCTCGCAGGTCTTCGGGCCTTGGCCGGTGAAATGAACCAATGCGAACGGGCAAGGGAGGATATTGCCGACTGGAAGCGAAATGTCCACGTAAAAACGGCCGGTGGCCAAATGACTATGACCATCGATAACGGTGACTTGACCTTCGAGCCTGGCTTGGTCGGCGATCCCGATTTCGTCGCCGTCTGCGCTGACCCGATGGTGCTTCAGGAAGGTTTGGCCTACAAGGGATCGCTGACCCAGGCGATGATGGAAAGGAGGCTATGGATTAGCAGGAATCCCGAGTTTACCACCATTTTCAAACTGGAGAGAATGGCCCGATCTCTGGCCCGATCCAAGAAGGTCTGATGGTCAATGGAACGCGAGCTACAAAACCGGCGTCTGCCGTCAGCTTTGGCCAGACGCTGAGCTCGCTCCAATACGCCGGCTTTCGCCGACTCTGGCTTGGGCAGTTTGGCGCCTCCGGCGCCAATTGGATGGAGATCGTGGCGCGCAGTTGGCTCATCTACGACAGACCGGGTCCGCCTTCATGCTGGGATTGGTCAGCGCCATGCGCACCGCCCCGCTGCTCCTAATTGGCATGTTCGGGGGCGTTCTGGCCGACCGGCTAGACCGACGGAAGCTCCTCGTCGCCTCTCAGATCGCGAACATGGTCCTGAACCTGATCCTCGCGGTACTCATCGTAACCCACTCACTCGAGGTTTGGCACGTGTTCGTCACTGCTCTGTGCGCCGGCGTGGTCATGTCGTTCCAGCAGCCGACAATGCAGGCAATGATACCCAATCTGGTGGGCGAGCGCGACCTGATGAACGCCAACGCCCTCTGGACGGCAGCCGCGAACATCTCGCGCAGCGTGGGTCCGGCCCTAGCAGGCTTCATAGTGGGCTTCTTCGGGATGGGGGCGCCTATTTCGCCCAAGCCGCCCTCCTCCTGTGGGCGGGCTGTCTCACCTACTCCATCAAGGTGCAGTCGTCGCCCGCTCCGCCACCTAAGTCCTCGATGTTCGATGATATGAAGGAGGGGCTGGACTACGTGCGGTCCAACGAGATTATTCTCGCCCTAGTGCTCCTCGCCCTCGTTCCGATGGTGCTTGGCGCGGCCTACCAGATGATGATGCCTGTGTTTGCCAAGGATGAGTTGGGCATTGGCCCCGAGGGATTGGGCATCCTGACGTCTGCTCCGGGAATCGGCGCCTTCGTCGGCGCTACAGCCATCGCCTCTCTGAACAGCTTCCGGCGGAGGGGGCTGCTCCTTCTGACCGCCGCAGGCTTATTTGGCCTGACGCTGGCCGTCTTCTCGCTGTCGCACTCGGCAGTTCTGTCGGTCTTCGTGCTGGTGGCGCCCGGCGCGCTGGAGACCAGCTTCCTGGCCGTGAGCCAGACTTTCTGGACGGCTTTCTCTGTCCTCGTCTTGGTGGCGGTGGGAACTGCACAGTCGAGCTTCAATGCGGTCAATCAAACGCTCGTCCAAACGTACACTCCCGACGAGCTGCGCGGCCGCGTCGTGGCCATCCTTTACCTCGATGTGGGCCTGGGGCCGCTCGGCACCACGCTCGCCGGCGCTTTGACCGGGGTCGTGGGCGCTCCCGTCACCATCGGGCTGATGGGGGTGTCTGCTCATTCCTCGCCCTCGGCTTCGCCATCACCAAGCCATCGCTTAGGCGATTGTCGTGAGCGGGCGTCACCTGATTTGTGGTATACTTTAGGTGGCGAGACGCTCAGCTGGGTTGATCACATGGGGCGCGATACGCCAAGGAGGTGAGCGGAGTTGGCTATCGACAAGGTTTACGCCAACTGTGCTGAGGCGGTGAAAGACATCCCGGACGGCGCCACCATCATGGTCGGCGCCTTCGCCGGGCCCGGCGGCATGCCCAGCCAGTTGCTGGTCGCCCTGAGGGATCAGGGCGCCAAAGACCTCACGATCATCGCCAATAACGTCGGCATGGGAAGCACCGGCTATGGCGCCCGTCCCGGCCAGTCGTACGTCGACATATCGGTTTTGGTGGAAAACGGGCAGGTGAAGAAGGCCATCTCCTCCTTTCCCGTTTCCCCATCTCCCTCCAGTCCCACGGCCTTCGAGAAGCTCTATGTGGCAGGCAAAGTGGAGCTGGAGGTCGTGCCGCAGGGAACTCTGGCCGAGCGCATTCGGGCCGGCGGCGCCGGCATCGGCGGGTTCTTTACTCCCACAGGCGCCGGCACCCTCATTGCCAAGGGCAAAGAACATAGAGTGATCGACGGCAAAGAGCACATCTTCGAGAAGCCGCTCCATGCCGATTACGCCCTGATCAGGGCGCACCGGGCTGATACCTTCGGCAACCTCACCTACCGGATGACCTCTCGCCATTTCAACGCGGTGATGGCCCTGGCCGCGAGCGTTACCATCGCCGAGGTTGATGAGATGGTGGAGCCGGGCGGACTGGATCCCGACGCCATCGCCACTCCCGGCGTCTTCGTCAAGCGCGTCGTGAAGCGGGATGACCGGTGACGGCTAGACTCGAACGGGAGACCATCTAAACCTTTATCGTCTTCCAGTGCCCGGCGGCGAATCGCCACCAAAGGACAACACCGCGGACGATGATGTCCAGGGCTGCCGCGCTCCACGCTCCCACCGCGCCAAAGCCAAACCAGTAGGCGAAAGCATAGGCGCAGGGGAGGCGAACAAGCCAGACACCGGCGGTCATTATCGTCAGGACGGCGCGGGTGTCGCCAGCGCCGCGCAAAGCCCCCGATAGACAGTTGCCGATTCCCATCAATGGCATTGACACGGAATAGACGGCTATGGCGATGGCTCCCACCTCGATCACGGCCCGATCCGATACGAAGACGGCTATCAATTCCGTGCGAAACAGGACGATAAGAGCGCTGATGGCAGTCATAAGAGCCACGGCGTACCATTTTGCCAAGTTGGTCGCCTTTTCGGCAACATCGTGGCGTCCCGCCCCCAACGCCTGGCCAACCAACGTCGTCGCCGCCATCCCTAAGCCGGCCCCTGGCATGAAGGCGATGTTCTCTATCCGGAGAGCCACCGTATGAGCCGCGTAAACGGTGGTGCCGAGAGCGCTGAAAATGAGGGAGAAAACCGTGTAGGCTATCTGAAACTGCAGCAGCTCGAAAGCTGCCGGCAGCCCGACGTGCAAGATGCGGGCGGAGGTTTCGAGGCTGACGGAAAAAGCGCGGCGGGCCGTGTAGCGCAGCGGCCCGACTCCCCTAATGAGAAGGGCAATAGCCATAATACATCCAACCGTCCAGGCGCTGGAACCGGCGATGCCGGAGCCGACTACTCCCAACGCTGGTAGTCCCAGAAAGCCGTAGATGAGAACGTAGGCTAGAATGATGTTTACTATGTTGGCGACGAGCATGATCAGCATTGGCGTGCGTGTGTTTCCGGCGCCCCGCATCACCGCGTTGGCTGCCAGCATGATAAGGGCAGGGATGAGACCGGGGGCGCTGGCCCGAAGGTAAAGGACGCCGGTTTCCACAACGTCGGGCTGGGCGCGGAATAGGACCATAATGGACCGAGCAAGAGTCCAGACCACGGGGGCGAAGATGAGGCCGACGACAAAGGCCATGATAATTGATTGATGGAGAGCCTCCTTGGCCCTGCGGGGATCGCCCTCGCCGATCCTCCGGGCGACAATCGCCGTGGCACCCACCGCTATGCCGTTGAAGAACACCTGGGGAATCCAGATGGTTTGGGCGCCGAGGCCTACCCCAGCCAAGGCGACCGGACCCAAATGGCCGACCAACACCGTATCGACCAGGCCGACGAAAGTCAGCGAAGTTTGCTCGGCGACCACGGGCCAGGCCAGGCCCATTACCCGGCGGGGCAAACGAGACGCGTCTAGAAGCGCAGCCGAAAAGCCCCTTTTGAAAAAGCGGTGGGGAATCGCATCCGCTTTTTGGCACTATGTGGGGGGCAACAGCAGGTCTGGCAAACAATTCAGACCTCCTAGTGGGGACAGAATTCGCGGGTCTCT
>JACPQF010000078.1 GCA_016190625.1 Chloroflexota bacterium | reverse complement strand
GTGCTGGCCGGGGCCGCGGCAACGGCCGTGTACGCCAGCTCGAAGAGCTGGGCCGTCGTGATCCCCGTCGAGGCGTGGTCGGGCGGCATCGCCTCGGCCATCCTGATCGGCGCGTTCGCTGCCTGATGCCGGCCGTTCGAGCGTCTCGGATGCCGCCTACCGTGGCATTACGAACGGTATGAGCGGGAAGTGGATCATATTGATCGGGATTACCCGTGAAGGCGAGTGGCTCCGATACGCAGGAAGCCCCGATAGAATCGAGGACGGTAGCTGGTTCGGTGACAAAAACTGTGTCCTCGCAACGGTGTTTCCCAGCCCGAAGGAGCACGGCGCTTTAGCGCTCCATAATCACGGGCTGGAACTTATCCGGATTGATGTCGCCTTCCCCATCCTTCATGGAAGACTTGGCGAGGATAGCACCGTGCAGGGGCTTTTGGAGCTCTCTGACATTCCGTACGTCGGCTGCGGCACGGAGAGCTCCGCACTTTGTATGGACAAGGACATCTCCCACGTGGTTGCCCGGGCGGCCGGAATCCAGACGCCCCTCATGTCGTGATTCCGCCAGTCGAGAATCGCCATGTCGCTGGCGGCCAAGAGTTCCGCTATCGTTCGGATGGATACAGGTTCTTGGTCCTTGATGCGGTTGAAGGCATACAGGGTTGAATACTGCAGCTTCAACAGGTCGCTCATGGCCGCCTCAATGTGCTCCTCCGCGATGGTCATACTCTTCTTGGCGACCATGGCTTCGGCCAGGGCTTCCTTGGCGTGTTGCAGAAGCGTTTGGGCGCCGCCAAGGGTCTCCAGCGGCGTCAGGTCTATGCGATCACCTCCTTCTACTTCTAACTACGAATTCTGCAATTGCTTTGGACAATACGGGTTTGGCGGCCAACAGGGAAATTGAGAGCGCGGCGGTATGCCTGGGTGAAGGAGACCTGATGGCTGAACCTTCTCGGATGACGGCTTCCCGTGCGTGATATAATACGAAGGAGTAGGCTTCTTGCGGAGGTTGATGACATGGAGAAACGAGGAGTACGTGGTCAAGCGGCTCGCCGGCTTGAGCTACTAATCTGGATGTTAGATTGTCGTCAGGCCGTGACAGGACTGTTTACGGTAGAAAGCCGCCGAGCATGGCCGCCAGGCCCTGGCGGACGATCTTGATGGCGATAGCGGCTAGCAGCAGACTAACAACCTTCGACGCCGCCTTTAGTCCCGCCGTTCCCAACAGACTGGTGAGCCTTGCCGCGTTTTCATAAAGATACCAGGCGAGCAGCAGATTGAGGATGTAGGAGACCGCCGTCGGCAGCAGGCCGTAAGTCTCGCTGAGGATCAGAATCGTAGTCAGAGTGGCCGGTCCGGCCAACAGCGGCGTGCCAATAGGCACCACGCCAAACTTCTGCCCCGGCGGAATGCCCGAGCTTTCCCGCGGGGTGCTGCTCACGAGGTCCATAATCGCTAGCACAAGAAGCACGAGGCCACCGGCGATTAGGAAATCATTGATGGTAATGCCCAGCAGGAGAAAAACCGCCCGACCGGCCAGAACGAAAACTAGCCCCACGCCGAGGGCCGTCAAAAGAGCCTGGCGAAGCGTCAGCTTCATCTCCTTCTCGCTGAGTCCGGCGGTCCACGAGAGGATGATGGGCAGGTTGCCGATGGAGTCGAGGGCGATCAGAATCGGCACGAAGGTAAGGCCCAGCACTTGGGCGAAACTGAGCATGGTAGCTAGCGACATCCACTCTTCTCGAAACCGATTGCCACTTGTCCGGTGGGCGTTCCGAGAAAGATTGGCAGGACCTGTGCCAGAGACCTAAGGGGGGGCGAAGGGCCTCGTTCCGGTTCGAGGCCCCTCGCTGTTAGGGGGTGATGGAAATTGTCAGTTGGCCGACCCGCCTGGTCGAAATGCTGAGGACTGATCGCCGATCGCCAGTTGCCACCTAATCCCGGCTCCTGCCTTCTCGCCGATCGCTCTCTCTATCGGCGTCTCGGGAGTTCCCTTTGACTTGGTCCCAACTGTCGTCCTTCTTGTCTTCGTTATCCTCCGCCTTCTGCTCCTCCTTGTCCCGCTCGTTGCTGCGCGTGCGGAGGTAGACGTCGATGTCGTGAACGTCGCGGTCGGTCAGGACGCTGCGCAGGCCGGCCATGACCTTTACCTCCCCGAGGGCTTCGAAGATTTCTTCTCGCGACTTGCCGAAGATGTTCTCGTGAACGTAAGTGGCCGATGCGGGCTCGTGGCAAGATGCGCAGTATCGCCTGTATAGATCTTCGCCCCGCTTCACCGTGCTCGGCGGCGTTGGCACAGCCGTCGTCGCCGTCGCCGTGGGCGGCACGGTCGTGGCAGTCGGGGTTACGGGTACCGAGGTGGCCGTCGGCGTCAATGTCGCCGTTGACGGCACAGTTGTGGCCGTGCTGGTCGGCGGTATAGTCGTAGCCGTCACGCTTGGCGGCGCGGTCGTGGCTGTGGCCGTTGGCGGAACCGGCGTATTCGTCGCCGTCGGCGTAGTTTGGTCGGCCACCGTAATGCTATATAGAGCAAAGCCGGGGAAGCCGCCGGAGCCCAGAGGTCCGCTTTGGCCAAAGACCTTGTAGTAGTAGGTGCCTGGAGTCGAGGGAGCCGTCATGGTGGCCGTCCAAGTCCCTGCCGTGCCGAGGCCTGGCCCCCCGGCGAACACGCCCGTGCTCGACCCCGTTTCGCCCGCGGCGCTGGAGTTGGCGATCCAGTAGCCGGTGCCAGTGCCGCCGTTGACCGGCGCGCTCACAACGATATCCACGGCGTAGGAGGCGCCCGGCGCCACCGTTGTGGGACTGGGGGCAGCCGTCACCGCATTGGGATAGGTCCCTTGAGCGCCGTGGCAGCCCGAGCAGTCAGTCTGTCTACTCGGATAGCCAAGGGCCGTCTGATGGTTGGCGGCCAGGGCGGCTACCACCGCCGTTACCGCAATTGCTACTGCTGTGAAGATGGCTTTTCTCAGCAATTTACTTCTCCCTCCTTTTCTTGCTTGCGGGCGCCAATTCCGCGGCTGTCAGGTAATAAAACGCCGGATAGCAGGAAAACGATAGGGGTCGAATTAGTGCGCTCGATCACACCTAGACGGCCGCTGGGGAACGTGTTATAATCTCGGCGATAGTACAGTGACGATTTGTCCGGTCTTGGATTTGGCCGCGTTCTTAACAACCGAACAGCCGACGCGGAGGAACTCATCGTGGAGGAACTCATAATGTCAGAAGATACTTCCCGGCGAGTCGGGGCGGCGCTGGTGGTCGGAGGCGGCATTGGGGGAATGCAAGCAGCCCTCGATCTCGCCGAGTCGGGAGTGAAGGTGTACCTCGTCGAACGAGGGCCAGCCATTGGCGGCAGGATGGCCCAGCTCGATAAGACCTTTCCTACTAACGACTGCTCTACCTGCACCATATCCCCGAGATTGGTGGAATGTGGGCGCCATCCCAATATCGAGATCATGGTGAATGCCGAGGTCACGGCGCTAAGCGGTAGTCCAGGCGATTTTACGGCGACCATCCTACGAAAACCGACATATGTAAACCAGGATCTTTGCAATGGCTGTACGGCCTGCATCGAGGCCTGCGTTTACAAGCGGGCTATTTCCGAATTCAACGAGGGTCTCTCCCGGCGAACCGCCGTTCACATCCTCTATCCGCAGGCCGTACCTCTAAAGGCAGTCATCGATCCTACCACTTGCCTCTGGCTCAAGAACGGGAAGTGCGTCAAGACCTGTATGAAAGCCTGCGGCATGAACGCCATCGACTTCGACCAGCAGCCCGTTACCGTCGACGTAGAGGTCGGCGCCGTGGTGCTGGCCCCCGGCTTCAACGTCTACAATGCCAAACTGTCGGAGGAGTTCGGCTATGGTCGCTACGCCAACGTCCTGACGGCCATCGAGTTCGAGCGTCTGCTTAGCGCTTCAGGACCAACCCGCGGCCACATCGCTCGCCCCTCCGACCAGCAGGAACCCAAGCGCATCGCCTTCTTCCAGTGCGTCGGCTCGCGAGACCAGAACCACAAATACTGTAGCTCGGTCTGCTGCATGTACGCCACGAAAGAGGCTATGCTCGCCAAGGAGCACGTGCCGGGTGTCGACTGCCAGATCTTCTTCATGGACGTGCGGGCCTTCGGCAAGGGTTACGATGCCTTCTTCGAGAGGGCCAAGCGGCAGGGCGTCAAGTTCACCCGCTGCCGGATCTCCTCTCTCAAGGAGGTGCCCGCCACCAAGGAGCTACTGGTAGCCTACCAAGACGAAGACGGCGAACTGAAAAAGGAAACCTTTGACCTCGTGATTCTGAGCGTCGGGATGGAGCCACCCAAGGGGGCGGCAGAGCTCGCCAAGATAACTGGCATCGAGCTCAACACTTATGGCTTCTGCCAAACCAGCCCTCTCAATCCAGTCGAGACCACCAGGCCCGGCGTATTCGTCTGTGGCACCTTCGCCGAGCCAAAAGATATCTCCGAGAGTGTAACCCAGGCCAGCGGCGCGGCGGCGGCCGCCCTTCAGACCATCGGATCCGGCCGCGGCACCCTTGTCGAGGAAAAGGTCTACCCCCGCGAGCTCGCCGTGGAGGGAGAGGAGCCGAGAATCGGCGTCTTCGTCTGCCACTGCGGCAACAACATCGCCGGGGTGGTGAACGTGCCCAACGTTGTGGAATACGCTAAGGGTCTGCCGGGCGTGGTGCACGCCGAAAACATCATCTACGCCTGTGCGGCGGATTCCCTAAAGGCCCTGCCCGACAAGATAAAGGAGCACGGGCTGAACCGGGTGGTGATCGCCAGTTGCACGCCCCGCACCCACGAGCCGTTGTTCCAGGACACCCTTCGCGAGGCTGGCCTCAACCCCTATCTCTTCGAGATGGCCAACATTCGCGACCAGTGCTCCTGGGTCCATAGCAAGGAACCGGAGAAGGCCACGGACAAGTCCAGGGCGCTAGTCAAAATGGCAGTCTGGCGGGCCAGCACCCTCGAGCCTATTCATGAGACGCCATTGGACTTGAACCATCAGGCTCTGGTCATAGGCGGCGGCGTTTCCGGCATGACCACGGCGTTAAGTCTAGCCGACCAGGGATTCAAGGTCTTTCTGGTCGAGCAGGAAAAGCAACTGGGCGGCAACCTGCTGCATTTGAGCAGCACGATTCAGGGCGTGGACCCCCAAGCCCACGTGGAATTCCTTGTCAAGCGCGTCGAGAGTTCGGCGCTGATCGAAGTCGCTACGGGCATGAAGGTAGCCAAGGTAGAGGGGTTCGTCGGCGCCTTCAAGACCACTCTGGTGGCCGTGGACAGCCCGATTCAGCGCCTGATCGAGCACGGCGTCACCATCGTGGCCACGGGCGCACAAGAGTACCGCGGCGGCGAATACCTCCTCGGCCAGCATCCCAACGTCATAACCCAGGGCGACCTCGAGGCGAGGCTATCCGAAAACGGGTCCGGAGTAGCCGGGGCCCGGTCGGTGGTCATGGTCCAGTGCGTTGGCCCCTGGGGCGAGAAGGAGTTCTACTGCAGCCGCATCTGCTGCGGCGTGGCCGTCAAGAACGCCCTGCGCCTGAAGCGACTCAACCCGTCGACCCGGGTCCACGTCCTCTACAAGGAAATGCGCACCTACGGCTTCAAGGAGGAGCTATACACCAAAGCGCGGGAAGAAGGGGTCATCTTCGTTCGCTACGAGGACGCTAACCCGCCGGTCGTTCAGGCAACCGAAACCGGCCTGCGCGTCGAGGTCGCCGAGCCAATCCTCGGTGAGCGGCTCGAACTCGATCCCGACCTTGTGGTGCTTTCCGAGGCTCTGGTGCCGAGGATGGACAGCGGCGCGCTAGCCCAGATCCTGAAAGTGCCGCAGTCGAGAGAGGGATTCTTCCTCGAGGCTCATATCAAGCTACGCCCCGTCGATTTCTCATCTGAGGGAGTATTCCTTTGCGGCGCGGCCCATTACCCCAAGTTCGCCGGTGAGTGCGTGGTGCAAGCTTCGGCGGCGGCAGGGAGGGCGGCTACCGTATTGACTAAGCAAGCGCTCACCGTTGGCGGTGTCGTCGCCGAGGTCACGCCGCCGAAATGCACGGCCTGCCTCACTTGTGTGAGGGTGTGCCCCTTCAAGGTGCCCATCATCAACGCCGAGGGAGTTGCCGAGATCAATCCGGCGGAATGTCGCGGCTGCGGCATTTGCGCCTCCGAGTGTCCCGCCAAGGCCATCGAGATCCTCCACTACAAGGACAGGCAGATCGTGGCCAAGACGGACGCCATGCTGAGCCGAGTTTGATGCCAATACGACTCACATGCATACATCGCCGTAGCAGGAGGGTCTATGAGTCCAAATGATACGTTCGAGCCGGAGATAATCGGTTTTGCCTGCCACCACTGCGCGTTTGCGGCAGCCGACCTCGCGGGCTCCATGCGGCTATCGTACCCGACCAACGTCAAGATCGTTCGCCTCCCTTGTACGGGAAGGCTCGACATCGTCCATGTGTTGAAAGCCCTCGAGGCCGGCGCCGACGGTGTCTTCGTCGCGGGCTGACTGGAAGGGACTTGTCATTACCTGGAAGGTAATATACACGCAAAGAGACGGGTAAAGTATATCAAGGAGCTCCTCGACTTGGTCGGAGTCGGAGGCGAGCGCGTCAGCATGTTCAATATGTCTTCGGCCGAAGGGCAGCGGTTCGCCCAAATTGCCACCGAAGTTACCGAGAAGATCCGCGCACTGGGGCCAAATCCGGTCAAGGGACGAAAGCGGGGGAGTGAGACACCATGCGAGCCCGCCTTGTCGGCCAACAACTCGAAGTAGAGGGATGGTGAACGTGATATGATCAAGGCTCAGCAAAAGCCTTTTGACGAGATTCGTGGCATGCTGGGAAATGCCAAGAACGTCCTGATCCTGGGCTGCGGCACCTGTGTGACGATATGCTTCGCCGGAGGGGAGAAAGAGGTCGCCATCCTCGCCTCGCTGCTCCGCATGGCCGAGGACATCGACAACGGCGACCGGCAGTTCCGGGAGCATACAGTCAAGAGACAGTGTGAGTGGGAGTTCCTCGACGGCGCCGCCGAAGAGGTCAAGAACGCCGATCTGGTCGTGTCTCTGGCCTGCGGTATTGGCGTCCAGGCCACGGCGCAACGGTATCCCGACAAGCCCGTCGTGCCGGGGGTAAACACGTCGTTTCTCGGACTCATTTTGGAGCAAGGCATCTGGAGCGAGCGGTGCGTCGCTTGCGGCAACTGCGTCCTCGATAAGACCGGCGGCATCTGCCCCGTCGCTCGCTGCAGCAAGAGCTTGTTGAACGGACCATGTGGTGGCTCAGTCGGCGGCAAGTGCGAGATATCGCCCGAAGTCGATTGTGCCTGGCAACTCATTCATGACAAGCTGACCGCCGCGGGAAGAGCGGAAGAACTGGAAGAGATCACTCCGCCCAAGGATTGGAGAACCAGCCAGAGCGGAGGTCCAAGGAAAATCGTGCGGGAGGATCTTAGAGTATGAAGTCTGGAAGCAACCTGGAAAAAGTGCTGGCAGCAGGTCACTTTGCCGCCACCGCCGAGCTAGGTCCTCCTAAGAGCGCCGATCCCGCCGTCATCCGTGAGAAAGCCAAGTTCCTCAAGGGCTACGTCGACGCCGCCAATATCACCGATAACCAGACGGCGATCGTCCGCATGTCGAGCGTCGCCGCCGCCTACCTCGCGCTGGTGGAGGGCGTGGAGCCGGTGGCGCAGATGACCTGCCGCGACCGGAACCGCATCATGATGCAGAGCGATATTCTCGGTATGGCGGCGCTCGGCATCAAGAACCTTCTCTGCCTGAGCGGCGACCACCAGACCTTCGGCAACCATCCGGGGTCCAAGAACGTTTACGACCTGGACTCTATACAACTGGTGCAGATGGTCAAGAACATGCGGGACGACAAGAAGTTCCAGTGCGGCGAGGCGATGGACGTCGAGCCGCGGCTGTTCATCGGCGCCGCCGCCAATCCCTTTGCCGATCCGTTTGACTTCCGGGTCGTCCGACTTGGCAAGAAAGCCGCCGCCGGGGCCGATTTCATTCAAACGCAGTTGGTTTACGACGTGGACAAGTTCGCCCGCTGGATGGAAGGCGTTCGAGCGAGAGGCCTGCACCAGCGGGTGAAGATCCTCGCCGGCGTCGGCCCCATAAAATCGGCGGGCGCTGCCCGCTACATGAAGACCAAGGTAGCCGGCATTGACGTTCCCGACGAGGTCGTCGCTCGAATGGCCGGCGCTGCCAAAGGCAAGGCCAAAGAGGAGGGCCTCAAGATCTGCGTGGAGATCATCCAGAAGCTGAAGTCGATCGAAGGCGTGGCCGGGGTGCACATCATGGCGATCGAATGGGAAGAGGCGATCGCGGAGATCACCGAATCCGCCGGACTTCTCCCTCGCCCGAAGGTCGACGAGGTGCCGGCCGCCGAGGCCCCGAAGGCTGTATCCTAATGCAGTCATTTGAATGAGTTGGAGATGGCTATGACCACCGCTACCGCAAGAGAAAACATGGTAGAGCTCATCCGGAACCGGTGCGGCGAAAACGTGATGCTCTGCTACCAATGCAAGAAATGCACGTCCGGATGTCCCGTCGTCGAAGCGATGGACCTCACACCCAATCAGATAATGCGGGCGTTACAGTTCGACCGGGCCGATAAGGTGCTGAACTCAAAGACCATCTGGCTATGCGCAAGCTGCAAGACCTGCACGACCCGCTGTCCCAACGATATCGACATCACCGGAGTTATGGACTTCCTGAAATCGCTGGCCCTCGAAAGAGGCGTTCCCGCCAAGGTGCCCGACGTTGCCCTGTTCATCAAGATAGCGACTCGGAACATTAAGTGGTTCGGACGGATGTTTGAAGCCGGGCTGGCCGGCGAGATGAACCTTCGCACCGGCCAACCATTCAAGGACATGGACATCGCCTCGAGGCTAATGAAGGCTGGCAAGCTCACGGTCTTTCCCGACATAGGCTTCCGCTTCGAGCGGCAAGGCAAGGTCGAGCAGCGTGAGGAGGATACGCGGACTGTGGTATCCTATTACCCCGGCTGCGCCCTCAAGGGAACATCGAAGGAGTTCGACCAGTCTACACGCGCCGTAGCGAGCCAATTGGGCCTCGTTCTCGAAGAGCCCAAAGGGTGGACCTGCTGCGGCACCTCGGCCGTGCACTGGAAGTCGGAGGCTCTTGGCACCAATATGTCTCTCGACAACCTGAAACTGGTCAAGAAGAGCGGGCATTCCGCTGTGACTACTCCCTGTGCCGCCTGTTTCTCTCACCTCAAGCACGCCGCGGTCGCGGCGAAGGAGCGCCTGCATACCGGGTCGGCGGACCCTGGCGTGGAGGTCGAGCACATAATCGACACGATGCTAGATCGCGTGGGCCTCGACAAGATCAAGGAAAAGGTCACGAAGCCACTCAAGGGTCTGAAGACAGTGTGCTATTATGGCTGCTTGCTATCGAGGCCGCCGAAGATGACGGGGGCCCAGAATCCAGAATATCCTATGAACATGGACCACATCGTCCGCGCCCTCGGCGCTCAGACGCTGGACTGGTCATACAAGACTGACTGCTGCGGCGCCAGCCAGGCCTTTACCCAGAACGATCTCTGCCTAACTCTGGTGGAGCGCATTCTCCAGAACGCCAAGGACGTGGGGGCGGAGATGGTGGTAGTAGCCTGTCCCCTCTGCCAGGCCAACCTCGAGACGCGACAGGAGGGCATCACCAAAAGGGGCGGACCAACCTTCGACCTGCCCGTGGTCTTCTTCACGCAGTTGATGGGTCTGGCTCTGGGCCTGAGCGGGCAGCAAGTGGGCTTGCAGATGATGCTACATGACCCCCGGCCCCTCCTGACGGCGAAGGGCTTACTGGCATAACCAACCCGGCATTGGCCGGAGAGCCGCGGCTGGAGTTCGAGCGGGAGTTAATCGAGAAGGGTATCCCTATTGTGCGCTATGAGCTAGCGGATTACCAGCAAGACCTGCATGGACTGGCAGAAGCCGAAAGCCGTTGGCGCATTCAACGACAGACTTACGCAGTGCCCTGCCGGACGCGGTGGTAGCAGTCGGACCCCGTTGGGCGATGGGCCCTTCGCCCCTACTCGGATGGCTGCAGAGCGCCGTCAAAATGAGACTCGCTGCGTAAGTCCTATCAATGACAGACTTACGCGATGGCCCAGATGGGCGCATCGGCAGTCCGAGCCTGTAGGGGCAAAGCGTTCGCAGGATCGGCTGATTCGGAGATATCACTTTCATTTGCGAATGCTTTGCCCGACCGGTTTGTTGCCGCGTAAAGCTTGCTCAGGCTGAACAGAGCTGGTAGGTAGACGGCGGCAGTGGGCGAATCATTGGCGAACGTGCCTGAAGTCCAGTCCATGGTTCAGCGCCTTGGTTCCCCCGGCGGTGTAGCACGAGATCCTGAATGCTGCTTGCACATTCCGGGTGTCACGGCGCTTAGCGCCGCCCTTGCCGTATCTGGTTCACTGCCTTCTCCAGCAAGCCACGGTCAAATCCAAAGGCCACCGCCCGCGCGACGTCCTGAGCGGCCTCCGCGTCTCGTCCAATCGCGCTGAGGGCCAGGGCTCTGCCAGCATAGCCATCGTCGCTTTTCGGGTCAAGCCGAATGGCTTCGTCATAGTCCTTGATCGCTCACTCGTATTGACTCAGGCTGAAGTAGGCAAAGCCGCGATTGCTAAACGCCAGAGCAAGCTTCGGGCCAAGCCGGATGGCTTCGTCATAGTCTTTGATGGCCCGCTCATATTGCTCAAGTTTGCAATAGGCAAAACCCCGATTGTTAAGCGCTAGAGCATCAGTTGGGTCAAGCCGGATGGCTTCGTCATAGTCCTTGATCGCTCGCTCGTATTGGCTCAGGCTATCGTAGGCCGAGCCGCGATTGCTAAACGCCAGAGTAAGCTTCCGGTCAAGCCGGATGGCCTCGTCATAGTCTTTGATGGCCCGCTCATACTCGTTTAGGCTGAAGTGGGATCGGCCGCGGTTGTAAAACGCGATGGCATTCTTCGGGTCAGCCCGAATAGCCTCGTCGTAAACTTTGATGGCACTCTCGTATTTTCCTTGGTTGAAGTAGTCGTTGCCTTGCTTGAGATATTTTCCAGCCGATTGCCCGCAAGCGGTCGCCACAACCATCAGCAATACAGCAGACAACTGAATGATAACCTTCATGGATGAGGCCTCCTCTATGTGGTTCGCCCTTACTACCCGGCAAACTCAGCAACCCAACCAAAGGGACTGGAATGGAACATATCGACGCGTTCGCCTTGTGCGAAGCTATCCTTCCTGCCGATCTGAGAGTAATGGGTGATTGGGCCAATTCTAATCAACCAGGCAAAAGTATGCCTGACGAATAGGAATCCGTCAAGTCTTGCATGGTTATATGCTTGCCTGGTTATGGCCTCGTGCAGGTCGCTCTTGAGACTGGGGAGCAGGCTGCGGGACTCTCCACCGTGTTTGCCAACTGTGGCGCATGGAGGCTACTCCCTTCAGCCTACCCACACGCTCAGGGTCCGATGCGAAGCGGCGAGACGTGCCGGTAAGGTGTGGGCAGCATTCCGGGGAAAGCCTCCCAAGGCCACTCGGGTAGAACGAGGCCGACCTGACGGATTTGGCAGCCATCGCGCGCTTCCTTATGGCGACAACAGCGTAGCCAGCTTCTGCAGTACCTCCGTGATAGTATCGGCCGGCAAGGTGCACATCAAATCGGCCTGTCGAGCGCGCCAATCCAGGCTCTTGACCTGGTCAGACAAGATCGCCCCCGACACTGGCAACCCCGCCGGAAGAAGAACCTCGAACGGATAGCCCTTGGCTTGGCTGGTTATGGGACAGAAGATGGCTAGGCCCACCTTGCCGTTGTAACTTCGAGGTGACAGCACCATAGCAGGACGACGTCCTGCTTGTTCGTGCCCCGCCTGCGGGTTCAGCGTAATCCACACCACATCTCCGCATCGAGGAACGTAAGACCGCGAGCTCACCATGTCTCGTTCCCAACGGCGGCCCCGGTGTCAATCTCATGGTGCAAATTCTCTTCGGTGACCCTTGCCAGAAGTTGTCTAAGGGTTAGCCTAGGCTTAGTTACCGGCGTAATGACTAGCTTCCCATCTGCGAGCGAAACATCGACCGAGGCCTCCTGGTAGAGACCTACCTCATCTGCGAAGGACTTGGGGATGCGCAAAGCCAGACTGTTACCCCATTTCTGGATACGCGTTTTCATTTCGTACCTCCGAACACGGTATCTACAATGAAGATACCATCCGTGCAGATTCTTGTCAAGGTAAACCACCTGCGGAGTGGTTCATCCGAACATCTTCTTGTTTCAGCCAGGTATCGACGGCCTGTATACACGCGTAGGGGCGTCCTTCAGCCGAAGGACGCCCCTACGCGTGTTGTGTATGAGCACGGACAGACCAACAGTTAGGCGTCGTCCTGGCTGCTCTCCCCCCTCCGTCGCTTGAGGAAATCTTCCAGCTCCTTGAGGATGCTCTCGGTCCCGGCAGCGCCTTCGGCGGTCGTCTCCGGCTCCCCGGCCACCGCCTCCTCCTCACCCCGATCCCGCGCCTCGAGCTGCTTGACGTAGGCCGCCAGCTCTGCATTGTGGGCGACACCCTCGGCCACCCGCGTGTCGAACTCGGCAATTTCCTTGCTGAACTCCCTGAGAACCAGCTTGAGGTCGAACATTCCATCGAGGGCCTTGAGGATATCCCGTGTTACCCTTGGATTGGCAACGCTGCTGAGGTAGTGGGGAACGCTGCCCCAGATAGTGACGGCTGGCAATCCTCGCGCCTGACACAAAGTGTTGAGCACGCCCAGCACCCCAGTCGGACCCTCGTAGCGTGATCCCATGGCGGCGACGCCCTTTAGCCTCCCCAGCAACTCAGGATCCGGAGACGACGCCGATAGGTGCGATGGCAGCGTGTGGGCGACGTCACGAAGGAGGCCGCCCAAAGTCAGCAAGGTGGTAACGCCGCACTCCCGGGCCGTGTCGTCCACGATGTTGGTGTATCGCTTCCACTTGAGTTGCGGCTCGATGCCCGAGAAAAGTATGAAATCGTGCGGCGAGGTCGGATCAACATGGTAATAGAAGTCATTTGCCGGCCATTCGATCCGGCGGTGCGTTCCGCCCTCGATATAAACATGCGGCCGTACTCGTGTAAAGACGTAGAACTCCTCCGGATCTATCGAGGCAAACTTGACCGCCGACCAGTTTTGGATGAGGAACTGGACGGCTGCCGTGGCCACTCCGGCGGCGTCGTTCCAGCCAGCGAACGCGCCGATCATCACCGGGTTGCGCAGGGTTGGCCTTTCGGAATAGGTTAGGTCTTCCACGGTTCACCTCCCCAAAAATGTGGATACGCAATCAAGGATTATCCAATCGCCTCCTCGCGGCTTATCTCTCGTAGGCTGCTCGCATGGCGCCGCCCGAGCTCCTGATACAACCCCGCCCCGCTTTCCGGTCCACTTACTGGCAGCGTCGGTGCGTCCCCGGTCACCGCCGCTGGAATCCCCATCACGACCTTGTGAGGCGGGATGACGCTGCGCGGGGCGACCACGGCGCCAGCCCCCACTATGCAGCCCTCGCCCACTTCGACGTCGTCGAGGATTATCGCCCCCATGCCGATCAACGCGTTTTCGCCGATCTTGGAGCCGTGAATGATCGCGCTATGGCCGACGAGCACATTGCGCATGAGATTGCAGGCGCCATGCAAAACGCTGTTATCTTGCACGTTGGAACCATTACCGATCTCGATTCGTCCGTAGTCGCCGCGCAGGGTCACATTAGGCAGAATGAAGCAGTCCTCTCCGATTACCACATCGCCAATTATCACCGAGGTGGGATGGATGAAAGCGCTAGCGGCGATTCGTGGCCGGCAGTCTTCAAACTCGTAAATAGGCATCGCTCATTTCCTGCTGAAATCTTCCGGCGTTCAGCAGGGGAGTGAACAACGCCATGCCCCTACCGGCGCCGCATCATCTATGTCTGGGCCTGTCGCAGCGTCATTATGGCAGACGCCGCGCCTGAAATGACCAACCCGATATCGCTAGCAATGGGGCAAAACCTAAAGCCCTGAGCAAAGCGACGGGCTGCTTCGGCCGCTCCCCCGCAGTGAATGCCGGCAACTAGCCCTCTGGCTGCGGACACATCCAACACCCGCTGACAGGCCTCCACGTGCCTAGGATCCTTGTTGTCCATGCCTGGCGGCAATCCCATAGTGACGGCAAGGTCCGACGGTCCAATGTAGAATCCGTCGATGCCCGGTGTGCTGGCTATCTCCTCAACCCGTCCGACCGCCTCGACATGCTCGATCATTACCAGGCAAATAACCTCGTCGTTGGCGTGTTGGAAGTAATCCGACCCGGCGTAGAAGCGAACGCGATTGGGGCCGACGCTCCGATAACCCGCCGGAGCATAGCGGCAGGCACCAGCAGCTTTCACCGCCTCGTCCCGGCTATTGACCAGAGGCACGATGACGCCGTAGGCCCCAGCGTCGAGCACGTACTGAATGTGTACAGGGTCGTTCCAGGGCACACGAACCAGGGGCACGGTCTCGGTAGAGCTGATCGCCTGAAGGCAGGCCACTGCCCGGTCGACCCCGATGCCCATCCCGTGCTGCATGTCCAACACGAGGCCGTCGAAACCGGCGCTGGCCATGGCCTCCACTACGTAGGGATCAGCCGTCATCAGCCAGCCAACCGCCGCCGGCTTTCCTTCACGCCACAGCGCCTTCAACCGATTGGGTCTCATGCTGCTCCCCATTCTCCTCAGAATATGGTATCATTCGCCCATGAGTGGCTGGGGTTGTCCTCACGAAGAGCGGGAATACTGTCATCGCTTGAATCGCTCTTGTGAGCCGGGCATCAAGGGCTGCGTTCTGTTCGGCAAGGTGAAGCGTCTCCTGCCCGACCTAAATGACCACACGCCCGATGCCACCAATCCCGATTCCTCACCCTCCCCACCCCAGCTTTCCCGTGACAAGCCCTAGGAAGCTCAGAAAGCAGGCATCAGACAGTCAACCGCGGCGAGCCAGTCTCATCTGTTCTCGGTCCAGTTGACCGCTAAAACCTGAACGCTGACAGCTAACATGTCACCGGTAGTTCAGAACGTCGTTCAACATAGCGCGGGCGATAATGGTCCGGTGGATCTCGCTGGTTCCCTCAACGATCATCAGTTGGCGTACGTCCCGATAAATAAGCTCCGTCAGCGATTCCGCGCTGTAGCCGTAGCTGCCCAGAATCTGCAGGGCATCATGAGCGGTGCGAACGGCGGTCTCCGTAGCAAAGGCTTTCGCAATCGATAGCATGTGAGCATGCTCGGGGCCGATCTTCCCATCGTCCACCATCTGTGCCGCCTGGTAGGTCAGGAGACGCGATGCCTCGATTTCGATCGCCCTGTCCGCCATCTTGAACTGGAGCGCCTGCAACTGGGCGATCGGCTGGCCGAAGGCCTCCCGCTGCTTGGCGTAGTCGACCGCATACTGGAGCACGCCCTGCGATGCGCCCAGACCACGGGCCGCTACCACCGGCCGGACGGTGTTTAGCGTACGCATCAGCACATGAAAGCCGCTGTTCTCCGGCCCGACCAGGTTGCGCGCTGGGACGACGCAGTCCTCCATTATCAGCTCGCAGTTGGGCACGCCCCGGACCCCCATCTTCTTCTCATGCTTCCCGACCCGAAACCCCGGCGTGCCTCGCTCGACGATGAAAACGCTGAAACCCTTCGTTCGCGCCGATGCGTCTGTTTTGGCGCCAATGGTGCAGAAGTCGGCGACGGAAGCGCCGGAAATCCAGACCTTCGTGCCGTTCAACACATAGTCGCCGTTCCGCTTTCGGGCGACCGTCCTGATGCCCGCCACATCGGACCCGGCGGCTGGCTCGGTCAGGCCAAAGGCGCCCCGAAGCTGGCCGGTGGCGACGCCCCCGAGGAATCGCTGCTTCTGCTCCTCGGACCCCGCCAGTTGAATGGCAGATGTCGGCAGCTTGGTGAGAAGAAGGATCAGAGCCGAAGACTGGCAATACTTGGCAACCTCTTCGACAGCCAGACAAAGGCCAAGGACGCCGGCGCCCGCCCCGCCATATTTATCCGGCAACGCCGTGCCCAGGAGTCCCGCTTCCTTGAAGGTTCGAAAGATGTCTTCGGGATACTCCATGCTCTGGTCGATCTCGAACACGCGTGGGAGCACCTTCTCCCGGGCGATTCTTCGGGCCGTATCGCGAATGAGCCTGTGCTCATCGCCAAGCTGGAAATCCATTGCGTCTCCTTCGTCGTTTGATCGTGAAATAAATCGAGAGCCTCGCCGACCGGAGTAGGTATCCCTCGTCGGCTACCACCGGAGCCATTATATCACATCCGTCGAGCAATAGATTAGTACTTAGGCGCGGTTTTGGCAATACACGCCCTCTTGTCGAACCCCCCTTGCCTACTCGTCGCCGCGGCGGTGCAAATCACTGCCATGAGTAGCCAAGGTAGCCACCAAAATCGCCAATCGGCGTTGTCAGTGCTTAGGCGTACCCACGCTGTCGCTCCCCAGCCGATCGCGTAGCCCAGCCCAAGGGTTATCTTGGCGATCAGCGTGTTTGCCCCCAATGCCGTCCGGATGCCTAGAAATGCAGCCGAAAACTGGCAATATGCAGAGACCCGCGAATTCTGTCCCCACTAGGAGGTCTGAATTGTTTGCCAGACCTGCTGTTGCCCCCCACATAGTGCCAAAAAGCGGATGCGATTCCCCACCGCTTTT